>NZ_JABXFH010000049.1:0-45462 GCF_013372745.1 Janthinobacterium sp. BJB401 | reverse complement strand
ATGCGCAGGCTGCACGTAGGGGGGCGAGGCGGGGCGGCCGACGGGCCGCCCTGGCAGGGATCAGGCGAAGTGGAACAGCAGCAAGGCGATGACGGCAGGCACCGTTTGCAGGTAGAGGATGCGCGTCATGACGGTGGCCGCGCCCCACACGCCGGCCACGGCGATGCACGCCAGGCCGAACACGGTGAACGCATAAGCGATGGCCGCGTCCGGGTGAAAAAAACCCAGCGCCAGCGCCGCGACGAGAAAACCGTTGTAGCAACCCTGGTTCGACATGGCGGGACGCACGATCTCCGCCTTTTCCTTCGACAGGCCAAACACCTTGCGTCCGCGCGCATCGAACAAGACGGTTTCCAGCAGCACGATGTAGACGTGCAGCAGCAGGATAAGGGCGGTAAGGATTTGGGCCAGAAGTAGCATCATTGTTCCCGAGAGTGAATGGATGCAGCAATTATGCTGCCATTAGCATGTTTTTTGGCAACTTTCGACTGGAGCGGCCGTACTAGAAAAAATGTGCTGGCGGCAAGAGTTTTCGCCCAATGGTATACTTTTCCCTTTGCTCCTGTGGGGACGACCCCGCTCGATGTGGGGGCTGTATGGTGGGGACGACCCTGCCGCCTCGGGAGAAAAGTATGGCGTGGATCATTCTGGTATTGGCGGGCTTGCTGGAAATCGGCTGGGCCATTGGCCTCAAATACAGTGCCGGCTTTACCCGCCTCGTGCCATCCGTATTGACCGCCATTTCCATGCTGGGCAGCGTGGTGATGCTGGGTTTGGCCCTGCGCACCTTGCCGCTGGGCACGGCCTACGCCATCTGGACGGGCATCGGTACCGTCGGCACGGCCATCTTCGGCATCATGGTGCTGGGCGAACCGGCCAGCGCCGCGCGCATTGCCTGCATCGCCCTGATCGTGTCCGGGATCCTGGGCTTGAAATTGCTCAGCCCTCAATAAAGGATGCCAGTATGAGTCTTGCCATGACGTATTTCTACCTGGGCATCGCCATCATTGCCGAAGTGATCGCCACCAGCGCCTTGAAGGCGTCCGAGGGTTTCAGCCGCTTGTGGCCCAGCGTCATCACCGTGGTCGGCTACAGCATCGCCTTCTGGTGCTTGTCCTTGACCTTGAAGGTCATTCCTACCGGCATCGTCTACGCAATCTGGTCCGGCGTGGGCATCGTGCTCATTTCCGCCGTCGGCTGGTTCTGGTTCAAGCAAAGCCTCGACACGCCGGCCTTGATCGGCCTGGGGCTGATCATTGCCGGCGTGCTCGTGATTAACCTGTTTTCAAAATCCGTTGGTCACTGATCAAAAGCTGCTGGCCACCCGCGCCAGGTAATACCACTCGGCATTGGCTTGCGCGTTGACGTCCGGGAACAGGATATAGGCGTCAAATTCGGCCGTCACGGGCGTGCCATCCGCGCGCACGCCGATCTGCTCGCCCTGTTTGACCTTGTCAAAGCTGGACCAGGTCTTGATGAAGCGGTCGCCCGCATCGAGCTTGTCGTGCACGACTACCATGTTCAGCGCTTCCATGTCGGCGTCGGCGATCGGATTCGGCTGCGGCGCGTCAATGAAACCGAGGAAAGCCAGGGTGTTCATGATGGCGCGGTAGGCCACATCCGGCGCGGCCGGGTCCGCGTGCTGGCCGCATTCCAGGGTCAGCGCATAACCGCCCGTCGAGCGCATGTATTCCGTCGTGCCCACGCCATAGCGCAACACCATGCCCACCTGGTCGCTGCTGCCCAGGCGGCGCTGTACGCCGGCGCCATACGTTTGCAGCCAGCCATCGACGAAGCGGCGCACGCCCAGGCGGCGTGCCAGTGCGCGTTCCTTGTCTTCATGTTGAAATGGTTGCAGCGGTTCATCGTTGTTGCGCGGACCCACCATGACGAAAGGCTGACTGTCCGCATTGAACGAGTGCAAGTCGAGCAGCACGTCGTGCTGGCCCAGCAACGGGCACAGCCAGTTGGCGATGCGGTCTTCGAAATCCTGTGGATTGTCGTTCGGGAACAGGTTGCGGTTCAGGTTGCGGTCGCCGCTGCGCACGCCCTTGGCATAGGCCAGCGGGTTGGTGATGGGCACGAAGGTGACGCTGCCGGCCACGATGGAGAGGGCGCCGCTGTCGAGTTCAGCCATCACGCGTTGAATGCCCTTGGTGCCGCAGGTTTCATTGCCGTGCACGGCGCCGGTGACGATCAGGCGCGGGCCGCTGCCCTGGCCCGTGTAGTTGATGGACTTGAAGTGGAGTGCGCTGCTCATGCTGGACATATCCTATGCTGTTGCGGGAAGGGAAAGCGGGGTCGGCATATTTTAGCGGGATTCGCCGTGGACGCCTGTAAAAATGTGGCCATGGCAGCGTGTGGCGTGGCATGATCGGCGCCACCGTTGTTTTCCCTTGCCGAGATCCATGTCGTCCTCCTCACCTTCTTCCCGCCTGTATGGCCTCGATACCTTGCGCGCGCTGGCCATCGTGCTTGTCTTCATGAACCATTATTTGCTGTTCGTCAGCGAGGGCGGGGCATTTGGTTTCTGGGGAGAAATCGGGTGGGTGGGCGTGGACCTGTTCTTTGCCCTCAGCGGCTACCTGATCGGCAACCAGATCTTTGCGGCCTTGCGCAGCGAGCACGGCTTTTCCTTGCCGCGTTTCTATGCGCGGCGCTTCCTGCGCACCTTGCCCAGTTTTTATGCCGTGCTGGCCCTGTATTACCTGTGGCCCGCGTTTCGCGGCGATAGCGCGCTATTGCCTCTGTGGAAATTCCTGACCTTTACGCAAAACATCAACCTGACGCCGGGCACGGCGTTTTCCCATGCCTGGTCGCTGTGCGTGGAAGAGCAGTTCTACGTGCTGCTGCCGGCCGTGGCGCTGCTGATCGCCGCTTGCCGCAGGTCTCTGCTGTGGGCTTGGCTGGCCGTGGCCGGCAGCTTTATCGTCGGCATGCTGGTGCGCGCCTATTTGTGGGATGAATATGTGCACCTGCCGCGCGGCGGCCTCGGTTATTACAAGTACATCTACTATGCCTCGTGGTGCCGCTTCGACGAACTGGTGGCGGGCGTGGCGCTGGCGCTGCTGAAGAATTACCACCCCATCGCCTGGACGCGCCTCACGTCATACGGCAACCGCAGCTTGCTGGCGGGAATCGCTGGCACGGCGCTGATGTTTTATGTGTTTCTCACCGATCACTATGGCTACTGGGTAACGGTGTTCGGCTATCCGGCCCTGGCGGCCAGTTTTACCTTATTGCTGATCGCGGCGCTCAGTCCCGCCAGCGCCTTGTATCAACTGCGCGTGCCGGGCGCGGCCAGCCTGGCGCTATGGTCATATGCGATTTATTTGCTGCACAAACAGCTGTGCATCCTGCTGCGCCCGCTCTTGCAGGATAGGGGTTACGGGCCGGACAGCCTGGGTGCCATGTTGGTGATGATTATGTTGAGCATTGCCACGGGCTGGCTTTTATATGCATTGGTGGAAACCCCATTCATGCGCTTGCGGGCGCGTTATGTTCCCGCCAATCACGTTTGATCTACATATCGATCACGTCCAGTCCACGCGGCGTGCCGACCAGTAACTCCAGGATCGCATGCACGCGCAGATTCGTGTCTTCGTGCTCCGTGTTATAGATCAGGGCGCGCAGGCCGGGCACGGCTTCCGTGATGTGGTCGCTGGCGTAGGCATTGATCAATAACAAGACCAGGTCCGTGGCGCCCGCGCCGGGCTGGCGCCGCAGCCGGTCGTGGATCACGTTCAGCAGCGCGCGCTGCATGCGCGGCGTGGGATTGCTGATGTAGGCGAAGACGCTCGGCGTGTTGGCGATGGCCGCGCAGATGCGCCGTTCGATCTCGTCGGGTTTTACGTCGGAGGCGATATCGAAATACGCGGCTTCCCAGCGCGTGCGTGCGTAGGGATGATTGGGCGGGAAGGAGTCGGCCGTTTCAAAACCGCAGATGCGGCTCAGGGTTTTCAGCCAGGCTAATATAGTGGAGTTCATGCCGCGATTCTAGCGGCATTCAAGGCGCTGCGGGCTCCCTCTATATAAAGGGAGCTGACGCCCGGAGAACTGATTAAAGTTTCCTGTAAAACAGCCCTTGTCATTCTGGGAAAGCCTCTCTATAATGCTGGTCTTCGGGGCGGTTAGTTCAGCTGGTTAGAATACTTGGTCGACATCCAAGGGGTCGGGGATTCGAATTCCTCACCGCCCACCAGAATTTGGCAGTAGATGGTTTTAAAGACGATTGCTGATGCAGTAATCGATAAAAAAGTTTTACGGGCGGTTAGTTCAGCTGGTTAGAATACTTGGTCGACATCCAAGGGGTCGGGGATTCGAATTCCTCACCGCCCACCAGAATGCAGTTAGAGAGAAAGGGTAAACCGGTTATGACACCGCGAACTACTACCAAGCTTTGGGAGTGACGCTAGTCGAACGGGTTTCCTTTGTCTTAAGAAAGTGAAAAACGCGGCTAGTCCGCGTTTTTTTGCGTCTGCGTTTTCCTTTCAGTTATTTTACCCATCACATCGCAGTTTTACCTGGCGCCAGCGCCGATATGGAGATCAATATGCTTACAATCCGACTTCCCGATGGTTCCGCCCGTCAATTTGACGGCCCGGTCACCGTGGCCCAGGTTGCGGCCAATATTGGTACCGGCCTGGCCAAGGCTGCCCTGGCTGGCAAGGTCGACGGCAAGCTGGTCGACACCTCCTATCTGATCGAGCAAGACGCGGAACTGGCGATTGTGACGGACAAGGATGCCGATGGTCTGGAAGTGATCCGCCACTCGACGGCTCACTTGCTGGCGTATGCCGTCAAGGAATTGTTCCCGGATGCACAAGTGACCATCGGTCCCGTGATCGACAACGGCTTTTACTATGACTTCGCCTACAAGCGTCCGTTCACGCCGGAAGATCTGCTGGCGATCGAAAAGAAAATGACGGAGCTGGCCAAGAAGGACGAGCAAGTCACGCGCAAGGTGGTCGCGCGCGACGAAGCCATCGAATACTTCAAGGGTATTGGCGAGGCCTACAAGGCCGAACTGATCGGCTCGATCCCGGCCGACCAGGAAGTGTCGCTGTATTCCGAAGGCAAGTTCACGGACTTGTGCCGCGGCCCCCACGTGCCATCGACGGGCAAGCTGAAAGTGTTCAAGCTGATGAAGCTGGCCGGCGCCTACTGGCGCGGCGACTCGAAAAACGAGATGCTGCAGCGTATCTATGGCACGGCCTGGGCCAAGAAGGAAGATCAGGAACTGTACTTGCACAACCTGGAAGAGGCGGAAAAGCGCGATCACCGCAAATTGGGCAAGCAGCTCGATTTCTTCCATTTCCAGGAAGAAGCGCCGGGCTTGATTTTCTGGCACCCGAAAGGCTGGTCGATCTGGCAGCAGGTCGAGCAATACATGCGTAATGTGTATCAGGTCAACGGTTACCAGGAAGTCAAGGCGCCGCAAATTCTCGACCGTGGCCTGTGGGAAAAAACCGGTCACTGGGACAATTACCGTGAAAACATGTTCATCACGGAATCGGAAAACCGCGCCTATGCGCTGAAGCCGATGAATTGCCCTGGCCATATCCAGATTTTCAACAATGGCATGCGCAGCTACCGCGACTTGCCACTGCGCTACGGCGAGTTCGGCCAATGCCACCGCAATGAGCCGTCGGGCGCCTTGCACGGCATGATGCGCGTGCGCGGCTTTACGCAAGATGATGGCCACATTTTCTGCCTGGAAGAACAGATCGCCGGCGAAGTGACGGCCTTCCACCAGCAGGCGATGGATGTGTACACGGCTTTCGGCTTCACGAATATCGATGTGAAACTGGCTTTGCGCCCCGATAACCGCATCGGCACGGAAGAGTCGTGGGATTTCGCCGAGGAATCCCTGCGTTCGGCCTTGCGCGCCTGTGGCGTGGAATGGACGGAATTGCCGGGCGAGGGCGCGTTTTACGGTCCGAAGATCGAGTATCACCTGAAGGATAGCCTGGGCCGCGCATGGCAAGTGGGTACCGTGCAGATCGACCCGTCGATGCCGGGCCGCCTGGGTGCGGAATACGTGGCCGTGGACAACACGCGCCAGGTGCCGATCATGCTGCACCGCGCGATCGTCGGTTCGCTGGAACGTTTTATCGGCATCCTGATCGAACACTATGCTGGCGCCATGCCGTTGTGGTTGTCGCCGGTGCAAGTGTCGGTGTTGAATATTTCCGACGCTCAAGCCGACTATGTACAGGAAGTTACAACAAAACTGCGCAAAGCGGGGCTGCGTGTGCAGGCTGATTTGCGTAACGAGAAGATTACCTATAAAATACGTGAACATTCCGTACAAAAATTGCCTTACATCTTAGTAATTGGCGACAAAGAGCGGGATGCGAATACAGTGGCCGTGCGGGCGCGGGGCAATGTCGATCTGGGCGTCATGTCCGTCGATACCCTGATTGAGCGACTCAAACATGAAGTCGACACCAAGGCCTGACGAGGAAACTCGCTGCACGACCGTCTTACAAGATTTTTAAAGGAAATTACAATAGCTACTGACAAGTCACATCGCATCAATGGCGAAATCACTGCCCCTGAAATGCGTTTAAGCGGGGTCGATAACGAGCCACTCGGTATCGTAAGTTTGGCTGAAGCCTTCCGCCTGGCGGAAGAGGCAAACGTCGACCTGGTGGAAATTGCGCCTACCGCGCAGCCACCGGTGTGCCGTTTGATGGACTACGGCAAATTTAAGTATTCGGAGCAAAAGAAAGCTCACGAAGCCAAATTGAAGCAAAAGATCATCCTCGTGAAGGAAGTCAAATTCCGTCCGGGGACTGATGATGGTGACTACAATATCAAGTTGCGTAATCTCATCAAGTTCCTCGAAGATGGCGATAAAACCAAGATCACCTTGCGTTTCCGCGGTCGTGAGATGGCGCATCAGGATATTGGCTTCCGCATGCTGGAACGTCTGAAAGCCGATCTGGAGCCGTACGGCCAGGTCGAGCAGTTCCCGAAGATGGAAGGCCGCCAAATGATCATGGTTCTTTCGCCTAAGAAGAAGAAGTAAGATACAATAGCGTTTTACTGTGGATCGACGTGGTTTGTGCCTGCATGGGCGCGACACCAGATTCCAGGCAGAATTTGCGCGGCCCGGTCAGCAATGCCCGGGCCGCGTGAACTGTAGTGGACTCGCATCCGCTGCACAACATGTGAAAGCAGGCATCTAAGCGCAGCGTCGTGTTGCCACCTGCAATCCTGTTATAAATGGAGCTGTCCGTAAGAGGACAGATTGCTATGCCTAAAATGAAGACCAAAAGCTCCGCGAAAAAACGTTTTCGCGTGCGTCCAGGTGGAACAGTCAAGTCGGGTCACGCGTTCAAACGCCACATCCTGACCAAGAAAACCACCAAAAACAAACGTCAGTTGCGCGGTACCCGTAACATCAACGCATCGGATGTCACATCCGTCATGCGCATGATGCCGACTGCTTAATCTCACACTCAATTTAAGGAGTTACTATGCCTAGAGTAAAACGTGGGGTTACAGCTCGTGCCCGTCATAAGAAGATTCTTGTTCAAGCTAAAGGCTACCGTGGTCGCCGCAGCCGTGTATACCGTGTTGCCAAGCAAGCAGTTATGCGCGCTGGTCAATACGCTTACCGCGATCGCCGCAACAAGAAGCGCGTTTTCCGCCGCCTGTGGATCGCCCGTATCAACGCCGCTTCCCGTGAGCATGGCGTAACGTACAGCGTATTCATGAACGGCTTGAAAAAAGCAAATATCGAACTGGACCGTAAAGTCCTGGCCGATATGGCTGTGATGGACAAGCCAGCATTCGCTGCGATTGTCAACGCAGTTAAAGCAAAAATCGCTGCGTAAGCATCGGTCATTGCACAACGTCATCCGTAGGGTGACGTTATAAAGAGCGGGGCAGGGGTTTTAACACCTTATGCCCCGTTTCCGTTTTTGATTGTTGGGTTCTAGATTACTAAATCCAGGATTGATTTCCAAAACAGGAAAAGCCGCATGAACTCCCTAGAAGAACTCGTCGTCTCGGCCCAGGCTGACTTTATCGCCGCCGCAGACGCTGCCGCACTTGAAAACGCCAAAGCCCGTTACCTGGGCAAGACTGGCCAGATTACTGAAATGATGAAGGGCCTGGGCAAGCTGGACCCGGACGCGCGCAAGGCGCAAGGCGCCCTGATCAACGCCGTCAAAGTGCAGATCGAAGACGCGCTGACAGCGCGCCGTGATGCACTGGCCGATGCCCAGATGCAAGGTCGTCTGAACGCCGAAGCGATCGACGTGACCCTGCCAGGCCGTGGCCGCATGCCCGGCGGCATCCATCCCGTGATGCGCACGTGGGAACGTGTCGAGGAAATCTTCCGCTCCATCGGTTTCGACGTGGCCGATGGCCCCGAAATCGAGAACGACTGGACCAACTTCACGGCGCTCAACAGCCCGGAAAACCATCCCGCCCGTTCCATGCAAGACACCTTCTACATCGATGGCAACGACACCGATGGCAAGCCCTTGCTGCTGCGCACGCACACGAGCCCGATGCAGGTGCGCTATGCGCGCACGCACACGCCGCCGATCAAGGTCATCGCGCCGGGCCGCACCTACCGCGTCGACAGCGACGCCACCCATTCGCCGATGTTCCACCAGGTCGAAGGCCTGTGGATCGCCGAAGACATCAGCTTTGCCGACCTGAAGGGCGTGTACCTGAATTTCGTCAAGGCCTTCTTTGAAACGGACGACCTGCAGGTGCGCTTCCGCCCGTCGTACTTCCCGTTCACGGAACCGTCGGCCGAGATCGACATCGCCTTTGGCTCCGGTCCCTTGAAGGGCCGCTGGCTGGAAGTGTCGGGCGCCGGCCAGGTGCATCCGACCGTGGTGAAAAACTTCGGCCTCGATCCCGAGAAATTCATCGGTTTTGCTTTCGGCTCCGGCCTGGAACGCTTGACGATGCTGCGCTACGGCATCAACGACCTGCGCCTGTTTTATGAAGGCGACTTGCGTTTCCTGAAGCAGTTCAACTAAGCATTGTTCCGTTTGATTCATGGCGCTTGAGCGCCTGTGCGCTCGCGCTGTGAGCTTTGACCCTTTGAAGGCTTGATTATGCAATTTTCCGAAAACTGGCTCCGTACCATGGTCGATCCGAAGATGACTTCGGACGAACTGGCCCATCTGCTGACCATGTCCGGTCTCGAAGTCGAGGACGTCGATCCTGTCGCGCCCCCGTTCTCGAACGTGGTGGTGGGCCTGGTCCTGGAGATGGAAAAACATCCGAATGCGGACCGCCTGAATGTGTGCCAGGTCGATGTCGGCACGGGCACCATGCTCAACATCGTTTGCGGCGCGCCGAACGTGCGCCCGGGCTTGAAAGTCGTCTGCGCGATGGCCGGCGCCGTGCTGCCGCCTGGCGCCGATGGCAAGCCGTTTGAAATCAAGGTGGGCCAGCTGCGCGGCGTCGAGTCGCAGGGCATGCTGTGCTCCGCGCGCGAATTGAAATTGTCGGAAGAAAACGCCGGCCTGATGGAATTACCGGACGACGCGCCGATCGGCCAGAATTTCCGCGATTACTTTGCGCTCAACGACTTGAAATTCACCATCAAGTTGACGCCGAACAAGGCGGACTGCCTGTCCGTGCTGGGCGTGGCGCGCGAAGTGTCGGCCTTGACGGGCGTGCCCCTGAATGCGCCGCAATTCCGTACCGTACCGGTTTCCAGCGATGAAATCCTGCCCGTGAAAGTCAGCGCGCCGGACCTGTGCGGCCGTTTCACGGGCCGCGTCATCCGCGGCTTGAATGCCAAGGCGGCCACGCCGGACTGGATGAAGCAGCGCCTCGAGCGCAGCGGCCAGCGTCCGCTGTCGGCCCTGGTGGATATTTCCAACTATGTCATGCTGGAACTGGGCCGTCCTAGCCACGTGTTTGACCTGGCCAAGATCCATGGCAGCCTCGACGTGCGTTGGGGCAAGGCGGGCGAATCCGTCAAGCTGTTGAATGGCAACACCATCGCCGTCGACGAGTGGATCGGAGTCATTGCCGACGAGCAGGAAATCGAATCGCTGGCAGGCATCATGGGCGGTGACGCCAGTTCCGTGTCGGACGATACGGACAGCATCTACCTGGAAGCGGCATTCTGGTGGCCAAACGCCATTCAAGGCCGCGCGCGCCGTCTGAATTTCTCGACCGATGCGGCGCACCGCTTCGAGCGCGGCGTCGATTTCGCCACCAACGTCGAGCACATCGAGCGCATTACCGCGCTGATCGTGGAAATCTGCGGCACGCCAGCGACCACCGTCGGCCCCGTCGACGACCACGTGGTGAACTTGCCGCAACGCCAGCCCGTGTCGATGCGCACGGCGCGCGCGCAAAAAGTCATCGGCGTGCCGCTCAATGATGAGCTGATCGCCGATATCTTCACGCGCCTTGCTCTGCCATTCACTTTGCTTGATGGCGTGTTTTCCGTGACGTCGCCCAGCTACCGTTTCGACATCGAGATCGAGGAAGATCTGATCGAGGAAGTGGCGCGCGTGTACGGCTTTGAAAACATCCCGACCTTGCCGCCCGTGGCCGCGAACGTGATGCAGATTGCACCGGAAAATACCCGCTCCTTGTTTGCGGTACGTCATGAGCTGGCCGACCTGGGCTTCCAGGAAGTGGTTAACATGAGCTTTGTCGATACGGCATGGGAGCGCGATTTCTCGGGCAACACGAACCCGATCAAATTGCAGAACCCGATCGCCAGCCAGATGAGCGTGATGCGTTCCTCGCTGATCGGCAGCCTGATCGCCAATGTGCGTTACAACCTGAACCGCAAGACGAACCGCGTGCGCATCTTCGAAGTGGGCGCCATCTACCAGCGCGACGACAGCGTGGAAAACGGTCCATTGTCGGTGGCTGGCTACGCCCAGCCGAAGCGCGTGGCCGCCATGGCCTACGGCGCGGTGGCCGACGAGCAGTGGGGCCAGCCTGCACGCACGGTCGACTTCTTCGACGTGAAGGCGGACCTGGAAGCGCTGTTCGCGCCGCTGGTCTTGCGTTTCACCAAGGCGGAACACCCGGCCCTGCATCCTGGTCGTTCGGCCAACGTGGAACTCGATGGCAAGGTCATCGGTTTCATCGGCGAATTGCACCCGCGCTGGATGCAAAAGTACGACTTGCCGCTGGCGCCCGTGCTGTTTGAAGTCGACGCCGCTGCCTTGACGCAACGCATCGTGCCCGCGTACCAGGAAATCTCGAAATTCCCTGGCGCCAGCCGCGACTTGGCCGTGGTCGTCAAGCAATCGGTGGCGGTGCAGGATCTGCTCGACAGCTTCCACGCCGCAGCCAAGGCAAGCCCGGCAGCGCGTATCGTGCAAGCCATTGTTTTATTTGATGAATATCGTGGAAAAGGTCTGGAAGCGGATGAAAAAAGCCTTGCTTTCCGGATTAGCTTGCAAGATACTCAAAACACCCTGCAAGACGATGTCGTCGATGGCCTGATGGCTGTCCTGATCGATGCCGCCAAGCAGGGCCACGACGCGAAACTGCGTTCGTAATTACCGGACTGGCCGTCGCCTTGCGTGACGGCCTTTCCGTCGTCAACAGTAGACGAGCTTGTCATATGGCGGGCTCGGGCGCACAGAAAAGGCAGGGCAGGAAAATTAATAACAGCGACGTTGATTCCGCCGTACTGCAGTCCGCACTGGCCGCAGATCTGCATCGGGCCATGCTGGTTGCCAAAGTGCGCCAGGAAGCGGAAAAAGATTTACCCACCTTGACCAAGGCGGAACTGGCCGAACTGTTGTTCGAGCAAGTGGGCCTGAACAAGCGCGAAGCGAAGGATATGGTCGAGACGTTCTTTGACGAAATCCGCAACGCGCTCGAGCGTGGCGAGGCTGTCAAGTTGTCCGGTTTCGGCAATTTCCAGTTGCGCGACAAGCCGCAGCGGCCGGGCCGCAATCCGAAGACGGGCGAAGAGATTCCCATCACGGCGCGCCGTGTCGTGACTTTCCATGCGAGCCAGAAGCTGAAAAGCATGGTCGAAGAGACCAGTCCGCTGGCACGTGCTGCCTGAGTGAGTGGCGATGAACGAGCGCATCAGTAAAACCGAGTTGATCGCCTTGCCGCCCATTCCGGCGAAACGCTATTTCACGATCGGCGAAGTGAGCGAGTTGTGCGGCGTCAAACCGCACGTATTGCGCTACTGGGAGCAGGAGTTTTCCCAGCTCAAACCGGTCAAACGACGTGGTAACCGCCGTTATTATCAGCACCACGAGGTGCTGCTGATACGCCGCATCCGCGAATTGCTGTACGAGCAGGGCTTTACCATCAGCGGCGCGCGCAACAAGCTCGACAGCCGTGGCGCCTCGCACGCCATCGCCGACGAGCAGCCTGTGCTGCCGGCCATGCCCGTCGTGCCGCAGGAAGCGCCGCTGGACCGCGCGTGGATACGCCATGAATTAATTGCGATTTTAAACTTGCTAAAATAAGATTTGTACCAATATAGGTGGGGTTGTCCGGCCGCGGTTGACCAAGTTGACTATACTGCATGGGTGCTCCGTCCTGGCGCTGACGCTACCGTACGGCACGCCATATTTTGAATATAATGTTAATGTTGCGTTTTTGTTAGTGACGCTGAACCGGAGCAGCGTTCAGGTTCCGGTAGTCTTTCCCAGGCCAGGAAAATTTAAGGGGAAACAATGATACGCGTTGCCATTTGTGATGATCACCAAATAGTACGAGCTGGATTCAAACAGATTTTTTCGTCGTCAAGCGACTTCAGTGTGGTGGCGGAAGCCGGTACCGGGCGCGAAGCGCTCGATATCGCCCGCCGCGAAATTTGCGATGTATTGCTGCTCGATATAGCCATGCCCGATCAGAGCGGCATTGATACCTTGCGCACGATCCGCCAGGGCCAGCCGGAGTTGCCCGTGCTGATCCTCAGCGGCTATCCCGCGCAGCAATATGCGCTGAACCTGTTCAAGATGGGCGCGAACGGCTATCTGAACAAGGAATGCGAAGCAGACGAGCTGATGACGGCCGTGCGCACCGTATTCCAGGGGCGCCGCTACGTCAGTTCCACCGTCGGTGAATTGCTGGCGCAATCGTTCGACCGCGACACGAATGCCGCCCTGCATACGGAATTGTCGGACCGCGAGTTCCAGGTGTTCCTGCGCCTGGCGCGCGGTGCCACGGTATCCGATATCGGGGTGGCCTTGTCGCTGAGCATCAAGACGGTGAGTACCTACCGTACGCGCATCATGGAAAAAATGGGCTTGCAATCTAACAGCGACTTGACCTATTACGCAATGAAAAACAATTTGCTTGACTAGCGTTGCGGTGCGATCATGGAAACATGATCGCTCAGCCCGCTGGCCAGCACGACTTGTGCAGTGCAGCAGTTTGTGGCGAGGACTATAATTGGCCGGCGCCGGCGCTCTCTCCCGCGCCGAACCTTGCTAAGGATGCACATCAGGATGTATTTCACCGCTGAACCGGCCCCGAATCACCGCCTGCCCCTCTACAAGACGATCCTGTGCGTGACGTGCGCCTTGCTGCTTGTACTCAATGGTTTCAGTCTCTATCATAATCTTCAGTCGCTGAAGGGCACGAACGCCTTGCTCAGCCAGAGCGCCCGCGTGGCGGACCGCCTGCAGTATTTGAACGTGCTCGTGCTCGATGCGGAAAGCAGCTTGCGCGGCTATTTCATTTCCGGCTCCGAAACCTATCTGGGGCCGTCGAAGACGGCCACCACCGAAATCGAAAACGAATTCAACGAGTTGCAAACCTTGCTCGCGGGCAGTCCCACCCAGCTGAAAAACCTGGGCCAGCTGAAAACTTTGATCCGTCGCAAGATGTCGATGCTGCAAGAGTCGATCGAGGTCTACAAGCAGGGCGGGCTGGCCGAGATCGTCAACATTTCCCGTGTCACCGATGACCGCGCCACCATGGACGAGATCCGCCTGCAGGTGGTGATCATGACGCGCGAACAGAATGAAGCGCTGTCGTCCGGCAGCGCCGCCTTCTACCATGAGTACCAGAAAGCCGTGCTGCTCGGCATCGGCATCAATGCCCTGGCCATTCTCGTGCTGATCATGTTTTACCAGCTGGTGCGGCGCAGCTTCCAGAACCGCGCGGCCGTCGAGTATGCATTGCAAAATGCCAATGACAACCTGGAATCGACGGTCAGCAAGCGTACGGAGCAGTTATCCGTGCTGTCGCGCCATTTGATCAGCGTCAATGAAGTGGAAAAGGCACGCCTGGCGCGCGAATTGCACGATGAGCTGGGCGCCAACCTGACCTCGATCAGCATGGACCTGGGCGCCGTCACCCAGCAACTGGCGCACACGCAGCCGGAACTGGCCGCGCAGTTGCGCCGCGCCAAGGCCACCCTGCTGGAAACGGTGGAACTGAAGCGCCGCATCGTGGAAGACCTGCGCCCCAGCCTGCTGGACAATCTGGGCCTGTGCGCCGCCATCGAAAGCTATTGCGAGGATTTTACGCGCATGAGTTCGGTGCGCTGCGAAACGGACGTGGCCATCAATATCGACAACCGCGAAGCCACCCTGACGATCGCCCTGTTCCGCATCGTGCAGGAATCGCTGACGAATATCATGAAATATGCGCGCGCCGGCATGGTCAGCGTGACCTTGAAACGCAACGAACACGGCCTGGTGCTGCGCGTCATCGACGACGGCATTGGCATCACGGAAGACGCGCTGCAAAAACCCATGTCGCACGGCTTGCTGGGCATGCGCGAACGCGCTTTGCTGCTGGGCGGCACCCTGACCGTGCGCCAGGGACCGGAAGGCAAGGGGACCTGCGTGGAAGCCGTGATTCCGCTGCCGCTGACGCCGGAGCCGGAAGACATCGACGCGGATATCGAAGCGTAATTTTCTTTGAGATAAAAAAATGGCCGGGCATGCAGTCCGGCCATTTTTTTGTTTATCTTGCCTGATCAGCAGCGTATCAGCAGCGCGACACGTCGCGCAGCAAGCGGTCGTATTCCGTCTTGGCGACCTTGTAGCATTCGCCCGCATAGCATTCCAGGCCGGCGCGGTCCAGCACCGTGATATTGCCGCGGCGATAGTGGATCAAGCCTTCTTCCTGCAACTTGCCCGCGGCGGCCGTGATGCTTTCGCGGCGCACGCCCAGCATGATGGAAATCAGCTCTTGCGTGACTTTCAATTCGTTCGATGGCGAACGGTCCAGGCGGTCCAGCAGCCAGCGGCACAGCTTTTGCTCGATCGAGCTGTGGCGGCCGCCGACGGCGTTCTGCGCCATTTGCGCAAACAGGGCGTTGGTGTAGCGCATCAGCAGCTGGGGCAGGGCGCCGCCTTGATTGAAGGCATCGCGCAAGCTTTGCGTTTTCAGGCGGTAGCCGTAGCCGGCGCTTTGCACGACGGCCGTGCACATGGCGCGCTCGCCTGCCAGCAGCGAGGCACCGGCCACGCCTTCATGGCCGACGACGGCGATTTCCGTCGTCGCGCCATCTTCCATTACATACAGCAGGGAAATGATGGCGGTGGTAGGAAAGTAGCTGTATTCCAGGTTGTTACCGTAGGCATACAATTCCTTGCCGAAAGGCAGTTCCACCAGTTCCAGGTCTTCGAACAGCGATTCGAGGGCGGCGCGCGGCAGGGCGGCCAGCAATTCATTCTGTTGTGCACTGCTGAGACTAACCCGCGACGCAAGCTTGATTTCCCGACCGGCCGCCGGCATGGCGCGCGGCAGCAACTGGTTCTTCTGGACCGGGGCGATAAGTTGAGTATGGCTCATAGTATTCCTCACAGGCTTTTTACATCGGAGTGCGACTGCCGCGTTGCTGGTCAAAAAAAACTCTCGTCTCCATGTGGTAACGGCGTTTTTTTCAACCGCGCGGTGCAGATCGCGATGTAGCTACTTTAAAAGCTTATGTAAGTGGCGAACATAAGATTAGCAGTCGCCACCTTGTAGTCTCTTTTGAGGCGAAATTGTAGTCCTTGTCCTACGCGCACACTTTTGACTAGCTAGCCTTGCGCCGTTCCGCGCGATTTTGTGATATGACGCGCGGTTTATTGGCGCTCCACAGGCCGGCCGGACGCACGCTGGGCAAGCCGTCGCGCATGCTTGCTGCGGGCGCCGGGCGTGGGTTTGGCATCTCGTGCTCCCCCAGGCGGAAGCGGCTGACGGCTTGCGTCAGCGCCTCGCCTTCCTGGTGCAGGCGCTGCGAACCGGCGCGGGCCTCGTCGACCAGGCCCGCGTTCTGACGCGTCATGTCGTCGATTTGCGCCAGCGCCTGGTTGATGCGGGCGATCTCGCCATTCTGCTCGGCGCCGGCGCTGCTGATGCGTCCGATGACGACGGCCACCTGCTGCACGGCGTCGACGACTTGCCGCATGGTGTTGCCGGCCGCGTTGACGAGGTCGCCGCCCGCATCGACGGTGGCCACAGAATCGCCGATCAGGCGCTTGATTTCCAGCGCCGCCTCGTTCGAGCGCTGCGCCAGGCTGCGCACCTCGGAGGCGACGACGGCGAAGCCGCGCCCCTGCTCGCCGGCTCTGGCCGCTTCGACGGCCGCGTTCAGGGCCAGGATATTCGTCTGGAAGGCGATGCCGTTGATGACGCCGATGATGTCGACGATCTTGTGCGAGCTGGCCTTGATCGAGGCCATGGTGTCGACCACGGCGCCCACGGTTTGCCCGCCGCGCAGTGCCACGTCGGCCGCCGTCGCCACCAGGGTGCGGCCCTGTCCTACGTGGGCTTCGTTGCGGCCCACGGTGGCCGTCAGTTCGCGCATCGAATCGACGGTGGCGCCCAGCGCGTCCGCCTGCGTGGCCGTGTGGCCGGACAGGGCGGCGTTGCCCTGGGCGATGTCGGCGCCGGCGGCCGCGATGACGGCCGCGCCGCCGCGGATTTCCTGCACCAGCGTGGCCAGGCCGTGCGTCATGGCGCCGAAGTCGCGCACCAGGTCGCCGATTTCATCGTGCGCCTGCGAGGTGATGCGCTGCGACAGGTCGCCCGCCGCCGCCGCGCCGACGGCCACGCGCAATTGCGTCACGTCGCGCGCGAACGCGGCATAAAAGCCTGCGCACAGGTAGGCGGCGGCCAGCAGCACCAGCAGCATGGCCGCCAGGATCAGGGCGCGGCGCGCCTCGTCGCGGGCGATGCGCTGCGCCAGCAAGCCGTCCAGCGCGGTGGCCGACGCGCCCGAGAGCGCGTGCAGGGCGTCGATCGCCTGCATGCCGGCCGCGTGGAATTGCGCGCCCGAGGTCTGGTCGTAGGAATTCGTCACTTCGTTTTTCGTGCGTTCGAGGAAGGCCAGCGCGGCCGACACGCCTTTCAGGGACGGCTGCAGGCTGGCGCGCAGTTCCGGCTTGGCGGCGATGATTTCGTCAAAGCGGGCCGGCAGGCGTTCCAGTTCGTGGCGCGCGATCAGGGCGTTGGCGTTGACGAGTTGATCTTCATTCGCCTCGAACAGGCCTGTGTCGATGTAGGCGGCGCCGCGCCCGGCGATGTCGGACAGGCTTTCGGCCAGGTCGGGCAGGGTGGCCGTGAAGACGGCGCTCAGGTGGTTGGCGCCCGCGTCCGGGTCCAGGCTCAGGTGCGAGCGGTCGGCCACCAGCTGGCCCAGTTTGGCTGCCTGGCGCAGCAGCGCCGTGTGCGCCGCGTAGCTGTCACGCGCCGCGAGGCCCGTCTGGCGGCCCAGCAGGGCTTGCCACTGCTTGCTCAGCTCGGCCGCCTGGGGCAGGCCGGCGCCCGCCGGCAGGCGCGCCAGGGCGGCCAGCGTGGCCGTGATGCGCGCATTGACGGCCGTGTTGTCCATGCCCGCCTTGCCGCTCAGGCGCAAGTGTTCGAGGCCGCGCCGCTGCTGCAGCAGGCGCGTGCCTTCCTGCAGCTGGCGCACATAGGTCACGCCCCGCTGCGCATCCTGCGCCTGGGCCAGCGACTTGCCCAGCTCCGAGATCAGCAGGGTGGTCGCCAGCACCAAAGGCAGCAAAAAGACCAGGCAGACAAGCATGAATTTGGGCAGCAGGCGCAGGCGCTGCATGAGTCGGATGGCGGGGGTGAGGAGCATTTTCATCGGGTTTCCAGGGTAGGGTGACAACATTTCTGCAGTGCAATGTTGCCTGCGGATTGTGACCCCTTGATGAAGTGGCCAATTTTGCCGTTCGCCAGAGTGAAGCAGTTCACACGGAAGGCCGATCCTTCTGTAAAATCGAGGGTTTTTTGCGAGGGCCATATTATGGTCACCAATATGGCCAACGAGAACGACATCAACACCCCCGATTCCAGCGACAATGCGGACAGCGCCGCAGCGTCCGTCAGCAGCAAGGCGCCGGCCGTGATCGCGCGCGAAGTGCAGCGCCGCCGCACCTTCGGCATCATTTCCCACCCCGATGCCGGTAAAACCACCCTGACGGAAAAACTGCTGCTGTTCTCGGGCGCGATCCAGATGGCCGGTACCGTCAAGGCGCGTAAATCGGGCCGTCACGCGACGTCGGACTGGATGGAGATCGAGAAGCAGCGCGGCATTTCCGTCGCTTCCTCGGTGATGCAGTTCGAATTCCGCGACCACGTCGTCAACCTGCTCGACACCCCTGGCCACCAGGACTTCTCGGAAGATACCTACCGCGTGCTGACGGCGGTCGACTCGGCGCTGATGGTGATCGATGCGGCCAAGGGCGTGGAAGCGCAGACGATCAAGCTGCTGGCCGTGTGCCGCATGCGCAATACGCCGATCGTCACCTTCATGAACAAGATGGACCGCGAGACGCGCGATCCGCTGGATCTGCTCGACGAACTCGAATCGGTGCTGAAGATTCAATGCGCGCCCGTCACCTGGCCTATCGGCATGGGCAAGAACTTCCGCGGCGTGTACCACCTGCTGAACGACGAGATCATGCTGTTCAAGGCCGGTGAAGAGAAGGCCGATGGCGCCTTTGAAATCATCAAGGGCATCGACAACCCGCGCCTGCAAGAGATGTTCCCGCTCGAGATGGACCAGCTGCGCATGGAAGTGGAACTGGTGCACGGCGCGTCGAACCCGTTCAACCTGGAGGAATTCCTGTCCGGCGTGCAGACGCCTGTGTTCTTCGGTTCGGCCATCAACAACTTCGGCGTGCGCGAGATTCTGTCCGCGCTGGTCGACTGGGCGCCAGCGCCGCGCGAGCGCGATGCGACCGTGCGTTCGGTGGCCCCGTCCGAGCAGCCGTTTACCGGTTTCGTCTTCAAGATCCAGGCCAACATGGACCCGGCCCACCGCGACCGTATCGCCTTTTTGCGCGTGTGCTCGGGACGTTTCGAGCGCGGCATGAAGGTCAAGCATTTGCGTCTGGGGCGCGAGATCAAGGTGTCGAACGTGGTGACCTTCATGGCATCGTCGCGCGAACAGGTGGAAGAAGCGTACGCGGGCGACATCATCGGCTTGCCGAACCACGGCAATATGCAGATCGGCGACAGTTTTTCCGAAGGCGAGATGCTGACCTTCACGGGCATCCCGTACTTCGCGCCAGACTTCTTCCGCTCCGTGCGCATCCGTAATCCCCTGAAAATCAAGCAGTTGCACAAGGGCTTGCAGCAGCTGGGCGAAGAGGGCGCGGTGCAGGTCTTCAAGCCGGTGCAGGGCGGCGAACTGGTACTGGGCGCCGTCGGCGTGCTGCAGTTCGAAGTGGTCGCCAGCCGCTTGCTCAACGAGTATGGCGTCGACGCCGTGTTCGAAGGCACCAGCATCAGCAGCGCGCGCTGGGTCAGCTGCGACGACAAGCGCATCCTGCAGGATTTCGAAAATGCGCTGGGCCACAACGTGGCCTACGATGCGGCCGGCAACATGGCTTACCTGGCCACGTCGGGCGTGAACCTGCGCCTGACGGAAGAGCGCTGGCCGAAATTGACGTTCCATGCGACGCGCGAGCATTCGGCGAAATTGGCTTGATGTAGCGTAGTGGTGTCGGATTACGCGCTGCGCGCTAATCCGACCTACGCCGACCTACCTGTTCATGGCGTAGGTCGGATTAGGCCAACGGCCGTAATCCGACACCATCGTTGGCACCAACTCAAGCCGGCAAAATCGTGCGCGTACTCCAGTCGCGCCGCTCCAGCAGCAATGCCGTCAGCTGCGCCGCCGTCATCGGGCGCGCGAAGAAAAAGCCCTGCACGTTGTCGCAGCCGGCCTTTCTCAAAAACTCCACCTGCTGCAAAGTTTCCACCCCTTCGGCCACCACTTTCAGGTGCAGGCTGTGCGCCATGGCGATGATGGCCGTGACGATGGCTTCACCCTCGCCGGGCAGGTCGTGCACGAAGCTGCGGTCGATTTTCAGCTGGTCGATGGGCAGGCGCTTCAGGTACGACATCGATGAATAGCCGGTGCCGAAATCGTCGATCGACAGGTGGATGCCCGCTTCCTGCAGGCGCCGCATCAATTCCACGTTGGCGTGGACATTGTCCATCAGGACGCCTTCCGTGATTTCCAGCTCCAGCAAGCCATGCGGCAGCTGCGTTTCATCCAGGATGGCGCGGATATCGTCCATCAGGCCCGGGTCGCGCGCCTGGCAGGCCGACAGGTTGACGGCCACGTGTTCGAGCGAATCGAGCAGGCCCGCCTTGCACCACAGGGCCGCCTGGCGGCAGGCGCTTTGCAGCACCCAGCGTCCCAGGTCGACGATGATGCCGCTTTCCTCGGCCACGGGGATGAATTCGGCGGGGCTCAACTGGCCCATGTCGCGGCAGTTCCAGCGTATCAGCGCTTCCACGCCGACGATGCGCCCGCTGCGCAAGTCGATCTGCGGCTGGTAGTGCAAATACAGTTCCTCGTTCTGCAGAGCCTTGCGCAAGTTCGCTTCCATGCGCAGGCGGCGCTGCGCGCGCAATTCCATTTCCGCCTTGAAGACGGCGTAGCGGTTCTTGCCCTGGTGCTTGGCGTGGTACATGGCCGTATCGGCATTGCGCGTCAGGGTGGCCACGTCCTGCGCGTCGAACGGATACAGGCTCACGCCGATGCTGGCGCTGACATACAGCTGGTGGCCTTCGAGGTCGAACGGCGCGGCCAGCACGGTCAGGATCTTGCGCGCCACGCTGGCCATTTCCGAGGCGTCGTCGGCCGGTTCGACGATGACGACGAATTCATCGCCGCCGATGCGGCAGATGATGTCGGTGCCGCGCAGGATGGCCACCAGGCGTTCGGATACGAGCTTGAGCAGCTGGTCACCGCAGTGGTGGCCCAGCGTATCGTTGACGACCTTGAAGTTATCCAGATCCAGCAGCAGCAGGCCCACGCTGCTGTCCTGGCGGTCGGCGCGCGCCAGCGCGTAGGCCAGGGCATCGTTGAATTCATGGCGGTTCGGCAGCTGCGTGACCGGGTCGACGTGGGCCAGATAGTGCAAATGGCTTTCCGCATGCTGGGCGGCTGTGCGCGTGCGGCGCACCATCAGGACCGTCAGGCCGAACGCGCACAGGCAGACGAGCAGGGTGAAGGCGGCAAATTGCGCCAGGCTGGCGTACAGCGGCGCCAGGCTGGCGCGCAGGTACAGCGCGCCGCCGCCGGGCAAGGCCGTCAAGACGGCGGCGCTGCCGTCCAGGTAATCGAGGTGCAGGCCGTTGCGCGGCGCCGCCGGCACGGCATCGTTGCTGCTGCGCGCGTAGCGGGCAAATGGCGTGCCATAGGGACTGTAAAGTATTGCTTGCCGGACATGCGGGGCGGCGGCGAGGGAGGCGAGCAGTTGTTGCGCCGCAAGACGATTGTCCTGGCGCATGGCCTGGCTGGCGGCGGGCGCCAGCATGTCGGCCTGAATTTTCAAGTTACGCTGCAAGGATGCCTGGAGGGCAAACAGCTGGAAGAGGATCAGCAGCAGGCTGGCCATGGCCAGCATGGCCGCCGCGGCCAGCAAGTTCAGCCGGGCAATCCGGTCGCCGCGCAATTGCACCGACGGCAGCATTAATGGCGTCATCATGACGCTCCCTCCTGCCGGCCCCGCTTGCCGCCGCCCCGTGTGATCCCGCCTCGCCCTGCCATACTTTGCGTTCCAGTCTGATGAAAACCGAAGTGAGCCGGAACTCTCAACGTGTTGCCAAGTGTTGCTAAGGCCGACATATTGTCATTTTGCAGCGTGAAAGTACAGTGCGCGCGGCAATTTTGTGTGCATGCGGCGGACCGGTGGCAGCAGGCAAGGCGACAAAACAGGCGGAAAAGGCAGGGCGTGTCTTTCTAATAATAATGCTGGCTGAATTTTAATCCTTTTTTTGCCCACCGGTTTTTTCTCTAAAAACATGCTGACAGTAAACAAAATGCCATGAAGAATAACTTCAGTATCCCAAGATATCCGGGCGCGGATTAACTTTTTGTCCGTATCGTCCATTGCAAGTCATTGATTTTAATAAATTTTAATGGAGAATGCGAGAACGCTATGGCCTTGCTCCGCGAGTTCGTCCATAATCCGCTGATGATGGACGTTCTGATGCTGTTTGTTTTGTCTCGCGCGGCCACGCAAGATGCCGCCAGCAAAACCGGACGTCGCCCTAATGATCAATAGTGAGGATATCTTGGAAAAAAAACCAAAAATTATTTTGTCGTCACAAGACCTGGAACGACTGGAAGCGTTGTTGTATGCCTTGGGTAATAACTTATCGCCGGACAAGGCCGCCTTGCTCGACGAGCTGGGCCGCGCCGAGGTGCTCGAGCCGCAAGAGATTCCCCCGACCGTCGTGACGATGAATTCCACCGTGCGCTTCACGGTGGAAAACAAGGAAGAATTCTGCCTGACGCTCGTGTATCCGAAGGATGTGGAAGGCCAGGCCGACCGCATTTCCGTGCTGGCGCCCGTCGGCAGCGCGCTGCTGGGCCTGTCCGTTGGCGACAGCATCGCCTGGCCCATGCCGGGCGGCGTGGTGAAGGTCAAGATCGAGGAAATCGTCTATCAGCCTGAACGGGCTGGCGAATACCACCGCTAAGCGCAGCAAGCAGTGACGGCGGACGGTGCCTGCCGTTCGCCTGCCAGGCCGTGTTTCCGATAGTCAACTATTGCGTTGCACGCGCACCACCAGCCATCCCGCCACCACTGTGAACGTGACGATGATGGCGACGATGATCCAGAAGCCCTGCGGATGCTGGGCCAGCGGAATTCCCCCCACATTCATGCCCAGCATGCCGGCGATGATATTGATCGGCAAGGCCAGCACGGTGACGATGGTCAGCACGAACAGGCTGCGGCTGTTTTCCTCGTTGACGCTGGCGGCGATCTCTTCCTGCAGCAATTTGATGCGTTCCTGTAGCGAAGACATATCGCTGAGCACCACGGAAAACTCCTCCGTCGACTGGCGCAGTTCCAGGCTGTCCAGTTCCGACACCCACGATGGCGGGCGTTGCAGCAGGCGGAACAGGGCGGCCGGTTCCGGCGCCAGCAGGCGCTGCAGCCGCACCAGCACGCGCCGCATGCCGCCCAGGTCTGCGCGTTTCGGCACCAGGCGCCCGGCCAGCAAGTGGTCTTCGATATCGTCGACCCGCGCCACGGCGTCGCGCACGATGTTGACCAGCACGTCGGCCTGGTCGCGCAGCAGATGGATCAGCAATTCCACCGACGAGCGGATCGGCTCGTGGTTCTTGATGACGGCCTGGCGCAGGCGCTCGATCGACTGCAACGGTGCGCGGCGCGCCGTGATGACGAGGTTTTGCGCCACGCTGGCCCACATGGTGGAAATGTCGGACGCTTCGAACGAGAAATTGTGCACCACATCGTTGACCACGGCGATCAGGGTGTTTTCCGCCTGCTCGATGCGCGTCGAGCGCGAACCCTGGTGCAGGGTTTCATAGAATTCGTCGGCCAGCTGCGTATGCGTCATCAGCCATTTTTCGCTGGCCGCATGCGACAGATTGAAATGCAGCCAGACGAATTCCTGCGCCGGCCGCGCCGCGCCATCGGCCAGCCAGGCCAGCGCGGCCGTCGAGTCGAGCGCCAGCGGCTGCGGCTCGCGCCCAAACAGGAAGCCCCAGACCAGGCCCGAGGTGTCCGAGCCGTAGGTAAAACCGGCAGTTTCCATCGCCATCGTGAATCTTTCTCGTGCAGTGTGATTGATCGTCGCGCGATGTTAATACACGGATGTGTCGGGAAAATGACAAGGCCACCGCGATGGGTGGCCTTGTCCTGACTACAGATGCGTATTAATTGCGGCGCGGGTTGTCGGGCCGGCGGTCGTCGCGGTTCGGTATGCCGTCGCCGTCGCGGTCGTGGCGGTTGCCATTGTCGCGGTCATAGCGGTTGGGGATGCCGTCGCGGTCGCGGTCACCGTTCGGGCCGCGTGGCGACCAGCGGCCTTGCTCCATCTGCCAGCGGCCATCGCGCTGGTTCCAGGCGGGCGGCGCATACACGTAGCCGGGGCGTTCGGCGATCCACACGCCTGGCGTCCATGCGTAGCGCTGGCCGCGCCATTCCCAGTGGCCGGGCGCCCAGGTGTAGCCGTGGCGCGCGCGCGGGATGGCTTCGCGGCGCGGTGGCGGCGGGGCGATGCGGATGTCGTCATAGCGCACGGGCTGCACTTGCGCGGCGACCCAGCCGCCGCGGTCCAGGCGCCAGCGGTTGTTCTCCTGTATCCAGGCGGCGCGGCGGTAGTGGTTGCCGCCCCGTTCGCGCAACCATTCGCCATTGTTCCAGACATGGCGCTGGCCGTCCCAGTTCCAGTAGCCGGGCGCCCAGACATAGCCGGCGCGCGGCGCTGGCACGCTTTCAAACCGTGGCGGAGGCGGCGCGTTGCCGATGACAATGCTGACGCCGAGCTGATTCTGTGCCATGGCTTGCGCGGGCAGGAAGGCCGCGGTGCTGATGGCAAGCATGGCTGCTGCGTAGAGTGTGACGGGTTTCATGATGTGCTCCATTTCGGTGATTGCTTGAAATGGACTATAGGCGCTTGCAGGCGGGCGGATCGCCTTTGATTCAACTTATTACAATTGACACAATGCTGTGTGTCCGTGTATCCGTGGCGGATACAAATGCGGTGCCAATGGCGGCCTGGCGCGGCGACTATTCGCAGTGCGCCAGGCGGCGTGGTGTCAGCATCGTTGGCTCACAGGGTGCTGGCGGTGGCGTTGCCCAGCAAGGCTTGCCGTTCTTCGATCAGCGAGATTTTCTTTTCCTGTTCCGTCAGGCGCTTGGCGCTGACGACGACGACGGGGATGGCGCTCGCTTGCGCCACATCAGTCGCTTTGGCAGCCGATGGCTGCATGAAGCTGACGTAGCTGGCGCCGCAGGCGATGGCGACGGCGACGGTAAAGATGGCTTCCATGTTTTTTAACGTTTTCATGATGGTTCCTTTCGGGTGGCGGGTGGGTATGCATGCACTGTAGCCAGGCGCGGGCCGGCGCGCCATGCAGATGCGACCAGCCGTGGTTTTGGCGGGATGGCCTGCAAAAAAACGGCGCTGAAATGCCTGCGCGCGGCGCTGGCGGGCGACCGCATGAATTGAGGCCTAATTCGCCCTGTATCCGTGCATATGAATGCAATTGCCCTATGGCATTATCTGATGCTGCGCCGTTTCGTGCACGCTCGGCGCGCGGCAGGTGCTGCGCCAGCTGTGCTGCTAGAATCGGCATGGCAGCCGTGTTGCGCACACTTGCGTGCACAATCATTCTCATCAGGAGTCACACATGTTCCAATTGTTTGGTTTTGGCGGCGCCCGCTGCCCGCGCTGCGAGCACAAGAACGGCGCTGCCGCCGGCTATTGCGCGCAATGCGGCTTGTCGCTGGGGGCACCCGACAGCGACGCGGTGCTGCATGCCAATCAATGGCATCTTGCTGATGGGCAACTTGCCCTGTTCTTTGGCGTGCGCGAACTGTCCTCGCTGTTTGGCAGCGCGGCGCGCCGCCTGCAGGTGCCGGCCGAGTCGCGCGCCTGGATCGTGCAATCGGACGCTTTCACCTTGATACCGGCCGGCGACTACGACAGCGCCGCCTTCTTTGCGCGCCTGCCCGCGCTGCTGCCGGCGCGTCCGGCCGAAGTGCTGATCGCGCGCGCCGACGCCGTCAGCCTGGAATTCGACTTGCCGGCCCTGGCCAGCACGGAGTTGCTGAACGTCGCCGCGTCCCTGCGCGTCGACATCGCGCTGGGCCAGCCCGATGCGTTCGCGCGCCAGTTCATGCGCGCGCCGGGCGCCGTCACGCGCGCCCACCTGCACGCCTTGCTGCTGCCGTCCGTGCGCCAGATCGCGCTGGAATTCATCGGCAGCCGTGCCCTGCGCGAGATGGACGCGAATGCCGACTTGCGGCCCGAATTGAACGAACGCCTGCAATCGGCCCTGACGCAGCGCCTGGCGCCCAGCGGCCTGGCCGTGGCGCGCGTGGAAACGCTCAGCCTGCGCCATGACAAGCGCGAGGGCGGCGGCGATGCGGCCATCGGCACCCTGTGGCTGGGCGGCTTGCCGGCGCAGGAACTGGAGCAGCACAGCCTGGAACGCATGAAGCAGCTCGACCAGCTGTATGACGAGGAAGAGTGGCAGCGCATCCGCCGCGAGGAACTGGCGGCGCGCCACGCGCACCGCCGCGCGGAATTGCAGCAGGATGCGACGGTGGAAAAGGCGGAACTGAACCACCAGGAAGCGGAGCGCCTGCAAGCGCTGCGCGGGCGCCAGATCGACCTGTATGGCCGCATCCTGGAAGCGAAATCGCGGCGCCAGGCGCTCGACCATGGCGCCGCGCTGGCGCTGGGCGAACTGGAACAGGAACTGGCGCAAAAAGGCGCGCAGCGCGCCGATGAAGCGGCCAACTGGGAACACGTGCGGGCGCTGGCCGCCATCAAGATGCGCAGCGAGCTGGAACTGTCGCAGCTGCACGGGCGCGAACAGATCCAGCTGGCGCAGCAGCGTTTTACGCATCAGGTGCACCTGCAGTCGATCGCGCAGCAAGTGGAAAGCGCGCTGCTGATCGACGACGAGACGGGCCGCCGCACCCAGCTGGCGCGCCTGCGCCAGGCGGAAGCGGATGCGGCCCAGCGCGAGGCGCAGCTGGAGGCGGAGCAGCACCAGGCTGCGTGGCAGGGCCTGATGCTGGCGAATGCGGCGCGCAAGCGCGAAGCGGAGCGGGTGCAGGAGTGGGAAGACCAGATGCAGCTGGCGCGCCAGCGCGAATTGCTGCGCGCCGAAGCGCACAAGGATGAAGCGGCCCAGGTGCAGGCGGCGGAAATCGCGGAAAAAGTGGCGGCGCTGCGGCGCGGCGGCGCGCGCGAGGACGCCGTCGCGCAGCAGGAAAAGCTGCTGCGCACCATCGAGGCCGACGGCGTGCATGCGCGCCAGCTGCAGCAGCAAACGCAGTTGGCGCAGCTCGACGCGCTGGCCATCGAGGAACAGCGCCAGCAGCTGCGCCAGCTGGAACAGGAAGCGCAATGGCAGCGCGACTTGCTGGCCATGGCGCAGCAGCGCGAAAGCGATTACGCGCGCTGGAAAGGTGAATACGAAGCCTTGCTGGCGCAGCAGGCGCATGCGGCCGAACTGGCGCGCATCGACATCGACCGCATCGAGAAAATCGGCTCCCTGAGCGACACGGGCAAGGTGGCGATGGCCGCCGGACAGAATGCAAGCGCGCTGGCGCAAGTGCTGAAAACGCAGCTGCAGGCGGGCATGAGCGCCGAGCAGATCCACGCGCTGGCGGCGCTGGCGGCGGCCGAGAACAGCGTCGCGCCGCTGGACGCCATGCGCATGGCGCAGGACAGCGTGGCGCAGGAGCGCAGCTATCTGGAAGGCCAGGCGGAACGCGAACGGCGCCAGCAGCTGGACTTGATCAACCTGCAAAATGCGGCGCACGCGCATGGCCTGTCGGCGCAGGCGCAGCTGGGCGTGGCCGTGGCGCAGGCGTTGCAGCCGGGTGCCGCCGCCGTCGCAGCGGCGCCGGCCCGCTGCAAGAACGGCCATGCGCAGCGCGCGGGCCATCCGGAAGATAAATTCTGCGCCGCCTGCGGCGTCGCCCTGCAGCCTTGATGGAAGCGTTTCACCCCAGATGATGCAAAAAGCACGAGACAAGCTGCGGGAACTGCGCGCCCTCCATGACGACGGGCTGCTCAGCGAGCAGGAATTTGAACGCCGCAAGAACGCCATCCTCGACGCCGAGTACGCGCCGCCCGGCGCCGCGCCTGCGGCCGCGCCGCTGCCCGTGCGCCAGGGTACGGAACTGGGCTTCATGAAGGGCCAGGAAATCGGCCCGCAAAACCGCCGCTACCGGCTCGAACGGCTGATCGGCACGGGCGGCATGGGGCAGGTGTGGCAGGCGACCGACCTGGCCACGCACGCGGAGCTGGGCAGCAGCGAAATGGTGGCGCTGAAGATCTTGCCGCCGCAGCTGACGCAAAGCGCCACGCACGCCAAGCTGCTGATCGAGGAAGCGACCCAGGCGCGCAAACTCGCGCATGAAAACATCGTGCGCGTCTACGAGTGGGCGCAGGATCCGGCCACGGCCAGCTATTTCATCATCATGGAATGCCTCGATGGCGAAGACCTCGAGCACTATCTGGCGCGCACGGGCGCGCTGCCCCTGTCCACGGTGCAGGAACTGCTGCAGCCGGTGGCCGAAGCGCTGTCGTATGCGTGGGAAAAGCACAAGCTGGTGCATCGCGACCTCAAGCCGGGCAATGTCTTCCTGACGGCGAAGGGCGACGTCAAATTGCTCGACTACGGCATCGCTTCGCGGGTGCGCAATGCGGACAGCAGCCTGGCGCTGGAGATGCCGAATGCGGGCACGCACGGCTACCGGGCGCCCGAGGCCGGCGCCAACCAGCGCCAGCCCAGCCCGCGCCTGGACGTGTATGCCGTGGCCGTGATGATCTATCAGATGCTCGAAGGGCGCATGCCGTTTGACGACACGCGCAGCGCCAGCCATTTGCCGTCCGCGCCGCAAGCGCTCAACGCGCAGCAGTGGCAAGTCTTGCAGAACGGTTTTTCGCTGACGCCGGAACTGCGGCCCCAATCCGTGCAAGCCTTGCTGGAAAGCCTGGAGCGCGCCGCCGGGCCGTCGCCCGAAGAACTGGCGGAACAGGCGCGCCAGCAGCAGGCGCGCGCGGCGCAGCAACAACGGCAGGCGGCGCTGGCGGCCGAACAGGCCCGCGAGGAAGAGATCAAGCGGGCCCGCATACGCCAGGAAGAACTGGATCAGCGCCGCAAGGCCGAGATCCAGGCGGCCGCGCTGGAAAAGCAGCGCCAGGACAAACTGCGCCGCGAGCAGGAGGCGCAGCGCCATTTTGAAGCGGAAGAGGCGCGCAAGCTGCGCAAGGAAGCGCTGCGCGGCCAGCTGCGCGCGCGCCGCGAAGCCGATGCCGCCACGGCCTTGCAGGAACACCAGGAATTGCAGCGCAAGGCCATCGTCGCCAAGGCGGAGGCGGCCTACCGCGCGGAACAGGAACGCGCGCGCCGCGAAGAGGCCAGCCGCGCCGCGACCGCATCCGTCCCTGCGCCGGCATCCGCGCCAGCGCCGGAAACGGAACACGCGGAACCGGTGGCCAATGCGGAAGGCATCTTGCGCGATGACTTTCTTGATGGCGCGGGACAGGGCCCGGAACTGGTGCTCATTCCCAGCGGCCGCTTCCAGATGGGCGCGCACGAGACGGAGCACAAGGCCGCCATCCAAGCCGGCTCGCAGCAGTCCTGGCTCGAACGCGAAATGCCGCAGCACTGGGTTGGCATCGAGCGCCCGTTCGCGCTGGCGCGCCACCCCGTCAGCGTGGGCGAATGGCGCGCCTTCGTCAAGGCGACCGGCTGGGCGGGCGGGTCGGAAACGGACTGGGACAATCCCGGCTTCGTGCAAACCGACCTGCACCCGGTGGTCGGCGTGAGCTGGAATGACGCGCAGCTGTACCTGGCGTGGATGAGTGAACGCACGGGCCGGCGGTACCGCCTGCCCAGCGAAGCGGAATGGGAATACGCATGCCGCGCCGGCACGCGCACGGCCTTCAACGTGGGCGACACGATCAGCACCGAGCAAGCCAACTACGACGGCCTGTACGTGTACAACGGCGGCCCGCGCGGCGTGTACCGGGGCGGCACCACGCCGCTGGGTACGTTTGCGCCGAATTCCTGGGGCCTGTTCGACATGCACGGCAATGTGTGGGAATGGGTGCAGGACGTGGTGCACGACAATTACGACGGCGCGCCCGTCGACGGCAGCGCGTGGGAAGAAGGTGCCGACAGCAGCCGGCGCATCCTGCGCGGCGGCTCGTGGCTGTACCACCCGCGCTATTTGCGTTCGGCCCTGCGCAACGGCTTTTCCACGGTGCTGTCGAACGACATCGTCGGCTTCAGGGTGGCGCGCACGCTCGACTGACTCATTATCATATCGGTCATCTTGATGGATGCTGCATGCACCTTGACCGTGCCGGAGTGTCCATCGTCTTCGCCGGTCCACCGATGCCCTGTTCCGTATCAAATGACCAGGTAGTGGGGGAGCCGGCTGCGCAAAGCGGGCAAACGGTGTAAATTGTGGCTTTCCAAACGCACCCAGGAACGCCATGACCATCAAAGCCATCCGCGACCAGTCGCAAGCCATGCGCCACATCGTGCACGTGCGCGATCACATCATTTCCGCCGACGCCTCGGTGGCCGAAGGGGGCGGCGACGCCGGCCCGTCGCCGCACGACCTGTACGACGCGGCCCTGTCGGCCTGCAAGGCGCTCACCGTCGTCTGGTACGCCAAGCACAAGGGCATTCCCCTGGAGCACGTGGAAGTGTCGACCGAGCGCGACGCCAGCGAAGAGCGCAAGGGCGTGTACCGCCTGGCCACCACCCTGCACCTGACGGGCGAGCTGACGGAGGCGCAGCGCCAGGAATTGCTGTCGGCCGCCGGAAAATGCCCGATCCACAAGCTGATGACGGCCGTCACCACGGAAATCACCACGGTGCTGGCATGAGCGCGGCCATCCTGAAAAGCCACGAAAAGGACCTGGGCGGCGGCTTCGTCGTGCGGCGTTTGCTGCCTTCCGCCGTCAAACAGGCCGTCGGCCCCTTCATTTTCTTTGACCATTTCGGCCCCATCGACGTGGCGCCCGACGCCAACCACGACGTGCGCCCGCATCCGCATATCGGCCTGGCTACCGTCACCTACCTGTTCGAGGGCGCGATCGACCACCGCGACAGCATCGGCTCGTACCAGCGCATCGAACCGGGCGCCATCAACTGGATGACGGCCGGGCGCGGCATCGTGCATTCGGAACGCACGCCACAGGACCTGGCGGGTCAGCCGCACCGCACGCACGGCTTGCAGCTGTGGGCCGCGCTGCCGAAGGCGCACGAAGAGGATGAACCGAGTTTCACGCATACGCCGCAGGCCGACATTCCCGTGGTGCCGCTCGATGGCGCCGTCGTGAAGGTGTTGATCGGCACGGCCTTTGGCCAGACCTCGCCCGTGCGCACCTATATGCAGACGGTGTACCTGGACGTGGCGCTGCAGGCGGGGCGCGAGTTGCGCCTGGAAGGCTTGCCGCCGGAAGCGGCGATTTATCCGATCAGCGGGGATGTGCTGGTCGATGGCGTGGCGCTGGTGCCGCACACCATGGCCTTGCTGGAAGCTGGTGCCGCGCCCGTGGTGACGACAGGCGGCGGCCCGGTACAGTTCGTCGTCATCGGCGGCGAGCCGCTGGACGGCCACCGCTTCCTGTTCTGGAACTTCGTCTCGTCGAGCAAGGAGCGATTGTCGCAGGCGGCCGACGACTGGACCGCCCAGCGCATGGGCAGCGTGCCGGGCGAGACGGAATTCATCCCGCTGCCGAAGGCGCCATTGCGTCCTCCGGCATAAGCTGGATTAGAACCGCGCGCGCAAGGTCAGTTGCGCCTTGCGCGGCTCGCCATAGAAATTGCCCCACGCCGGCGCGCTCACCGTCTGGTAGTAGCGCTTGTCGAGCAAGTTCGTCACGGACAGCGACGCCGTCCAGTTGCGGTCGATCTGGTAGGCGCCGCGCGCGCTCCACAAGGCATATGCGCCTTGCGCCACCTTCACGTCGCGCGTCGTGCGCGAGCTCTCCGTCTGGAAGTTCACGCCGCCGCCCACGCTCCACTTCTGCAAGGCGCCGGGCAGGCGGTAGTCGCTCCACGCGCGCAGCATGTGGCGCGGCGAGTAGGTACTGGCGAACATCACGCCTGCGTCCGACGTCTGTTCCAGGTATTTGAAGTTGTTCAGGGTGTAGCCGGCGAACAGCTGCCAGCCCGGCGTCACTTCGCCGCTGATTTCCGCATCGACGCCTTCGCTGCGCACCTTGCCGGTCGAGAAATAGCACTCCGTGCCGCTGGTGCAGATATTGACCAGATCCGCCTCGGCGCGGTTGCGCTGTTCGATGCGGAACAGCGCCAGCGAGGTATTGACCTTGCCATCGAACAGTTCACCTTTCACGCCCACTTCCAGGTTGCGCCCTTTCAGCGGCTCAAGCAGGGCGCCTTCGGCCGTGCGCTGGTTTTGCGGCTGGAAGATGTCGGAGACGCTGGCGTAGCCGGACCAGCGCTTGTCGAACGCGTAAATGACGCCGCCATACGGCGTGACGACGCCGTTTTCGCGGGACGGATCGAGATATACCTCGCCCGTGTCGCGGTACACGCTGGTCGATTTGAAATTCGATACGCGCGCGCCCGCCACCACGGTGAGCGGGTCGCTGACGCTGAATCGGGCCACGCCATAGGCACCCGTCTGTGTCATGGTGGTCAGGCTGTGGCCGCCGCCATATTGTTTCTCGCGTATCCAGGCATCGCTCGGTTCCGCCACGCCGTGATTCGGTTGCAGCGCGCTATTGGGCAGCTTCATCATGGCCAGGCTGTAATCGCTGTCGCTTTCCAGCCGGTTCGTGCTGACGCCGGCGCTGAAGCCGTGGCGGCGGCCGAAGGCGTTGAATTTGCCATCGAGCGACAGGTCGAGTCCCTTGTTGGTGGTGCCGTAGTCGAACACGCCCGCGTACATCATCATGCCGGCCATGGTGGCGGGATTGAGCGCGCCCAGGTTGAACATGTATTTCACGTCATGCTGTTCGCGCGTGTAGTTGGCGCTGGCCTTGAGCGACCAGTCGGCATCGAAGCGGTGTTCGAATTCGGCGAAGGCGGCCGTCTGGCGGCTGTCCCAGCGGTTCCAGTCCGCGCCCAGGTAGGTCGAGCGGGGCAGTTTCGGGTCGCTGCCATCGAGGTAGCGGGGCATGCCGGAGAAAAACGGCGTCGATTTCAGTTTTTCGTAGCTGGCGCCCGTTGTCAGCTTGCTGCCCGGCGCCAGGTCGAATTCCAGCACGCCGTACAGCACGTCGGTGCGGCTGTCGGCCACGTCATAAAAATAATCGCGCTGGTCGTGCGCGGCCACGGCGCGGCCACGGATGCTGCCCGACTCGTTCAAGGGGCCGGTGACGTCGACTTCGCCGCGCACGTCGTTCCAGCGGCCCGCGCTGAGCGCCAGCTGCACCTGCTTTTCCGCCAGCGGGCGCTTGCGCACCATGTTGATGGCGGCGCCCGGCGAACCGGTGCCCTGCAACAGGCCCGTGGCGCCGCGCACGATTTCGACGCGATCGAGCATGGCCGTGTTGCTGGTAAAACTGTTCGCCTGCGGGTAGAACATGGCGCGGTTGACGCCATCGAACTGGTAAGTGTCGACCATGAAGCCGCGCGAATACACATAGCGTCCGCCCATGGGACTGTCGTACATGGTGATGCCGGTGGTGTTGGCCAGTACGGCGTCGATGGTGTTGAGGTTCTGGTCGTCCATCTTCTGGCGCGTGACGACGCTGACGGATAACGGAATTTCGCGCAGGGTTTGCACGCCCTTGCCGACGGTGACGGCGCGCGCCGCGTACGAGTTGCTGTGTTCACTGACGGGGTCGCGCTCCATGCTGGCGCTGACGGTCACGGGCGCCATGGTCTTTTCCGTGCCGGCCGCCGCTGCGGACGCTGGCGCCGCCTGGCGCAGCACGTAGGCGCCGTTCGGCAGCTGCACGGCTTCCAGGCCGCTGCCGGCCAGCACCTGGGCAAAACCCTGGCCGACATTGAAGCTGCCGCGCACGCCCGGCGAGCGCAGGCCGCGTGTCTGCGCGGGATCGGTCGACAGGCTGACGCCGGCGGCGACGGCAAAATTGTTCAGGGCCGTGGCCAGCGGACCGGCCGCAATGGCGTAGGCTTGCGGTGCCGCCGCGGCAGCCTGGCCTTGCGCCAGGGCGGGGGCGGCGACAAAGGCGGCGGGGGCGGCGCACGCCATGGCGAGGACGGCCAGGCGGATGGCGCGCGCGGCGGGATGGAGGACGGGGGTGGTCAGCTGCATGCTCGGTCTTTCTGTTCAGGGTATGGTCAATGGAGGATGAATCGGCTACTTATCTATGAAGCCGAAGCATCGCAGCGAAACACCAACCCCTGGCGCAAAAAACTGAAAATAATTATGTGGCGCGGGCCGCCACCGTGGCCCAGTAGCGCGTGAAGTACGTCACTTGCAGCCCGTGCGAGGCGCACAGGCTTTCCAGCACGGCGTCGATATCGTCGAGGCGGTAGGTGCCCGTGACGGGGCGCCGTGCCACGCCAGCATCGCAGACGAGACGCCCGCGCCGGTAGCGCGCCAGTTCCCGCACCAGCCGTTGCAGGGGCCAGTCGGCGGCCACCAGCATGCCGCGCAGCCAGCTGTCCTGGTGCGCAGGCATGATCTGCACGTCATCCGCGCCGGTTGCGCTGAAACGCAGCTGCTGTCCCGCTTCCAGGCGGCGCAAGGCTTCCGTGCGCGCCGCGCAGCGCACTTCCACGGCATGTTCGTAGACGCTGACGGTGCTGCCATCGCCGTCACAGCGCACGCCGAAGCGCGTACCGAGCGCGCGGATCACGCCGTGCGGCGTGTCGACGAGGAAGGGGCGCGGGTCGGGCGCCGTCGTGATGATGATTTCGCCGTGATGCAGGCGGATGCGGCGGTGCGTGGCGCTGTAAGCGACATCCAGGGCGCTATCCGTATTCACTTCCAGGCGCCCGCCATCGGCCAGGGTGACGTGGCGGCGCTGGCCCGGCGCTGTGCGCAAGGATGCCGTCAGTGCTTGCCATGGGCCCGATTGCAGGCCCGCCTGGCCCAGCGCGATGCCGCCGCCGGCCGCCACCAGCAGGGCGAGTATTTTGGCGGCCGCGCGCCGGCGCTGCTGCGCCGCCTGCAGCGCGGGAATCGCCAGCGCTGCCGGTATCGCGCCCAGCTGGCCGTCCATGCGCTGCAGCAGTTCCCAGGCCCGTTCATGCTCGGCGCTGGCGTCGCGCCATGCCTGCAGGGCAGCCGGGTCGGCGCTGCCGCACTGGCGTTCCACATGCCAGTGGGCGGCGGCGGCCAGCACCTTGCGCGCGATGGGAATGGAAGGGGATGGGCCGAACATCAGGCGGCCGCCAGCATCAGGCATTCCGTGTAGGCGCGCACCAGGTGCTTTTTCACGGTGGGCAGGGAGACGCCGAGGCGCCGGCTGATGTCGACATAACTGAGCTCCTCGATCTGCGCCAGCAGGAAGATGGCCCGCGTGCGCGCGCCCAGGCTGTCGAGCAGGCGGTCGATGGCGAGCAGGGTTTCGATGATGATGGCATGCGTTTCGGCGCTGATCGTCGTCGGCTCGGCTTGCTGCGCCAGCGCTTCCAGGTAGGCTTGCTCCAGCGCCTGGCGCCGGTAGCGGTCGATCAGCAGGCCGCGGGCGATGGTCGCCAGGTAGCCGCGCGGCTCGCGCAGGGGCGCCAGTGGTGTCAAATCGCGCTTGCCCAGCAGGCGTAAAAACGTGTCCTGTGCCAGGTCGGCCGCCTCGGCGCGGTTGCCCAGCTTGCCGCGCAGCCAGCCATACAGCCAGCCGTGGTGCTCGCTGTACAGTGTTTTCAGGTGGACGGCATGGACGGGACTGACGGTGCTCACTGCGTTCTCCAGGCAAGGGAAGAGCTGGGCTGACGGAACGCGGGGTGCCGGCTGGCTGGGCTGTTTGAGAATGATACTCATTATCACATTGCCACGCGGCCGGCGTCAATTGGCGTCGCCGCCCAGGCGCCAGCGCAACTGCCATTGTTGCAGATTTGCCCAGGCTTGCTGCAGGGCAGCGGCGGACCAGTGCAGCAGGCTATCGAACGCCAGGACGGTGCGCTGCCAGTGGATGCCGTCAAAAAACACGTGGTCGGCCACGATGGTGGCGGCCAGCCAGGCGGCGATGATGACGATGATGTCGTGGCGGCCGCTCTTCCACCAGCGCAGCGAGTGGCGGCGGAAGATCCACGGCACACCCAGCGGATTGGGCCAGTCGGCCAGCAAATGCATGATGCCGCCGGCGGCAAAGCCGAACAGGGGCGGCGCCCACAAGTGGTGCGGCAATTGCAAGTAGGTGTAGACGAGCAGGGCGATCCAGGCCAGGCCCCAGTGCGTCCACGTGCGGTGCGTGATCCACAGCCGGTGCGTGCGCGCCCACCAGGCCACTTCCAGCCAGTCCGGCGCCGTGCCGCCCAGCGCGCCCATGACAAAGGCGAGCATGCTCAGCACTTGGTAGGGGCCACCGGCGCCAGCGTGCGCGACCAGGGCCGCGGCGATCACGCCGGCAGCCCAACCGGTCGCATGATGCGCTTTGTTGGAAGCCATAGAAAATGTAAAACGCCATGCGTGGCGTTGTGTGAAATGCAGGGGATATTAACTGGATGAATATACAGTATGCAAGGGCGTGGAGGGGTGCTATTTGCAGAATATCTGCCGATAATTTGTTAAATTGTGTGTCGGGAGAGCTTGGCCAGCGGCCTCGGCAACGCATGCCGTCCCGTCAATTGTGTTATGCGGCTGATAATGTAATCGGCGCAGGGCGCGCTATGCTGAAAGCAGTCCTGTGTTTTGAAGAGGTGTCGCCATGAAAATCCCGCGCGAATTGCAGATTCCCGCCCTCGTGTTTTCGCTGGAAGCGGTGTTTATTATCGGGCTGTCGCTGATTTTTCTCGTACTGGTGCCGCGCTAGCGTCCGAAAAAAGGCCATAGCTGCGTTGCACTGCCTTGCCGTACATTCGTACTGTCTTCGGCAGCGCGCCTTGCTCTGACCATTTTTCAGACGCTAGCGGTCAGGTGGCGGGAGGCGTTGTATCAGGCAGTTTGCATGGCGCTATCGCACAGCGCCGCGCCTTCGGTGCGGATGATCCAGCATTCGGGATACGATTCGCTGGCGAAGCGGTTATGGCGCGCAAAGCCGCTGAGCTTGTCGAGCGCGGTGGCGGGGGCCAGCGCCGTTTCCTTGCCGCTGGCCGTATCGATGTGCCAGAAACCGCCGTTGCGGTGGAAGAGCACGGGCAGGCAGCTGGCCTGTGGCGTGGCAAGGTGGCTTGCCGGTGTGGGCTGGGTGTCGGGCAGCAACAGGTAAAAACACTCGGCGCGGGCGCCGTGGTCGATGCGGTGCAAGATCACGCCATGCGCGAGCAGGGCCGTGACGCTGAGCACGACGATGCCCTTGATGCTGGCAGACAATTCAATGCGCATGCCCAGGCGCAGGGCGACGGGCTTGTGTTTGCCGGGCCACACGCCGTCGAGCAGCAGGCCATAGCGCGACACGTCCTCGATTTCAAAGCCTTGCTGGCCGCGCCGGATGATGGCGTGGCGGCCCGACAGGCGGCGCGTCAAGCCATTATTGTCCTGGCCGTCGGGACTGAAATGGCTGAGCAGTACATCGGCTTCCGGGTCGACCAGCTCAAAACGCCCCAGCATGCATTCTTCCAGCGCGAACAGGCGGATCTGGCGCTGTTCGCCCGCTTCCGGCGCCGCATTGACGAGGCAGGCGGCCTGGCTCGGGTGCGGATGGCAGTGGCTGGCGGCGGGCAGGTCGACCTCGATCAACTCCTCGTCCCAGGCAATCGTGGTAAAACCCATGTCGATCTTGCCTTGCGGCGCAGACAGATCCACGTGGGCAATGCCGGCATTGCGCGCCGTGACGTCGAGGTTGCAGCCGTCGCCGCCCGTGACGCGGGCAATCGACGCGTCGTCGGCCATCACGCGCACGTTCTTGTGCGTGCTGAGGAAGATCTGGTGGATCTCGGTCAGGGTGGCGTCGCGGCGCGGCACGAGGATGACAAACGTGCACACCCATTTCTGCGCCACGGCGCCATCGACGTGGCTGTGCACTTCCACTTCAATCTGGTATTGCCCGTGTTCCTTGTTGCGCGAGGAAAACTCGACAAATACGGGACGCCAGTCGCCGCGCGTGGTGCGCACGAAATCATGCTGCACGTGGCCGCGCGGGATCAGGTCCGAGCGCAAGCGCAAGGTCAGCTGCGGCGCGCAGGCGGCGCTCATGCCGCGCAATTCCATTTTCAGGGTTTGCCGTCCGCCCGCCGCACGGGGATCGAAGCCGCTGATGTGCAGGTGGGCTTGCGCGGGCTGGTAAGCTGATGGCACCGTTGGCGGCGCAACGGGCGCTGGCGTGAACGCCGGGGTGGCGGTAGAGGCCCCCACGGAGCGGCTTACCGTTTGAATGGCAGCATCGCGAATAACGGCATCGCGAATAACAGCATCGCGAATATCAGAATCATGTGCAGGGACGTGCGGAAGCGCCGTTGCCGATGGCTCGGAACGGGCGCTGCGCTGTGCGGTCAACAGGTCGTAGCTACTGGGGGCAGTCGTCGCTTGCGGGTGGTTGCCCGCGCAGACTGTTTCCCCAGGCAAGACCCAGAACGTACAGTGCGGGTGCTCCGGGTTGCTGCATTTTTTCATGACATTCTGACTCGAATCGAGCGGGGACATTCTGCCCTCTGTTATACATGAGAGCTTACGCGCTTTTGCGCCCGCTTGGCAACATTCGTGGCGCGGGAATGCGCTCTTTTTGCCCAAATTCATGTCCTTGGTCACACCTTGCCATGCATGCCATGGAAACTATTGCTCAAAAACACATTTTATGTCTTTCTGGATATGTTATTTTGCCATGATACTCATTCGCGCCGTTTGCTGACGATGACTTCCAGATACTCGCCCGGTACCACCAGCGAGTGGGCGCCGGCCGTATTCAGGCGCTCCAGCATGGCGAGCAGTTCCTGTTCCAGCGCCCCGGCGCCAGCCGTGTCCAGCGCGGCAAAGGCCTTGTGGACGGGGCCGTAAAAATCGCGGAACACTTGCAGCCAGTGTTGGGCGGAAGCGTAGCGGAAATTGAAGACCTTGCCTTGCCCGTGCACCTGCTCGGCTCCACGGCCGAACAGGTCGCGCACATACGCTTCCTCGCCCCAGCGGGCCGGCGACGCCATGCCTGCCGGGGGCGGCACATATTTGCCTATGGTCTTGAAGAGTTGCCCGACAAAGCCGTCCGGCGTCCAGTTGGCCATGCCGATGCGCCCGCCGGGCCGCAGCACGCGCAGCATTTCGCTGGCCGCGCGCCGGTGGTCGGGTGCGAACATGACGCCAAAGGTCGACAGGGCCGCGTCGAAACTGGCGTCGGCGAAGGGCAGGGCTTCGGCGTCGGCCACGCGGAAGGTCACGGCCAGCCCTTCCGCCTCGGCGCGCGCGCGGCCCTTGTCCAGCAGCGCCGGCACGTAATCGGTGGACACGACGCGGGCAAAGCGGCGCGCCGCCGCCAGGGTGGCGTTGCCATTGCCGGCGGCGATGTCGATGACGTCTTCCCCGGCGCGGATGTCGGCGGCCTCGGCCAGCGACTCCCCGACCGGCTGCAGGGTCACGCCGATGACGGCGAAGTCGCCGCTGGCCCAGCCTGCCTGCTGGCGCTGCTTGATGGCGGCGTAGTCGGGCGCGCCGCCCTGCGGTGATGGGATGGTGTTGCTCATGGCGTGCTCCTGACGTTGGAGGGGGCTATCCTTCAGACCGCGCGCCATGGGCATGGTTCAATTTAACCAGGCCGCCGTGAGCGTGGCGGCGTTTTGCATTATGCTGGCGCAACCGTTGCCCTCAACACCGCTTGATGCCGAAAGATGACCATGCCCGTCCAACGTCCGCTCCAGCTTGCCATAGCCTATGGCGCCACCTTGTGCGTGTTCCTGGCCATCGACGCCCTGTGGCTGGCGGTGCTGATGAAGCCCGTGTACGCCGCGGCGCTGGGGCCGCTGCTGGCGGAGTCCCCCCGCTGGGCGCCGGCCATGCTGTTTTACCTGCTGTACGTGGCGGGGCTGCTGGTCTTTGCCATTTTGCCTGGCTTGCGTGCGCGCCGCGGGCGCACGGCGGCGGCGCTGGGCGCGCTGCTCGGACTGCTTGCCTACGGCACCTATGATTTGAGCAACTATGCGACCTTGCGCGACTGGCCGCTGGCCTTGACGGCGATCGACATGGTCTGGGGCAGCGTCTTGTCGGCCGTGTCGGCAACAGCCGGCTACCTGGCCGCTAGCCGCCTGGGACGGTGAACGCCGCCTCGAAGCGCAACGCCACCATGGTAATGTTGTCGCTATGCAAACCTGTTGGCGGATCGGAGAGGAAATCGTCGAACAGGGCGCTGACGGCCTGTGCCGCAGTCTTGCCGGCACACAAGGCGGGCCAGCGGGCCGTCAGGGCCAGCGGCTCCTCGCACGCCCAAAAACCGTCGCTGGCCAGCAGATAGTGGGCGCCGGGGCGCACGCGCAGCACGCGGCGGTCGCCCAGGTGCGCGAGGAAAGGCGGCAGGGTGGCCGCGTCGAGGCCGATCAAGGGCTTGTCGAGCTGCAAGCTGTCGCTGATGGCGTTGCCCAAAATAAATGCCTGCGAGATCTGCGGATGGTGCTCGCCATGCACGGCGGCACGCCAGCGCGGCTCGTCGAGCGCCCCGCGCATGGCGTACACGGTGGCCGGCACGTGGTCGACGGTGAGGATACTGGCCACCCCGTCGGCAATTTCATACAGGCGCGAATCGCCCACGTGATACAGCAGCGGCGCCTCGCCGGGCGGCACTTCCAGCAAGGTCAGGGTGGTGCCGGGCGGACGCGCCTGGGCTGGCGCGATCCTGGCGAAGGTGTCCTGCAAGCGCGTGTGCAATCCGTCGAGCCTGGCTGCCAGGCTGGCCGTGTCGAGACAGGCGGGCATGGCCAGCAAGCCTTGCACGGCCGCTTCCGCCGCTTCGCGCCCAAGGCCGTGGCCGCCCATGCCGTCAAGCACGGCGGCGCGCACATGGCCGCGCGGCCAGCCCGGCACCTGGCAGTGGAATGGCGCCTGCCGCGACAGGCAGACGGCGTGGCCGCTGGCATCGATCAGCAGGAAGTTGTCTTGGTTTTCGCGGCGCGGCAGGGGACCGGCACCCACGCTGCTGCCGGCGGCGGCGTCGAGCCAGGGGCCGAAGTCGAGCTCGTCTTTAATTAAATGCATCGGTTGGTGCGGTCCAGGCGGCCAGCAATGTTGATCATAGGACACAGCTTAGCCGATATTGTGCGGGGGTGATACCTTGCATATTCATAAAAAAAACCTGCGGCAGCAGGCTGGCGCAGGTTTTGCATGGTGCGGGTGCAGGGCGGTGCTTAACGGCGATGGCCCCAGCCGTGACCGTGGCCACGGTCGTAGTAGTCGCGGCGGCCATGGTCGCGGTAATAGCCGCGTCCTGGTTGCACGTAGACGACGGCCGGCGGGCCGTAGTAGCGCGGTGGCGGCGCGTAATACACCGGCTGCGGGGCAGGGGCGTAGTACACGGGCTGCGGCGCCGGCGCGTAATAGGTTTCGCGGTAGCCGCCGCGATAGCCGCCACGGTCGTAATAGCGGTCATTCGTGCTGATGCTGTTGCCGACGGCTGCGCCCAGCACGCCACCGACGATCGCGCCATTGCGCCCGCCGGTGCTGTTGCCAATGGCCGCCCCGACAACGGCGCCTGCAACGGTATTGAAGTCGCGGTCACCGGCGACTGCGGCCGAAGACACAGCCACTGCCGCTACCATTACCGCACCCAGGAGTTTCTTGTTCAACATGGCATTTCCTTCCATTCCGGCGAGATCACAATGATCTGCATGAAGTGGACTATATCCGCTGCCGCACGCTTGTTCCACGTCTAATACAACTTATTACAATCGCGCCCCGGCCGTAACAAGTCAGCGCTGGCGCGCCTGCCATTCGGGACGCAGCAGGCTGTACATTTTGACATCGCGCATCACGCCATTGATAAAGAAGGCCTGGCGCAGCAAGCCTTCCTGGGTAAAGCCGTTCTTTTGCGCGATGCGCTCGGAACCGATGTTCAGCGGGTCCATCAGCAGCTCCAGGCGGTGATACGGATAGGCGTTGAACAGGTAGTCGACCACCAGGCGCGTCGCTTCGCTGATGTAGCCGCGTCCGTCCCGCTGCCGGTCGAACAGGCGGTAGCCGATCTCGCGCGAGGCTGGCGTGCGGCTCTTGAAGTGCGTGATCGTGCCGATGATGTGCTGTGATTGGTCTTCGATGAGGAACAGTTCGCTGTCCTCCGTCACAAATCCCGTTTGCAGGAAGTCGCGCCGCATGGCCTCGGGCGACTTGAACTGCATCGAGAAAAACTCGCCGCGCGACGGCAGGTCGTTGACGAGGGCGATATAGGTATTCAGGTCGGCGGCCTGCAAATGCCGGACGGTACAGAGTGTTCCCTTGAGCATGGCGGTTTCCGGTAGCGATCACGATCTCGATGGTAATCGACTCCGGGGGGACAGGCAATCGATCCCGTAAAAGTTGCTGCAATGACAGAATAAATACGCTATCGTAGAAAAAGTCGCGCCTTGCCCATGGCCACGGCGTACCCGCTTCGACCTCGTTGACTGGATTTGAATACATGCACAGCATCCTGACTGGCGCGCCACTGCGCCGTTCCGCTTTATCCCTTGCCCTGGGCTGCATCGTCAGCGCTGGCGCCATTGCGGCCGCGCCGGGCAATACGCCGCAAGCGCTGGCGCAGGTGCGCGACACGGCGCTGCAAAGCGATTGGGCATATGCCCGCCTGGCCGACATGACGGATCTGATCGGCCCGCGCCTGTCCGGTTCCGCCGGCGCCGCCGCCGCCGTGCGGCAGGTGGCCGAGACCATGCGCCAGCTGGGCGCCACCGTCACCTTGCAGCCCGTGAAAGTGCCGCACTGGGTGCGCGGCGTGGAAACGGCGGAAATCGTCGATTACGCGGGCCGTCCGCAGGGCGTCAGCCAGCGCGTGGTGCTCACCGCCCTGGGCGGCTCCGGCGCCACGCCGGCCGCCGGCCTGACGGCGCCCGTGATCATCGTCAAAAGCCTGGAAGAACTCAAGGCCCGCGCGGCGCAAGTGAAGGGCGCCATCGTGCTGATCGACACGCCGTTCGACCAGGAGATGGCCGAACGTGGCCTGGCCGGCGTCACCTATGGCCAGGGTTCGCGCTCGCGTTTCCTGGGACCGAAGGCGGCGGCCGACCTGGGCGCGGCCGCCGCGCTGGTGCGATCGGTCGGCGGCGCCGACTTCCGCATTCCGCACGCGGGCGCCACGGGCCTCGACGAGAATAAACGCATCCCGGCCGCCGCCGTCACGGTGGAAGACGCCTTGCTGATGGGCCGCCTGGCCGCGCGCGGTCCGATAAAAATGCACCTGACCCTGACGCCGCAAAACCTGCCGGAAGCGGACAGCTATAACGTCATCGCCGACTGGCCGGGCACGGACAAGGCCGACGAAGTGGTTGTGGTGTCGGGCCACCTCGATTCCTGGGACCTGGCGACGGGCGCGCACGACGACGGCGCCGGCGTGGTGGCGGCCATGGGCGTGGTGGAAACCCTGAAAAAGCTCGATTACCGTCCGCGCCGCACCATCCGCGTGATCGCCTGGATGAACGAGGAAAATGGCGGACGTGGCGGCCAGGCCTATTTCGAGGCCCACAAGCAGGCGCTCGGTAAGCAATATGCGGCCATCGAGATGGACAGCGGCGCCGGCCGCCCGTTCGGCATCCTCGCCAGCGTGGGGCCGAAGTCGGAAAAACTGTTCGCACCCCTGCGCGCGGCCCTGCTGCCGATGGGCGCGCATGCCTTCACGCGCCGCGACGCGCTGGGCACGGGCGACTTGCACCGCCTGGAAACGGGCGGCGTGCCCAGTTTCGAGCCGCTGGTCGACAGCCATAGTTACTTCCACTACCACCACACGCCGGCCGACACGCTGGACAAGGTCGATCCGGATAACCTCAAGCGCAACGTGGCGCTGATGTCGTCGCTGGCCTGGTTCCTGGCCAATATCGATGGCGAGATCGGGCGCGCGCCGGAGCAGGGCGAGTAAGCGCCAATGTCGCTACCCGATCTGAACCTGTTGATCACCCTCGATGCGCTGCTGGCCGAAGGCAGCGTCACGCGCGCCGCGCGGCGCTTGCGCCTGAGTCCATCGGCCATGAGCCGCGCCCTGGCGCGCCTGCGCGAGACGACCGGCGATCCGCTGCTGGTGCGCGCCGGCCGTGAACTGGTGCCCACACCGCGCGCGCTGGAGCTGCGCGCAAGAGTTGGATCCCTGTTAGGCGAGGTGCTGGCCGTGCTGGGACCGGCGCAGCAACTCGATCCGCGCCAGCTGGAGCAGACATTCACGCTGCGTGCGAGCGACGGCTTCGTGGAAAATTTCGGTCCCGCGCTGCTCGCGCATATCGGCGCGCAAGCGCCTGGCGTGCGCCTGCGCTTCGTGCAAAAGGTCGACCGTGAAAGCGTGCAGCTGCGCGAGGGCAGCATCGACCTGGAAACGGGCGTGATCGGCAGTCTCACCAGCCCTGAAGTGCGCACGCGCAGGCTGTTCGGCGACCGTTTCGTGGGCGTGGTGCGCAGCGGCCATGCGCTGGCGCAAGGCGAAATCAGCGCCGAGCGCTATGCGGCCGGCCAGCATGTGCTGGTGGCGCGGCGCGACCAGGATACGGGGCCGATGGACGACGCGCTGGCCGCGCTGGGACTGCAGCGCACGATCGCCAGCATCGTCGGCGGCTTTACGGCGGCGCTGGCGCTGGCCGCCGGCTCCGACCTGATCGCCACCGTGCCGGAACGGCATACGGGCAATCTGCGCGCCGGCATGTTCAGCTTTGCGCTGCCGCTGCGCATGCCGGACCTGACGGTGTCGCTGATGTGGCATCCGCGCATGGATGCCGACCCCGCCCACCGCTGGCTGCGCGGCTGCGTGGTCGACGCCTGCGCCGGCCAGATCGGCGCCGTTTGACGCCGCCGGCGCCTGTCTTCTAGCGCTGCACCGGTCCGTCGAAGCCGCCCGCCATGGCCGTGTAGCCATGGGCCGTGGCGATGGCCACGTCGCGATGGGCCGTCACCAGCTGCTCCTGCGTGGCCAGCGCGATGCGCTCCGCTTCGAGCACGCCGAACAGGCTTTCCGCGCCTTCCTGGTAGCGCACCCTGGCCAGGCGCGCGCTGTCCTGCGCCAGCCGGTGCGCCTCGCGCAGTGCCGCATGGCGGCTGCGCAGCTGCACCCATTGCGCGATGGCGCTGTCGGTTTCTTCCAGCGCCAGCGCCAGTGCCTTGTCGAAGCTGGCCTGCGCGGCCAGCACGTCGGCGCCGGCCGCGCGGGCGCGGACGCGGCGCGTGCCGCCATCGAACAGCGGCAGGGTAAAGGCGGCGCCCGCATGCCAGCGCGCCGCGGCGCCGCCATGCCAGTCGCCGGCCCCGCCGGAGGCGCCGAACAGCGCGCCCAGGCTGATGCGCGGGAAGCGCTCGGCGATGGCCGCGCCTTCGCGGGCACTGGCCGCCGCCAGCGCGCGTT
>NZ_JABXFH010000048.1:0-45694 GCF_013372745.1 Janthinobacterium sp. BJB401 | reverse complement strand
CCAGCCAGCCCCCACCACCCCGAAAAAAGACGCATGAACGCCGCCAAACGCCTGGAAATCTTTACGCGCTTTCGCGCCGCCAACCCCTCCCCGAAGACGGAACTCGAATACACGACGCCGTTCGAGCTGCTGATCGCCGTGCTGCTGTCGGCACAGGCAACGGACGTGTCCGTCAACAAGGCAACCCGCTTGCTGTATCCGGTCGCCAATACGCCTGCCAAGATACTGGCGCTGGGCGTCGACGAGCTGGCCAGCTACATCCGCACCATCGGCCTGTTCCGCACCAAGGCGAAGAACGTCATCGCCACCTGCCAGATCCTGCTGGAGCAGCACGGCGGCGAAGTGCCGCGCGACCGCGCCTCGCTGGAAGCCTTGCCCGGCGTGGGCCGCAAGACGGCGAATGTGGTCATGAACACGGCGTTTGGCGAACCGACGATGGCCGTCGACACGCATATCTTCCGGGTTTCGAACCGCACCGGCATCGCGCCAGGCAAGAATGTCGATATCGTCGAGCAAAAGTTATTGAAGTTCGTACCGAAGGAATTCCTGCACGACGCCCACCACTGGCTCATCCTGCACGGCCGCTACACATGCACGGCGCGCAAGCCGCAATGCTGGAACTGCATGATTGCCGACCTGTGCGACTACAAGGACAAGTCGCCGATGCCGGCCGTGGTATAGGTAAAAAAACGGCCCGAATGGGCCGATGTCGTTGCGTCGTAGGTCGGGTTAGCCCACAGGGCGTAACCCGACAACACCACGGTCCGTGCCAACAATGTTGTCGGATTACGCTCCGCTAATCCGACCTACAGCAAGACCATATTGTCGCGATGGATCAGCTCATGGCCTTCCATGTAGCCGAGGATGGACTCGATCTCGGTGGACGGCTTGCGCATGATGCGGCGCGCTTCGCCACTCGTGTAGTTGGACAAGCCGCGCGCCACGGGCACGCCATCCGCGTCGACGCAGGTGATCACGGCGCCGCGGCCAAATTCGCCATTCACGCCCGTCACGCCGATCGGCAACAGCGACTTGCCTTCCTGGCGCAGCTTTTGCGCGGCACCTGCATCCAGCACGACGGCGCCGGCCGTATGCAGATGATCAGCCATCCACTGCTTGCGCGCAGTCAACTGCCCCGTTTGCGCCCGCAACTCCGTGCCGATCGCTTCGCCCTGGGCCAGGCGGCTGAGCACGTCGCTGTCGCGGCCCCAGGCGATGATGGTATGGGCACCGGACTTGGCGGCGCGCTTGGCGGCGAGGATTTTCGTCAGCATGCCGCCACGCCCCAGGCTGCTGCCGGCGCCGCCGGCCATCGCTTCCAGGGCCGGATCGCCAGCGATGCCCTGCGTGATCAGATAAGCGTTCGGGTCCTTGCGCGGGTCGGCCGAGAACAAACCGTGCTGGTCGGTCAGGATGACGAGCGCATCGGCTTCGATCAGGTTGGCGACCAGGGCGCCCAGGGTATCGTTGTCGCCGAACTTGATTTCATCGGTGACGACGGTGTCGTTTTCGTTGATGATCGGCACCACACCCAGACGCAGCAGGGTCGTCAGGGTGGAGCGGGCATTCAGGTAGCGTTCGCGGTCGGCCAGGTCGGCGTGCGTGAGCAGCACTTGCGCCGTGCCGAGGCTGTGGGCGCGGAAGCTGCTTTCATAGATTTGCGCCAGGCCCATCTGGCCGACGGCGGCGCAAGCCTGCAATTCGTGGATATCGGTGGGGCGCTGCTCGAAACCGAGGCGCAGCATGCCTTCGGCGATGGCGCCGGAGCTCACCAGCACGACTTCCTTGCCCAGGGCGCGCAAGCCGGAAATCTGCGCGGCCCAGCGCGCGATGGCGGCATGGTCGAGTCCGCGGCCATCGTTGGTGACCAGCGAAGAGCCGACTTTGATGATGATGCGGGTAGCTTTTTGAATCACGGAATCCATGGGGCGGCGCTCTTCACTTAATAGACGTCAGCGCGCAGGACGCAGCAGCAGCAAGGCCAGCCCCGCCGTCAGCTCCATTGCGCACATGAACAACACAAAACCCTGGGGCAAGCCGAAGCTGATGGCCGCGAACAGACGGCCGGCGGGCTGCGCCAGGACCAACATTGCAGTGATATCGCCGAGGACAGGCGGTTCGCCCTGCCGTGCCGCGAACAGCGCCAGGAGCGCGGTAGCGCCCCAGACACCGACATGAGTAGCGTAGAACTGGCTGTAGCCGTTGACGCCATTGAGGAAGATGCCCATGCCGGCCGCCATTTCATCGGCGAACAGCAGGCAGGCGACCGCGCTCAGCCCGTAAGCATACGCGATCAGATGCAATACACGGCGCTGCCACGCTTGCTTGCGCGCTGGCGCGGCAGCGGCCGTCTGTACCGACATCAGGGTAAAGCCTTAGTCGAGGATCTTGAAACGCGGATCATCGGGGTCGATCGACGAGATACCGCGTGCTTCTTCGGTCATCTGCGTTTCTTCGGCACGGCTTTCGCTGTGTTTCTTCTCTTCCAGATGCTGGTAAATCGCATTCACCAGTTCCGGGCAACCCTGATGGTTCAGCGCGGAGATCTCGAAGACGGGACCTTTCCAGGCGAAACGCTTGAGGAAGTCCTTGACGATCTTCTTGCGCTCTTCTTCCGGCACCATGTCGAGCTTATTCAACACCAGCCAGCGCGGCTTGTCGACCAGCGACTCGTCGTACTTCTTCAATTCCTTGACCAGCGCCTTGGCTTCCTTGACAGGATCGACGTTGGTTTCAAACGGTGCCAGGTCGACGATGTGCAACAGCAGACCCGTGCGCTGCAAGTGACGCAGGAATTGATGGCCCAGGCCCGCGCCTTCGGAAGCGCCTTCGATCAAGCCGGGAATATCGGCGATCACAAAGCTCTTCTCGTGCGACACGCGCACCACGCCCAGGTTCGGGTGCAGGGTGGTAAATGGGTAATCGGCAATTTTCGGACGCGCGTTCGAGACGGCCGAAATGAAGGTCGACTTGCCGGCGTTCGGCATGCCCAGCAGGCCAACGTCGGCCAGCACTTTCAATTCCAGACGCAGTTCGCGGCGTTCGCCTTCCTTGCCCTCGCCTTTTTGGCGTGGTGCGCGGTTGGTCGAGGACTTGAAGTGGATATTGCCCCAGCCGCCTTCGCCGCCCTTGGCCAGCATTTCAGTCTGGCCGTGTTCGGTCAGGTCGGCCAGGATTTCGCCGCTCGCGTTGTCGATGATCAAGGTGCCGACCGGCATGCGCAGGTGGATGTCATCGGCGCCCTTGCCATAGCAATCTGCGCCACGGCCAGGCTCGCCATTGCGAGCCTTGTGCATTTTGGAGAAGCGGAAATCGACGAGCGTGTTGATATTGCGGTCGGCGACTGCCCAAATGGTGCCGCCCTTGCCGCCATCGCCGCCATCGGGACCGCCGAAAGGCCGGAATTTTTCACGGCAGAAAGAGGCGCAGCCGTTGCCGCCATCGCCCGCGATGACTTCGATTTTTGCTTCGTCGATAAACTTCATAATTTTGCCGCCATAAAACTAAAAAGGCTCTACCTTGGGCAGAGCCTTTCGATTGAAGGCTTGCGCCTTACATCATGCGATCATTGCGGAGCGAACTAGCGCTCCGCAGTGAATTACGCTGGTACTGCTGCGTTAGGTACAACGGTCACGAATTGCTTCGAGCCAGCACCTTTGACAACGAACTTCACTTTGCCCGCGATCAGCGCGAACAACGTGTGGTCCTTGCCCATGCCTACGCCTTCGCCGGCGCGCACTGGGGTGCCGCGTTGACGAATGATGATGCCGCCAGCATTGATAGCTTGGCCGCCGTAGACTTTAACGCCCAGACGTTTTGATTCTGAATCACGGCCGTTTCGCGTTGTGCCGCCGCCTTTTTTATGTGCCATTTAAGACTCCTTGATAGCTGATTATGTAGACAAACTGCGTCAAACAGCGGCGATTAGCCGTTGATCGAAACGATTTGGATTTCGGTAAAATTCTGGCGATGGCCTTGATGCTTTTGGTAGTGCTTACGACGACGCATCTTGAAAATTTTGACCTTATCATGGCGACCATGCGCCACAACCGTAACCAGTACCGTTGCACCTTCGACCAATGGAGCACCAAACTTGATGCTGTCGCCCGCGCCTACTGCGAGAACTTGATCGATGGTGATTTCGGAACCAATGTCTGCCGGTATCTGTTCTACTTTAAGTTTTTCGCCAGCGACAACTTTGTATTGTTTGCCACCGGTTTTTATGACCGCGTACATGATTTGAAACCTCATCAAATGTTGAAAGAATTTGTCCCACTGCCATGAAAAGCAAGCCGTGCACAACAGGGGGAACCAGCGATTATACACGGACTGAGAAATTGCGTCAAAAACTATTCACAAAGCTTGACGATCGTGGTATGTCGACAACCTGACCATCATGTCAGGCTTGCGCCAGGCGGACAGCAAAACGCGCGCCAGTGCCAACAAGGTCAATCAATTGCTCTACAGTCATAGGCAAACGTCACGCACGCGCAAGCCTTGTCGTATAATCGCGGCACCCACAATCTAATGCAGGTTCGCCTTGTCTGACGCTAACAAACACGTTAACCAAAACACCATCGTGCAAACGATTGCCGCCGATATGGACGCAGTCAATACGGTGATCCGCCAAAAGTTGCACTCCGATGTGATTCTGATCAACCAGATCGCTGAATACATCATCAGCGCAGGCGGCAAACGCATCCGTCCCGTGCTGATTTTGCTGGTGGCCAATGCCCACGCCTATCGCGGCACGGCGCACCATGAACTGGCCGCCGTGGTCGAATTCATCCACACCGCCACCCTGCTGCACGACGATGTCGTCGACGAATCGTCGATGCGCCGCGGACGCCAGACGGCCAATGCGCTGTTCGGCAATGCCGCTTCGGTGCTGGTGGGCGACTTCCTGCACTCGCGCTCGTTCCAGCTGATGGTGTCGCTGAACAACATGCGCGTCATGCAAATCCTCTCCGACGCCACCAACGTGATCGCCGAAGGCGAAGTGCTGCAGTTGCTGAACATGCACGATCCGGACGTGACGCAAGAAAGCTATTTGAACGTCATCCGCTCGAAGACGGCCAAGCTGTTCGAAGCGTCGGCGCAACTGGGCGCCCTGATCGCCGGTGCCAGCGAAGACGACATCGAAGCGGCTGCCGAATACGGCCGCTCGCTGGGCACGGCCTTCCAGCTGATCGACGACGTGCTCGACTATGCAGGCGACGCCGCCGAGATCGGCAAGAACGTGGGCGACGATTTGCGCGAAGGCAAACCGACCATGCCGCTGATCTGGCTGATGGAAAACGGCACGCCGGAACAGCGCGAGCTGGTGCGCAGCTGCATCGAGCAAGGCGACGAACAGCATTTCGATACCGTCCTGGCCGCCATCACCAATAGTGGCGCCCTCGACTACACGCGCAAGCAGGCGGAAATCGCCGGCCAGCGCGCCGCCGATGCCATCGCCGGCTGGCCGGACAGCGTCTACAAGCAATCGATGCTGCAACTGTGCTCGTTTGCCGTGGACCGCAATCACTGATCCCGTTTTATTACATGCAATACAAAACGGCGCCACTGGCGCCGTTTTTTTATTTCACCGGCTTGCCATCGGCGCCCACCACGGCCTGGCCGTCTTCCTTGGCAAATGCCCCTTGCTGCGGCAGCGGCAATATCTCCAGCACCTTTTCCGACGGCCGGCACAGGCGCACGCCCAGTTCCGTGACGACGATGGGACGGTTGATCAAAATAGGATGGGCTTGCATGGCGTCCAGCAGGACCGCATCGCTCAACTCAGGATTGGCCAGGCCCAGCTCGTCATACAGGGCGCCCTTGTCACGCATCGCCGCGCGCACGGAAAGACCCGCGCGCTTGATCAGGTCGACCAGCTCTTCACGCGAAGGCGGATGCTTGACGTAATCGATGATGACGGGCTCGACGCCCGTGTTGCGGATCAGGGCCAGGGTATTACGCGAGGTGCCGCAGGCCGTGTTGTGATAGATCGTGATCGTCATGTCGTGATGTCCTTCAGTTAGTAGGTTCGCTGACGCAACAAGTCGCGCCAGCGCAGCAGTTCTCGGTCAAAAAGGCCAGCAAGCCGTTCATGCCCGCATAATTGGCGGCATAGATGATGGAGCGCCCTGCCTTGCTTGCCGTCACCAGATTGGCATGCGCCAGTTCTTTCAGGTGAAACGACAGCGACGAGGGCGCGATCGCCAGCGCTTCGGCGATTTTCGTCGCCGCCATGCCTTCCGGCCCCGCTTGTACCAGCAGGCGGAACACGGCCAGCCGCGATTCCTGTGCCAGCGCAGCCAGGGCTGCGATGGCGGCCGCACTCGTCAATGGCGCAGTTTGCGTTGCGATTGTCTTTTCATTTTCCATATTTCAATAATAGTCGAATTATTGAATCGTTTCAAGCGACACCTCTTACGTAACCCAGCGCACCGACTGTCATGGTCTATCGGTCTATCTTGAAGAAAAAATCACTGCGATTGGCATCCCCATGACACGCTCAACCCCGCTCAAAATCCTCGGCTGGAGCCTGGCCGCCCTGCTGGCCCTGATCGCCATCGTGGTCATCTTCGTGCTGACCTTCGACTGGAACCGCGCCCGCCCCTACATCAACGAGAAGGTGTCGGAAAGCACGGGCCGTACCTTCGTCATCGGCGGCGATCTGCAGGTGAAATGGCAGCAAGGCCTGAAAACGGAACCGGGCTGGCGCCGCTACGTGCCGCGCCCCGTCATCAGCGCGCAGGACGTGCGCATGAGCAACCCGGACTGGGCGACGGCCGGCCCGCAACTGGCCAGCGCGAAACGCATCGACGTGGCCATCCATCCCTTGCCCCTGTTGCAGCATCGCGTGGTGCTGACGGACTTGGCGCTAGCCTCTCCCAACATTGCCCTGCAGCGGCGCGCCGATGGCAGCAACAGCTGGACCTTGAAAGACAACGGCCCTTCGGCATGGGACGTGGAAATCCAGCGCATGGCCTTCGGCGACGGCGTCATCCGCTACCTCGACGAAGGCATCGCCCTCGACGTGCACGCCAAGGTCAGCTCGACGGCGCCCGACGCCACGCCGGGCGATGCGCCAGGCAACGCTCCCGTGCAGAAATACGGCATCGCCTTCACCTTGGGCGGCAGCTACCGCAAGGCACCCGTGACGGGCGGCGGCAAGGCCGGCGCGGTGCTGTCCTTGACCGACAACAACACCGTGTATCCCGTGCAGGCGCATGCCGTGCTGGGCAAGAACAAGGCCAGCATCGACGGCACCTTGACGGATCCACGCTCATTGTCGGGCATCGATTTGCAGCTGAGCCTGGCCGGCGCCAGCATGGCCGACCTGTATCCGCTGACGGGCGTGCTGCTGCCGGAAACGCCGGACTACGCGACCAAGGGCCGCCTGCTGGGCAAGAAGGACGGCGCCAGCTGGAACTGGACCTATCAGAATTTCAAGGGCACGGTGGGCCAGAGCGACCTGGGCGGCACCCTGCAATATTTGCCGCGCCAGCCGCGCCCCCTGCTGCGCGGCGAAGTAACGTCGCAGCAATTGCGCCTGGAAGACCTGGGCCCCACCATCGGCGCCGACAGCAATGCGCGGAAACAGGCGCGCGGCAAGGCGCCCGTGCAACCCGACAACAAAGCCTTGCCCGTGGAACAGTTCAACACGGCCAAATGGAATGCGCTCGACGCCGACGTGAAATTTACGGGCAAGAAACTGGTGCGCACGCACGACATACCGCTCAACAATGTCGTCGCCAACATCCACATGAAAGACAAGGTACTGAGTTTGACGCCGCTCAACTTCGGCATGGCCGGCGGCGACATCACCTCGAACATCACGCTCGATGGCCGTCAAAAGACCATCGCCGCGCAAGCCAAGGTGGCGGCGCGCCACCTCAAAATTCGCGAACTGTTTCCCAAGCTGCAATCGATGCAAGCGAGCTTCGGCGAAGTATATGGCGACGCGGCGCTGACGGGCCACGGCAATTCCGTCTCGGCCATGCTGGCCAGCGCGAATGGCGAACTGGCGGCCACCGTCAGCGAAGGCTCCGTCAGCCAGTTCATGCTGGAACTGGCCGGCCTGAACCTGGCCAACGCCGTCTTCGTGAAAATCTTTGGCGACAAACAAGTCCACCTGAACTGCCTGGCCAGCGATTTCGCCGTCACGAATGGCCAGGCCGACGTGCGCCGCTTCGTGCTCGATACGGACACGGCCGTCGTGAATGTCACGGGCAACGTCAACCTGGCCACCGAAACCCTGGACCTCGACGTGCGCCCCCGCACCAAGGGCGCCCGCATCATCACCCTGCGCACGCCGCTGTACGCGAAAGGCACGTTCAAGAACCCGGCCGTCGGCCCGCAAAAAGGTCCGCTGGCCCTGAAAGCGGGCGCCGCCGTAGCCCTGGCCACCGTCGTCACGCCACTGGCCGCCCTGCTGCCGCTGGTCAACGTCGACAAGGCCCCCGACACGGACTGCGCCGCCGTCATGGCGCAAGCCAACGCCACCCGCAAGGCCCCGACTTCGCCGGCGACGAATGCGCCAGCAAAAAAAGTCAGCGAAGCGGAGATCAAGAAGGCGCAGCAGGAAAAGAAATAGAGGTTGATGCAGCCGCTTGAAACCCGCCCCGCCATCTGCTGTAATAAAGAAAAGCGGGGTGTGGCTCAGCCTGGTAGAGCGCTGCGTTCGGGACGCAGAGGCCGGAGGTTCGAATCCTCTCACCCCGACCAAATTTCTTTTTTGCAAATCAAGAACTTAGAAAAGCCACAGCTACTGGGCTTTGTCATTTTTAGTCCGTTAGTGGCAAATTAGCGTAGCTGTTCGGTGTTCCACTTCTAGTATCGGTTCGCCGTGGCCGCCGACAAACGGCAGATTGGCTGGCCCGAGGCGGCATGTTCGTCGCGTCGAGCACGAGGCTCGTTTCGCCCTCTTGCATGGTTCTGACTCCTTGAATTGATGGAGGCCGATTCTGGATGCCAAATGATCAGCAATGAAAAATGGGAGTAAGTAGCGCACTTACGTACAATTTCCTGAATTGGCATGATGAAGTTGTTTCATAGTAGTTTGACACAGAGCTCTGACCGTCCACTCGAACGAGCCCAACAGGTTCGTCAGCAGCGCGACACAACGCATAAACAATCTCAACTGGAATCCCCAGGCTCGGTCTGGCCGGAATCGCACCCAGCGCCAATCGGCCGGCTTCGACTGATAGTCGTAGAGGCAAACATTGCCAGGTCAACAGCACTGCATCAGCCTGCTCGAACCAGAATACAGCCGTGAGGACAGGTGTTCCATGATTCACCTCGCCCGCCGTTCGCCAGCATGACGGAAGTAAGCTGATCCCCTAAATACCCCGAAGAAACTAATGATGATATTGTCCAAAAACAAGATGGGTTCGGAACTATCAAAGCAAAATGGTATCTCGGAATAGACAATCCGTACGTCTGCAGCTTGGCTTGGTTAGCAGCCTCATCCGGGCAGAGTTGAGAGGCTGGCCGCGTAACGGTGCGCCGATTTGACCAATTAACGGCCCTCGTCTTGTTTGGGCAATGGAAAACAATATGCCGCATGAACATGTTGCCGCGCGTACCGCCCTGGTATTGGAGACGAATAACCTGCGCGGCGGCGCCGGCCTGGATGCGGCCGGCGCCAGCCTGCTGCATGTGATCGGCCTGCTGGCGCAACAGAGCGTCGCACTAAGCGCACTCGCGCAAGTGATCGTCACGCACGACGGCTTGTGCGAGCGCATTCGCACAAGCGCGGAGCGCCTGGCGGGCCGCGACATCGACTTCGTGCGGATCCATGCCAGCACCGGCTACTACCAGGCCAAGAACGACGGTTTCGACGCCGTCCATGCCGACCGCTGCGACTACGTCTGCTTCGCCGACGCCGACTGCAAGCCCGAACAAGACTGGCTTGAACAGCTGATCGCGCCGCTGACGGACGCAGCGCCACCGGCAGTGGTGGCCGGCCGCACCAGCTACGCTGCCACTGTGGCAGGCACCGCCCTAACCACGATTGACTTCATGTACTTCCCCAGCCAGCTGCTAGCTCGCGCGACGCGCAACTTCTACGCCAACAACGTGGTGTTCTTGCGCGAGCTGTTCGCGCAGCACCGCTATCAGCCACTCGACGGCGTGTATCGCGCGCACTGTCAGGTGCTGGGCCTGCGTCTCCAAGCCGCAGGCGTGGCTCTGCACTACGCCGTGCGGGCGCACACCGTGCACAAGCTGCCCGATACCCGCTTCGAGCTGTTCAAATTACGCTGGATGCGCGGACAGGACACGCTCGGCTTGACGCCCCACCTGGTGCGCACCTATCTGCCACGGTCCATGCAATGGCTGGCAAATAGCGGCCCTGTCGGACCGCTCTGTGTGCTGACGGCGCGGCTGTGGTACAGCCTGCACGCACTCAACCATCAGGATGCAACGCCGGTGCGCGGCCTGCGCTGGGTGTCGGCCGTCGTTCTGATCGGGTTTTTTTCCGGGCTGGACATGCTTGGCGCACTGTGCCGGGGCCTCGGCATCCGCAGCGCTGCCGCCGAGGGCGCCGACGCACAATCGCTGTCCTACCATGAACGCTAACCACGGGAAACCCTACCATGACCTTGCACCGTTCCTACACCACTTTGCAATGGGCAGCCCTGAGTTTGCTGGCGCTGACCGGTAGTGCCCGCGCCACCGACTTGGAGGGGCGTGGCGTTCATTATTTTGCATCAGCCAGCGGCTGCCCGCTTCCCGAGGTGAACACGCATGCCGAGATGTGTAACCGCATCGGCCTCGACGACCAGGCCACCACGGCAGCTGTCGACACCAGCTCGTACCAGATTCACTTCAACAACGCCCGCAGTTATGGCAAAAAGACCATCGTCGGCGACGTGCTGTTGCAAGGCTCGGCACTGGACGAAGCGGGCCGCCGCGTACCGGTCAGCGTCCACCTGATACTGAGCAAATCCGGAGACAGTTGGTCAGTCAGCAGCCATGCGCATACACCGGTCAAGGGGGCATTCAGCGCGGTACGTATCGACCCCTATCTGGTGGACGTGCCGGCAGCAAGTGGCCGACGTGTGCTGGTATCGTTCGAGCAAGCCACAAAGCTGGTGTCCGATCCCGCCCTGGCCGCGCGCCTGTCCAGCCACCTGGTACAGGTACGTGACAACCGCGGCGCGAAGCCGGGCGATCCCGACATCACCATCACGCTCGGTGCAGGTAAGGTAGCCAAGCCTGTGATGCGCGCACGGCTGCACAGCGATCCGCCAAGCGCCGGCAACGCCGGCGCCCTGCTGGCGCACGGCACTTGGTCATTCGAGCTCGAAGCGCTGACCGGCAAAATCCCCAACCAAGTGGTCCAGCGCGAACTGTTCCTGTACGGCCTGAGCGACCACCCGCTGCTCAAGCCGCTGATGAAGCGTGGCTTCGCCGCGCGCGACAAGCTGACCATCGGCGCCGTGCACGGCCAGGGCTACCTGCGTTACGGCGACCAGCAACAGGCCTTTGCCGGGGCCGGCAATGCGGCGGCGGCTTTCCTGCAGCAAAGCTTTATCGGGCTCGTGCTGGGCAATCAGCTGGCGGCGGGCGATGCGCTTGCACGCTGATGGATGGCCGCTGCCGGCCCGCTTGGCAGCGCCGCCACTATGCGGCTTGCCGGCCATGCAGGCGCGCTGGGTCGACCACATCAAGCGTGCCGCCCTGCGCCAACTGCATGCCAGCGTGGCCGGTGAACGGCTGCTGTTGCGTATCTACCTGATAGGCGAGGAGGCCAGCGAAATCGCGCTGCAGTCTGACCTGCTGGGCCAGCCGCCGGCCTGGCTGGCGCGACAAATGGAAAAGCACCTGGCGGACGAACGGCGTCATGCTTCGCTGTTTGCGGCTGCGCTAACGGCGCGGGGCGGGATAGCGCCGGTGCCTTTGTCCGCGCGCCCCGATGCGCTCACCCTACGCAAGATCGCGCAATGGCGCACACTCGCGCATCGCTACAGTAGCAGCTTTTCCGCAGGCCACCTCATCCCGGCGTTCGCTATCGGCTTGTGCGCCGAACAGACGTTCACCCGCGTTCTGCGGCGCCATTGCGCGCTGATTGGCACAGTTCATCCGCTATATCCCCTGTTGGTTGGTGTGCTGAGCGATGAAGACCGCCACGTGCGCTTGTGCCAGCATACGCTGGCACGTCTGGTGCTGCCGTCCGAACACGGGAGCCTGGCATCGCTGCTCGATGAGATTCGCGCCATCGATCGTGCCTGGGGCGTCTCCAGCGCGCTCATCATGTATCTGGCCGGCGCCGCGTTGCGGCTGTGGCCCGCACGTCCATGAACACCATCAAGGTGACCTATCTGGCAACGGCCGACGCCCGCGGTCACCTGATGCGCGCGCAACTACTCACGCATGCGTTACGCGAATACGGCGCCGATGTCGATGTACTGACCACATCGGACGAAGGCGTCGCTTTCCTGGCCGGATTCGGCATCACTGCGCAAGTGCTGTCGCGCCACTACGCAGTCCAGTTTGACACCCGGCAAAACATGCTGTCCGCAGAAACCGACGCAAATATCGCCAACTATCTGTTTCGACCGTCGCGGATGTGCCGCGACATGATGCAACTACGCATCGCTCTGCGCAGCGCAGACTTAATCATCAACGACTCATTTCACCCGGCATTGCTGTTCATGGGCTGCATGCCGGCATGGCGGGGCAAGGTGGTACACATCTACGGCACCAGCTTGCGGCAGGCGGTTCAAAACAATTTTTCCGGGCGACTACCAGCTATCCTCTCACGCCTGTTCCATCGCATCGTCGGATGGCAGATCAACGCCAGCTTAGCGCGCATTGAGCACGACTTCAGCTACGAGGCGACTTGCGACGGCGCCACATTCCGCCTGCCGACTCCGGTCGTTGTGGCCGCGCTGTTTGACGCCGCAGTGCCGCGCGCGCAGGCATGCGCAGCCGTCTACCTCAATCCCCATTTCCGCGACCCCTGCCTGGCCGATGGGATCGAAACCGGCTTGCTCCTCGCCGGCATGCACGCAACGCTGGTCGGCGAGGGCTATGCCGGACGCGCGCGATGGAAGGCGCAGGACGCCGACTGGGTGCGGCAAGCTGCCGCCAGCAACCTGATCGTCTCGGCGCCCGGCATGGCGGCGTTGTCGGTGGCGCTGGTCTACGGTCGGCCCATCGTTCTGGTGCTAACCGAGCAGCCGGAGCAGAAAATCAACGCAGCGCGCGCGGCGGCGCTGGGGCTGGCGCATCGCATCGTCGTCTGGCGCGGCGACGCGCCAACGTTCGCCCAAGACCTGTGCAGCGCGTGCGCCGATCTGCTACAAAGCGCCCCCACCTTGCCTGCGCCGGACGGCCGCGCGGTAGCCGGCGCACGCCTGCAGAGCTGGGTAGCGGTGCTGTACGAGCTGGCCGCGCGGTCTGTCCACCGATGAGGCGTCCATCATGAGGCCCCCATTACCGGCGCATCTCACAACGATCAGCAATCCGCGCGCACTACTCGCCGTCGCGCTTGACTGGGCGCTGATTGCTGCCTGCTTCGCCGCGGCTATCCGCTTTCCCTATCCGCTGGTGTTCCTGCTAAGCGCGGTCCTGGTCGCCCGCACCCAGCTCGCGCTAGCCGTTCTGATGCATGAAAGCGCTCACGGTACCCTGCTGTCGCATCGGCGCCTGAACGACATCGCAGGCCAGCTGTTCGCGGCAGCGCCACTGCTGCTGGTGATGGATTTTTATCGCAGCGGCCACTTGCAGCATCACCGTGCACCGATGGTAGCCGACGATCCGGTCGCCACCATATTCGGCATCGACGACTACCCCGTGACGCGTAGGGAATTGGTGTGGCGTTTGTTCAAAGATGCCACCGGCATTGGATACTTCCTCAGCGCGCGCAATCTGGTGCGCGCCAGGCTGCGTGGCCGCAATGCGCACAAGGCTGCCGGCCACAGCAAGAGGTTCTACGCAATCGCCAGCATCGTTGCGGTACAGGGCGTGATGATCGGCCTGCTCGCGGCGGCGGGACATGCAGCGCTGTATTTCGGGCTTTGGATCTTACCAGCGCTGACCTTGCTACCGCTGTTCGGGCGCATACGCGCGATCACCGAGCACGCGGGCTACCGGGCGTCGGAAGATCAGCGATTCAGTGCGCGTACCGTCGTACGGCGCAGCTGGCAAACTTTTTTCGTCGGACCGCATCGTATCCATTACCATATCGAGCATCATGAATATCCACACGTACCCTTCTATCGCCTGCAGCAGGTGCATGCGCTAATGGTGCAACAAGGCCGCCTGCCGGCGGCCAACTTGTATCGATCGTATGGACAGGTGCTGAGAGACGTCAGCCAACTCAAGCAAATTGCCGAACACTGACCGCATGCTTTGCATTCGAACACGATCAATGTCTGAGCTAAGCGTTGATTTAATTTTGGATACCCTGACGGTGGAGTCGCGCCAAGTGGAATTGCCGCGGCCCGACCATGTCGGCGTATCGGATTTTCTTTGCTTTTCAACGTATAAGCAAGTTCGAATCCTCCCACCCCGGCCAGCATCCTGAAATGCCATCGGCATCCTTCCTTATCTGAATTCGCGTGACAAGTCTGCGTCGTTGGTTGATATAAATTTCTGAGAAGGCGTCCAAGCCATGATGAACCATCCGTCGAAGCAAGCGGCAAGCAAGAAGAAAGCCTATCTCCTTGGACTGCTCACTGGATTTCTCCCGATCCTCGCCTTTTTCCTGCTCCTGATCGATCATCCGACTGAGTTTCTTGGGATATTCACAGGTATCAGCGTGCCACGTTTCAATGACCGGCCACTGAAAATCCCACTTGCATGCCTCGCACTGTGCCTGTTTATTTGGGCATGGGTCAAGCTGGGGAAATCAGGAAGAATCACGATCAGTGAACAGTACGGATTGCTTTTTATTGCGACACTGATTGTCATGGTACGGTTCTTGATTTTTATGCATCAACTAGGGGAGGCATTGAAAGGCATGGCTTGGTAATTAATTCGAAGGAAGTCCAACGGCCGACGCGACGCTTAGACAGGCAGAAGGGCAATTCGAATACTTTTGTCCAGAGTCACATTACCCCCTTGCTTCCTTGCCCACGCAATCTTCAAGCACCTTTACCTGCGCGTTAGCGTGTGCCCGCGAAGTGTGATATTAATTGAATAATTGATTAATTAAACACCTTCATCGCGCAAGGGCCCAGCCATATGTCTTTCCTGATAGTTCTGGCCGCACTGGCCTTCCTGATGCTGGCCGCCTACCGCGGCTATAGCGTGATCCTGTTTGCACCCGTCGCCGCGCTCGGTGCCGTGCTGCTGACCGATCCGTCGGCCGTGCCTGCCGTGTTCAGCGGCATCTTCATGGAAAAGATGGTGGGCTTTATCAAGCTGTATTTCCCCGTCTTTTTGCTCGGCGCCGTGTTCGGTAAACTAATTGAGCTGTCCGGCTTTTCACAGTCCATCGTCGTGGCCGCCATTCGTTATATCGGCAGTGCGCGCGCGAATGCCGTGATCGTTGCCGTGTGCGCGGCGCTGACGTATGGCGGCGTATCGCTGTTCGTGGTGGTGTTTGCCGTTTACCCGTTCGCAGCCGAGCTGTACCGCCAGAGCAATATTCCCAAGCGGCTGATGCCGGGCGCCATCGCCCTGGGCGCGTTTTCCTTCACCATGGATACCTTGCCGGGCACGCCGCAAATCCAGAACATCATCCCCACCACCTTTTTCAATACGACCGGCTGGGCCGCGCCGTGGCTGGGCACGATAGGCGCCGTGCTGACGGTGATCATGGGACTGGCCTTCCTCGAATGGCGCCGCCGTTCCGTCATGGCGACGGGCGAAGGTTATGGGGCCGAGACCGACAAGGCCACGGCCGGCGTGGGCGACTTGCCCCATCCGCTGCTGTCGGTGGCGCCTCTGGTGCTGGTCGGTGTGGCCAACTTTGCGCTGACCAAACTGATTCCCCAATGGTACGGCGACAGCTACGTGCTCACCGCCGACGCCCTGCCCGGCTTGCATGCGCCCGTGTCGACGTCGATAGCCTCCGTGACCGGCATCTGGGCCGTGGAAGGCGCCTTGCTGCTGGGAATTTTGCTCGTCTGCATTACCGCCTTCGGGCGCATCCGCGCCGCCTTTGCCGAAGGCACCAAGGCGGCCGTGGGCGGCGCCTTGCTGGCGGCCATGAATACGGCGTCCGAATATGGCTTCGGCGGCGTCATCGCGGCCCTGCCCGGCTTTCTTGCCGTCAGCAACACCCTGCGCAGCGTGCCCGATCCGCTCGTCAACGCGGCCGTGTCCGTGACGACCCTGGCCGGCATCACGGGATCGGCCTCGGGCGGCATGAGCATCGCGCTGGCAGCCATGTCGGACAGTTTTATCCAGGCCGCGCAGCAGGCGCATATTCCGCTCGAAGTCATGCACCGCGTGGTGGCCATGGCCAGCGGCGGCATGGATACCTTGCCGCACAATGGCGCCGTGATCACCCTGCTGGCCGTCACGGGCCTCACGCACCGCCAGTCCTACCGCGACATTTTCGGCATCACCGTCATCAAGACGGTAGCCGTGTTTTTAGTAATCGGTATTTACTACCTGACAGGGCTGGTATGATCGCGTCTTCCCCGACGCTCTTTCGCACCGCTCCATGAATCATTTCCAGGTATTGATCGCGGCCGTCTCGGCCGTGGTGCTGTTCTTGTACAGCTTGCAAGCTTTCAGCCGTGAACTGCAAGCGATGGGCGGCGCGGGCATGCAAGCCTGGCTGGCGCGAGTCACCACCAACCGCTGGTATGGCTTTCTCGTCGGCGCCATCGCCACGGCGCTGGTGCAGTCAAGCAGCGCCACGACGGCGCTGGCCGTCGCCCTCGTCGATGCGCAGGTGATCAGCTTTGCGGGCAGCCTGGCAATCCTCCTGGGGGCGAATGTCGGCACGACGGCCACGGCCTGGCTGGTGTCGATGAAGCTGACGGGCATCGGCCCCCTGTTCATCATCGGCGGCGCCCTCGTCTCCAGCCTGCCCAGCAAGATACAGGCGCTGGGCAAGGCGGCGTTTTACTTTGGCTTGATCTTTTTCGCGCTGGACCTGATTTCGAGCGAACTCAAGCCGCTGCAGGCGCAGCCGTGGTTCGTCGACACCCTGGCGCAGGCGCGCGAACCGTGGATCGCCTTGCTGATGGGCGCGCTATTTACGGCGCTGGTGCAATCGAGCAGCGTCTCCACCGGCCTGGCCATCGTGCTGACGCAGCACCAGCTGATCCCGGCCGAGGCGGCCATCGCCATCGTCGTGGGCGCCAACGTCGGCTCCACCTCGACAGCGCTGCTGTCGAGCCTGCAGATGAGCGCCAACGCGCAAGCCACAGCCAAGGCCAACTTCCTGTTCAACCTGGCCGGCGCGCTGGCCTTCTTCCCCTTCATCCCCGCCCTGTCGGATGCCTTGCTGCCGCTGGCCGGCACGGCCGTGGCGGCCGCGCACCTGATTTTCAACCTGTGCGTGGGCCTGTGTTTCCTCGTGTTCCTGCCCTACCTCCAGCCGCGCCTGATGCGCTGGCTGAAGGCGGCTCCCGCCTGAGGCTATTTCACGGCCGGCGCGGCGCCTGTCGCTTGCGCCGGCTTGAACACATGGCTGATGCCCATGGTCAGCAGCGGACCGGCCAGCGCCAGGTAGGAACTGTCCACGCCGTACGGATTGCCCGCCAGGAACCAGCCAATCGTGGCGATCACCGAGACGATCACGCCGACAAAGGCGCCGCGCGGCGTGCCGAATTTCGGCGCATAGAAGGCCATCAGCACCAGCACGGCCAGGGTGGCGCGCAGGGCCTTGCCCAGGAAGGCGATCATCAGCAGTTTTTCCGCATACAGCGCCAGCACCAGCGGCAGCAGGCCCGCCACGACGATGGCGATGCGCAGGAACATCAGCGATTTCGCGTCGTTCTTCGCCTTGTTATACCAGGGATCATAAAAATCCTTCATGGCCAGGGTGGCCGATGCCAGCGTGGTGGCGGAAATGCCGCCAAACAGGGCGCCGGCCAGGCCGACGATCATGATGCTGGCGGAAAACGCCGGCATGTGGGCGATCATCGTGGGAAACGCGTCGATCGACTTCATGCCCGGATACAGCACGGCGCTGCACATGCCGATCAGGGCCGCCATCAGGCCGAACGGGATCATCAGCGACGACACGTAATAGCAGGCGCGCTTGGCCACGGCCGGATTGTCCGTGCTGACCAGCGCCTGGATCACATATTGCGTGGCGAAGATGGAACCGATGCCGCCGATCATCCAGGCGATGATCTGGCCCCAGCCGATCTCGACCCAGTTGAACATCTTGGCCGGCAGCTGCGCCTGCAGCGCGCCGATGCCGCCCGTTGCCTCCAGCGCATACGCCAGCGCCAGGATCACGCCCAGGTATTTGACGATGGAGTGGGCGAAATTGGTGTACACGACCGAGCGCATGCCGCCCAGGCTGACATAGATCACGGTGATGGCGCCGACCAGCAAGATGGCGACCGTCTTGTTGATGTGCAGCACGGCCGCCAGCACGGCGCCGCCGCTCGCATACAGGGCCACGGCAACGATGCTCAGCGCGACGATGGTGAGGATGGACGCCGCATAGCGCACAGGCTCGCCATACGTCTGCGCGAGAATGCCGGAAATCGTCGACTGCCCGCTTTCCTTGTATTTTTTCACCAGCACGATGGCCAGCAGGAAAAAGCCCAGCGACAGCGCCACCAGATTCCACGCGGCGGAAATGCCCAGTTCATAGCCCTTCTGGGCCGTGCCGATGCTGACGGAACTGCCGATGAATTCCGACAATAGCAAGGCGCCGATCAGGAAGGCGGGATAATTGCGCCCGCCCGCCGTCATGCCCTCGGCGCTGTTGGCATGCTTGCGCACGCTATAGGTAATGTACGACATGAGGGCGAAATAGCCCACCGTGACCGCGGCGATGATGATCAATCTGTTTTCCATCCGTCTACTCCAAGTCTGCTTTTCTTATTATTATTTTTCAAGAAAGCCTCCCCTGCCGCATGCCAGTCTTGCCGGCGACGCTGCTCAGGGGAAAACCACATTCCCGCCGTACCGATACGGTACAGCAAGCCTCACACTAAAAAAGTCCGCAACTGTTCTGTAAACAAGTCCGCCGCCTCAATGTTCGAGATATGCGAAGCGGGCAGGCTGGCCAGGCGGGCGCCAGCGATCTGCTGCTGCAGCCAGCGCCCGTCGTCGATGGTGGTCACGGGATCATGCTCGCCCGCGATGATCAGGGTCGGCACGGCGATCGTGCCCACGGCGTCGTGCAAGTCCGTCTGGGCCAGCACGTCGCAACAGGCCGCATAGCCGCTCGCATCCTGGCCCCGCAAAATGCCGGCCAGGCGCGCCACCGTGTCCGCTTCGCGTTCGATGAACTGCGGCGTGAACCAGCGCGCGGCGGCGCTCTCGGCCACCGCGGCCATGCCGTCGCGGCGCACCTGCTCCGCCCGCAACTGCCACGGCGCGGCGCCGCCGATGCGCGCCGCCGTATTCGCCAGCACAAGGTGCGTCAAGCGCCGCGGCTGGTGTATGCCCAGCCACTGGCCCGTCAAACCGCCCATGGAAATGCCGCAGAAGGCGGCGCGTTCGATATCAAGATGGTCGAGCAGCGCCACCACATCCTGCCCCAGCCGCTCGATGCCGAACGGCGCGCCGCCGCTGGCCGACTGGCCATGGCCGCGCGTATCGTAGCGCACGACAAAAAAGTCGCCGGCCAGCGCGGCCGCCTGCGCCTCCCACATGGACAGATCCGTGCCGAGGGAATTCGACAGGACCAGGCAAGGCTTGCGGCGCTCGCCATCCGTGCGGTAATGCAGGCCGATACCATCCACCGCGCACGTTTTCCCCACAATATCGTTGCCTATCATTGCATGTCTCCTCAGGAATCGTCGTCGCGCACGGACGAGGGATGGCGGCACAGCGGCATCACGTCGATCTGCATGTAGGGGAACAAGGGCAAGGAAGTGAGCAAGTTGTGCAGCTCGTCCACGCTGTCCACGTCGAAGACGCTGACATTGGCGTACTGACCGGCGATGCGCCACAGGTGGCGCCACTTGCCCTCGTGCTGCAGGCGCTGCGCCAGTGCCTTTTCCGTTTGCTTGAGTTGCGCCGCCTGCTCAGCGGGCATGCTCAATGGCAGGTTCACGTTCATGCGTACATGGAATAACATGGTTTCTCCTTTGACTGACTTATTGACGCTGCATGACGCGCAGCTTGTCCATATCGATCTCGACGCCCAGGCCCGGCCCTGTCGGCACCTGCAGCATGAAGTCGCGGTACACGAGCGGCTCGCGCAAGACTTCCTGCGTCAGCAGCAGTGGCCCGAACAGCTCCGTGCCCCAGGCCAGTTCCGCGAACGTGGAGCACACATGGGCCGTGGCGGCCGTGCCGACGCCGCCTTCGAGCATGGTGCCGCCGTACAGGCCCACGCCAGCCAGACGCGCCACGGTGGCCACTTCCAGCGCCGGCAGCAAGCCGCCCGACTGGGTGATTTTCACGGCAAACACGTCGGCCGCGTCGGCTTGCGCCAGCGCCAGCGCATCGGCGGGGCCATGCAGGGCTTCGTCGGCCATGATGGCCACGTCGAAGCGCTGCTTCAGGCGCGCCAGCGCGGCGCGGTTGCCCGCCTTGACCGGTTGCTCGATCAGGTCGACGCCGCCCGCTTCCAGCGCGGCGATGCCGCGCACGGCGTCCGTTTCGCTCCAGGCCTGGTTGACGTCGACGCGCACGCTGGCCCGTTCGCCCAGTGCACGCTTGATCTCCAGCACGTGGGCCACGTCATCCATCACGTCGCGCAGACCGATCTTCAACTTGAAGATGCGGTGGCGGCGCAGTTCCAGCATCTTTTCGCCTTCGGCGATATCGCGCGCCGTGTCGCCGCTGGCCAGCACCCAGGCCACGGGCAGCGCATCGCGCACGCGCCCGCCCAGCAATTCCGACAGCGGCACGTTCAGGCGGCGCGCCTGGGCGTCCAGCAGGGCCGTCTCGATCGCGCACTTGGCGAAGCGGTTGCCCTGGATGACCTTGCGCACCCTGGCCATGGCCTTGGCCACTTCGCTCGCTTCCATGCCGACCAGCAGCGGCGCGATATAGGTGTCGATATTCGTCTTGATGCTTTCCGGGCTTTCGCCGCCGTAGCCCAAGCCGCCGATGGTGGTCGCTTCGCCCCAGCCCGTGATGCCGTCGGCGCAGCGCAGCCGCACCAGCACCAGGGTTTGCGTATTCATGGTGGCGACCGACATGCGGTGCGGACGTATGGTAGGCACATCGACCAGGTAGGTCTCGATATTTTGAATCATATTTATTCCGTATAATTCTGTGGAGTGGTGACACGATATGCCCCGAATCTCCCCACGTCCAACACCGAGTTGGTATCAAACCTATACTTGAAAGGTATGAAGATGGAATTACGCCACTTGCGCTACTTCGTTGCGGTCGCAGAGGAAAGGAACTTCACGCGGGCCGCCGCGCGGCTGCACATCGCGCAGCCGCCGCTGAGCCGGCAGATGCAGCAGCTGGAAGAAATCCTGGGCGTGGCGCTGATCGAAAAGGGGTCACGGCCCTTGCGGCTGACGGAAGCGGGCGAGTTTTTCCTCGCCCATGCGCGGCCCCTGCTCGACCAGGTGCGCGACCTGCAGGCGATGACGCAGCGCGTGGGCAAGCTGGAACGCACGCTGTCGATCGGCTTCGTCGCCTCGACCCTGTATGGGGAGTTACCCGACATCGTGCACCGCTTTTGCGAGCGTCATCCCGAAGTCGACGTAAGCCTGCATGAAATGACGACGGTGCAGCAGTTGAAGGCCCTGAAGGAAGGCCGCATCGACGTGGGATTCGGACGCCTGAAAAGCGAAGACCCCAGCATCCGCCGCATCCTGCTGCGCGAGGAGCGGCTGGTGGTGGCCCTGCCACCGGGCCACCGGCTGGCCAAGGGGGAAGGCGGATTGCGCCTGACTGACTTGATCCACGAAACCCTGCTCGTGTATCCGAAAGCGCCACGTCCCAGTTTTGCCGACCAGGTGCTGGCCATGTTCAGCGAAGGCAATGTCACGCCCGGCCCCGTTACGGAAGTGCGCGAGCTGCAGATTTCCATGGGACTGGTGGCGGCCGGCCAGGGCATCTCCATCGTGCCGGAAAGCGTGCAGGCCATGCATCACCGGAACGTCGTGTACCGCAAGCTGGACGACAAGCATGCGTTCTCGCCCATTTTATTCAGCATGCGGCATATGGACCGCTCGCCGGAACTGGAAAACCTCCTCGCTGCCGTGTACTCGATCTACGATGAACACGGCATCGCGCACGTCAAGGAAAGCCTGTAGCAGTGACTACGCCGCGTCGGCCAGCAATGTCGGGCGCAGCGCGCGAATGCGCAGTTCCGTGAAATAGCCGCCCGCCTCGTTGTAGCGCAGGTAGTAACGGCCGCAGTTCAGGCAGCGGGCCACCTGGCTCAGGTTCGCGGGATAGTAGCGCGGGGCGATGGGCGCGTCCACGCTGTCATAGCGCGTGCCGTGCGGGTGGTATTCGGCAAACGTCGGTTCTTCGTACGGGTCTTCGCGCAGGGTGCCGACTTCTTCAAAGCGGTCCAGCTCCAGCGAAGTGGGAAGGCGCTGCCAGGCGTCCAGCGGGACGGCGCAGCAGCTGCATTTTTTGGTCACCAGGGCCGACGCGGCGGCCAGTGAGGACAAGGCGGGAAAGTCGATGAATACCATGTTCAACCGTTACAAGGGGGCGGCCCATGGCAACGAGCCTGGCCGCACCCCTTATTCTAGCGCAGTCGCACCCTGCCGATACGCGCACCGCATTTCGCCAGGAGCAGCTCCAGCAACAACAGCATGGCGCCGGAAACGAGCAGCAGCGGCATCAGCGCGCACATGACGGCCGCCGCCAGCCAGGCCAGCATGGACGGCGAGGTCCAGGCGCCCGGCAGCAGCTTGGGCAAACCCAGCGAGCCTGGCAGGCGCCGCTTGAAAAACATCACCCAGCCCGACACCAGCGAGAACAGCACGCTGGCGCCGAACAGCAGCAGCAAGGCCTGGTTCCACCAGCCAAATTCGCCGCGGTGGAATGGAATGCCGATGGCCGTCGCCTTGCCGAACGCCGTCTGCGCTTCCCAGCCCGCATAGTACAAAGGCTTGCCGCTGTAGGCATCGAATTGCAGATCGAAGCGCAAGGTGGGCTGGCTGCGGTCGGCCATGGTGGCGCGCCACACATCATCCTGGCTGGCCGGCGCCGTCAGCTGCACGGCGATGGCGGGCGCGTGGCTGCGCGCTACCTGCCACGCATCCTGCCAGTCGAGCGGAGCGCCCGCCTCGGTCGAATGCAGACCGCGCGGCACGGGCGGCGGCGCCTGGCCGCTGACATCGCGCAGCGCGCGGATGCGCCCGCCCGCCTGCTGGCTCCACGTCAGCCCCGTCGTCAGGATCACGACGCTGACGATGCCGAGCGCCACGCCAAGAAAAGCATGCCACTGGCGCCAGCCATTGCGGCCCCGCGCGCCCCGCTTCGGCAAGCCCGATTGCGCGCCGCGCGGCCACCACAGGACCACACCCGTCACCAGCATCACCATCAGCCAGCTGGCCGCCAGCTCGATCATCCAGCGCCAGCCATCATTCTGCAGCAGGCGCGAATGCAGCTTTTTCGCCCAGTTGCCAAAGCGCTCGCTGCTGGCCAGGCTGCCCAGCACGCGCGCGTCATACGGATTCACATACACGATGATGGCTTGCGCGGGCAGGCCAAACTTCGGCTTGGCCGGCGCGGCATGTCCGCCATGGCCCGCATGTTCATCCTGCGCGCCGCCGGGCGGCGCAAAAGCCACCTGCACCGCGTCATCCGGTTGAAACGGCGGCACCACGTGCTGCACCGTCCAGCCGCGCGGCGCGGCCCGCTCCGCTGCCGCCACGGCGGCGTCCAGCGGCAGCATCGAGTCCTGCGGCGCCACATGATCGAGGTGCTGGTACAGCCTTGCCTCGATCTGCGGCGTGAACACATACAACATGCCCGTCAGGGTGGCCACCAGGGCAAACGGCGAGGCGATCAGCGCGGCCCAGAAGTGGATGCGCCAGTACAGGCTTTTGCGCCGCGCGATAAGAAAGGTGTGATCGTCCATGGCTATCCTCACAGTGCGTTGAAGGTATAGCCCAGGCCCAGCATCACGCTGCGCGGCGCGCCGGGCGTGTACTGGTTCTGCGTATTGGCCGCGTAGCTGCCCGTGCCCGCGTAACTGCTGCTGGCCGAATCGGCATAGCGTTTATCTGCCAGGTTGCGCACCTGCGCCCACGCTTCCAGCCCGCGCGCGAGCTGATAGCTGGCGCGCAGGTTCAGCAAGGCGTGGCCCTGGTACTCCACCGTGTTGGCATTGTTCATCCAGTAGCGACCCTGGTGCACGGCTTCGAGCGCGATACGGGCGCCGGCCACGGGTTTGTAGCCGATCTCGATCGACGTGATGTCGCGCGGTGCCTGCGGCATGGTGCGGCCGCTGTAATCGAGGGTGGACGACACCTGGTAGCGCAGGTAGCGGTGGCGCGCGATGGCCGTGGCGAAGCGCGCGTCGAACGGGCCGCTGTCGTAGTTCAGGCCCAGCTCCAGGCCTTCGCTGCGCGTGCGCCCCGCATTGCGGTTTTCGCTGTTGCCTGGCGAGAGCGTGTAGCTGACGATGGTGTCGCGCCCGTCGAGCCGGTACAGGGCCGTGTCGAGTTTCAAGCGGCCCTGCAAAAAGGCCCAGCGCAAGCCCAGTTCATAGTTGTTGTAGACGGACGGCTGCAAGTCGGCGATGCCCGTCTTGCCATACAGTTGGCTCACCTCGGGCGGCGTGAAGCCCTGGCTGACGTTCGCATACGCGCTGCCGGCATGGCCAATGGCGTAGGTAGCGCCCAGCTTCGGGCTCACATGCGAAAAGCTGCGCGACTCGTCGGGCGCACCGTAATTGACGCTGCCGCCAGGCGCCAGCTTGTTATGGTAGTCGTAGCGGATGGCGTCCGAGCGCCCGCCCAGCACCACGCGCGTACCGGCCAGCGGCGTAAATTCCCATTGCGCGAAGACGGCCGTATTGAGGATATCCGTCTGGTAGTCGCGCACGCCCTGCGGGTTGCTCGCATTGGCCAGCGAATAGCGCAGGTAGCGGCCCGTGGCCGCATCGCGCACGATGGACAGGTTATCGCTGACAAAGGGATTGTCGCTCTTGTCGACATACACGCCGGCAATCAGGCGCGAACGCAGCCACGCGAATTCCTGCTGGTGTTTCACGTCCAGCCCCAGCGAATCGACGTGGTTGTTGTTGATGACGCCCTTGCACAGCATGCCCGCGCAGCTGCCGATGGAGTACGCGGGAATCTGCCCATGGTCGTTCTTGCGCGTAAACACGGTGACGGTGCTCGTGCCATTGGCCGTCGTCGCGCCTTCCCACGCCAGATTCATGCGCGTGGTCTTGTCCTTGCGGTAGGTGAACGTGTTCAGGCTCTTGCCAGGATTGCTGCGGTAATCATTCTCGAACAGGCTGCCCGTCATGGCCGCATCGAGATCCGTGTGGACGATGGTGGCGCGCAGCTGCGAGGTGGGGCTGAGCGCATAGTCGGCGCGCAGCGAGAACGAATCCTTGTCGCCATAGCTGTACTCTTGCCAGTTGTCGCGCGAGCGGCGCGAACTGTAGTGGGAAAAGCGCAGTCCCAGCGGGCCCCAGGTATCGCTGGCGGACGTATCGTAGCGGGTGTAGCCGGCCACGTTATCGCGTCGCACACCCACCTTGGCCGTCGGCGTCGCGCTGGCGCCGGCCGTGAGAAAATTGACGGCGCCACCGACGGCATTGCTGCCATACAGCGAGGATGCGGCGCCCTTCACCACTTCCACGCCGCTGGCGCCCGCCATGTTCATCTCGTTGAGCGAGTTATGGTTGAAGACACCCAGCGGGCGGATGGGAATGCCGTCTTCCAGGTACTGGTAGACGGCATTCGTGCCGATGGGCTGGCGGATGCTCATGCTGTGCTGCTCGTTGCCCAGGTCATTCCAGTACACGCCGGCGATGCGGTTGAGGATATCGCCCATGGTCTTGGGCTTGTCGCGTTCCAGGGTTTTGGTGTTGACGACACCGATGGCCTGCGGCGTCTCGGACAGCCACGATTGGGCGCGCGAGCCGGAAACGACGACGGTGTCGATGCCGTGGTCGGCTTGATCAGTTTGCTGCGCCCGCGCGCAGGGGTAAGCCACGGTGATGGCAGCAGCCAGCACCAATAATGTCTTGTTCATGTGATTCTCGTTTAAGTGTGCGGATGCGGCGCCTCACACCGCAAGGTGGACAGCGCCAGCATTGGAAAGGCAAAAACTTAAACGAGGGCGGGCGGCGCGCGCGATTGCGCGGTGGACCAGATGAACAGGGGCGATGGGGACTGGTAGTACAGTGCCGGGAAAATGGCCGTGCCGCTGGCCACAGGCAGCGGCAGCACGGGGTTCGTCGGCGGCAGGCCGACGGAACCCGCATGCGTGGAACAGAAGGCGCAATGCTCCATCTGCATGGCCTTGCCGCCGGATTTTTCGTCGGCGGCGCCGTCATCATCGGCCTGCACAAGCTGAACGAAGCGGATGCCGGCCACCGAGCAGATTTCGGCCCAGCCGGAGCCGGACTCCTGCTTGGCGTTGGCGACGGCCTGGGAAATCGATGGCGCGAGCGCCGCCAGCAGGATCGCAAAGCAGGCGATCCAGGCGGCGAAGCGGCGCGTGAACAAGGTCATTCCCATGGCCGCATTTTACCAGCGGCCGCCGGGACTGGATAGCGGAAAGCGGCTCAGGCGGCCGGACAGCCGGCGCTGCCGCGGTCAAAAGCGCGCACGACGCTTGCCGTATCGGCGGCGATGCGGCTCACGGCGCGGCGATGACCGAGCACCAGTTCATCGTAGCCGGCACCCACTTTTTCATTGGCTATCGTGCGGCAAGTGACTACCTTGCTGCTGGCCAGCTGGCGCACGCTCCACACGGCGTCGATCAGCGCGTACTGTCCCATCACCGATTCAAAACGCTGCACATTGGTGCTGATGCGGTACACGGGCAAGTTGTCCGGATGCGGCGTGCGGAACACATCGATGGCGCCCAGGTCGTTCGTCACGGCCGTCGACAGGGCCTGGCCGATCTCGCCGGCCAGCGGCCCCGCCCAGCGCTGCTGCTCCAGCAATTCGATGCGGCCCGATGGCGCCGTCACGACAAACTGGTTGCGGCTCACCTGCTGCGGCACGCTGACGGTCAGCACCTCGACATAGTATTTGACGGGTTTGGCCGGCTGCGCGTCGGCGCCGCCACTGAGCGTATAGAAATGCTCTGGCTGTGGCGTAGAGCAGGCGCCCAGCAGGCTGGCCGCCAGCAGCGCGGAAAAAATTGGCTTCATCATTTTTTTTCATCTCCTTTTTTACCGCGGATCAGGGACTCGGGATGACGTTCCAGGTAGTCCGACAGCGCGTTCAGCGATTGCAGGGTTTGCGTCAGCTGCTGCAAGGCCTGGCGCACGTCCGACTGCAGCGGCGAATCCTTTTGCAGCACCTGTTCGGCCGTACCGAAGGTCTGTTTCGCCGCCGTCAGGGTATCGCGCATCTCCGGCACCACCTGGCCATCGAGCTGCTTGAACAGGGTATTGGCTTGCTTGATGGTGGCGTTCAGGTTGCTGCCGATCTCCGCGTACGGCACCTGGTCCAGCTTGCGGGCGATGCTGGCGATCTGCGTCTGCAATTCATCGAGGGTATTCGGCACGGTCGGCACTTCCAGCGGATACTTGTTCAACTCCAGCGTCACCTTCGGCGCTTTCGGGAAGAAGTCCAGCGCGATATACAACTGGCTGGTCAGCAGGTTGCCCGTGCGTAGCTGCGCGCGCAAGCCACGGCTGACCATGCGTTCGAGCAGCTGGTGACCGGCCGAGCCTTCCTCATCGTCGACAGCGGCCTTGAAGCGCATGCCCAGGCGAGCCGGATACAGATTGACGGTGACGGGCATGCGGAAGTTCTTCTTCACAGGATCGAACTCGATGCCCACCGAACGCACCTCGCCCAGCACGATCCCGCGGAAGTCCACCGTGGCGCCAGGCTGCAAGCCGCGCAGCGACTGGTCGAAATAGAACACGGTGGTGATCGCCTCGCCATCGGGTTCGCGCATGGCGCTGGCCTCGTCGGCCGCCAGGCGGAAATTGGTATTGGCCGGCGCCGGCTCCTCCGGCTTGCGGCCATTTTCCGCCTCGAAGGCGATGCCGCCCACCAGCATCGCCGCCAGCGACTGCGTATTCAATTTGAAGCCGTTGGAATCCAAGCGCACGTCGACGCCGCTGGCATGCCACCAGCGCGCATTCTTGCCGACGAACTGGTCGTACGGCGCATTCACGAAGACGGACATGGTGATGCCGTTGCCATCCTTGTCCAGCGCGAAGCTGACCACCTTGCCCACGCGCAGGCGGTGGAAGAACAGGGGCGAGCCCACATCGACGGAGCCGAGACTGTCCGCATGCAGGGTGTACAGCTTGCCCTTCTGGTCACCGGCCACGGCGGGCGGACTCTCCATGCCGAGGAAATTCTCCTTTTTGGCTTCCGACTTGCCCGTATCGACGCCGATGTAGGCACCCGACAGCAAGGTGCCCAGGCCCGTCACGCCGCTGGCGCCGATCTGCGGGCGCACCACCCAGAAGCGCGAATCGGCGGTGGCGAACCGGCGCGCTTCCTTGCTCATGTCGATCGTGACCAGCACCTTGCTCAAGTCCTCGCCCAGAGTGATGGCGCGCACCTGGCCGATATCGACATCCTTGTATTTGACCTTGGTCTTGCCCGGCTCCAGTCCTTCGGCGCTCTTGAAGCTGACCGTCACCGTGGGTCCCTGGTCGAGGATGGACTTGGCGGCCAGGCCGGCGCCGATCAGCGCGGCCAGCAGCGGAATGAGCCATACCAGCGACGGCAGCCAGCGGCTGGCCGGGTCCACATCGGGTTCGGGCAGAGGCCGCGCGCCGGTTTCGGCAAGGTCGCCCGTTTCTTTGTCAGCCATGCTGTTCTCCAATCACTGTATTGTTTCCGGTATTTGCTGCACTGCTGCGTTTTTCATCCTCGGCCGCCTTGTCGTCGACGGGGTCCCAGATCAGGCGCGGGTCGAACTGCATCGCCGCCAGCATGGTCAGCACCACCACGGCGCCAAAGGCCAGCGCGCCGGGTCCGGCCGTGATCACGGCCAGCGACTTGAAGCGCACCAGCGCCACCGTCAGGGTGACGACAAAGATGTCGAGCATGGACCAGCGGCCGATGAATTCAACCATGCGGTACAAGATGGTGCGCTGGCGCGGCCGCCACCGCGAGCGCCGCTGCGCCGTAAACGCCAGCAGCGCCAGCACGCCCAGTTTCAGCATCGGCACGACCACGCTGGCGATGAAAATGATGATGGCCAGGCCTTTCGAGCCGCTGGTCCAGAACAGCACCACACCGCTCATGATGGTGTCGTCCTGCGCGCCGAACAGCGATTGCGTCACCATCACGGGCAGCAGGTTGGCGGGAATGTAGAGGATCATGGCGGCGATCAGCAAGGCCCAGGTGCGGTTGATGCTGTCCGGTTTGCGCACGTGCAGGGCCGTGCCGCAGCGCACGCACGCCAGGTGTTTGCCCTTGCCCAGCGGCGGCGCCACCAGGCCGCAAGCATGGCAAGGCAGCACCTTCTCGCCCGGTGCGAAGGCCTTGTAGCGGATGCCGGGCAGCGCTTGGCGGGTCAGGTCGTCGCCCAGGTTCCACAGGGCCTTGGGGTCGAACGAGACGACGATGGCCAGCATCAGGGTCAGCGCGCCAAACGCGAACAGCCCCGGTTGCGGCAGCACCGTGGCCAGGCTGGTCATCTTGACGACGGTGATCAGGATGCCGATCATCAGCACCTCCGTCATGCCCCATTCGCGCGCCGTCTGCACGGCGCGCAGCACGCGGTTAAAGCCCGGCACCTTGACGCCGCCGCGCAAGCCCAGCGCCACATACAGCAGCGAACCGAGTTCGATGGCGGGAAAGAGTATGGTAAACAGGAAGACCATCGTCGCCACGATGTGCATTTGCTCGGACCACAGCACGCGGATGGAACCGAGCAGGGTGGCGCTGGAGGTCAGGCCATTGACGTCGAGTTCGACGATGGGGAAAAACTGGGCGATCAGGAAGACGAAGGCGGCGCCCAGGGTGAGCGCCACCACCTTGCTCAATTCGGCCGATGCGCCGCGCGCGTGGGCGCCGCGATACAACACCGAGCGGCAACGGATGCAGCGCGCCTTTTCGCGTGGACGCAGCGGACGTTTGCGGTACAACACGCCGCAGTCATGACAGCTAATCAGGTCGTATCGGTGCACAGTGTGAAGTTTGCCGGCGCCTGAAGCGCGACTTTCCCATGTTAATGCCAGCCATCATGACAGAGTTGGCATTTTCCTGCACTACGGTATTACTCTTTTCCACTCCCCCGCAACAGCGCCTCCACGGCGCGGCCGATTTGCAGCACCTGATCGTCGGCGCCGGCCAGGCCGCAAATGCCCAGCCCCACGGGCAGCTCACCCTCTGCATGGCATGGCAAGGACAGCGCGCAGCCATCGAGGAAGTTGATCACGCTGGCGTTGCGCAGCACCAGACCGTTCGTGGCAAAGAAGGTGGCATCATCCGCTTCCAGCGGCGCGACCTGCGGCGCGAGTACGGCTACGCTGGGCATCAGCCAGGCGTCGAATGGCGCCAGGCGCTGCTTCGCGATGGCGATCAGGCGCGCACGCGCATCGAGCAAATCGATGTAGTCCGCTGCACCCTGCTGCTGGCCGCGGCGGATGCGCGCCGCCACGCGCTGGTCGTATTGCGCGCCCTTCTCTTCCAGCCGCGCCCTGTGCCAGTGCCAGGCTTCCGCCGCCACCAGGCCGCCGCCGCCATTAATCGTCGGCAGCTCCAGCAATTCCGGGAAATCGAACTGCTCCACCTGCGCGCCGGCCGCGCGCAGCTTGTCCAGCGCACGGTCGAATGCCTGCTGCACCTGCGGCTCGACATGGGTGCCCACGTAGTCCAGGGTAAAGCCGAAACGCAGTCCTTTCAACGCTGGCGCGCCATCGGCAAGCTTGCGGCCCGACAGCGCCGCGTAAAGCACCGCGCAGCAGTCGACGCTGTGGGCGATGGGGCCGGCCGAATCGAGGGAGCGCGACAGGGGCACCGTGCCGGCCAGCGGCACGGAAGCGGCCGTCGGCTTGAAACCGGTCAGGCCGCAAAAGGCGGACGGGATGCGGATCGAGCCGCCCGTGTCCGTGCCCAGCGCGCCGGCCGCCATCGCCAAAGCCACCGTCACGGCGCCGCCCGAGGTGGAGCCGCCCGCCACGCGCGCGCCGTCCAGCGGATTGCGCGGCGTGCCGTAATGGGGATTGAGGCCCAGGCCGGAAAACGCGAATTCGCTCATGTTGGTGCGGCCCAGCAGGACGGCGCCGGCTGCGCGCAGGCGCGCCACGGCAAGCGCATCGGCCACGGCGGGCGGCGCGTCGGCCAGCGCCAGCGAAGCGGCGCTGCTGACCTGCCCCCTGACGTCGAACAGGTCCTTGATGGAAATGGGCACGCCTGCCAGCGGCGAGGCAACGATGCCGGCGGCGCGCGCCGCATCGCTGGCCCGCGCTTCCATCAGCGCCTGTTCGCCATCGAGGCTGACATAGGCATGGCCGCCCTGCGCCCGGTGCGCCTCGGCGCGCGCCAGCATCTGCTGTGTCAGCGCCACGCTGGTGATGCGACCGGCGGCCAGGTCGGCCGCCAGCTCCCTTATCGTCCTCTTGCCAGTCAACTCCATGCTGCCTCCGCGATTGTCCAGGCATGCATCTTACCGGATGCATGCGGCATAGTCGCCGCCCTGTCAAGCGCCCAGGAAGTCGAGCAGGGTCAGGGCCACGATCTTGCTGGCCTTACGCAAATCGTCCAGCGCCAGGCGCTCGTCTGCTTTCTTCGCGTTCGATTCGGGCACCGTGCGCGGGCCGGCGCCATACAGCACGGCGGGGATGCCCCGTTCGCCATACAGGCGCGCATCCGCATACAGCGGCGTACCGACTGCGGGAATCGTCTCGCCGAGGATGGCCTGCGCATTTTTCTGCAGGCTGCCGACGAGCTGCTCGGAACCGGGCAAGGGGCGCAGCGCATGCGACAGCAGCAGGCGGCGGATCTCGATGCGGATGCCCGGCTCGCCGCGCACGGCATTCTCGATCAGCGCACGCACCTGCGCCTCCACCGCCACCGGGTCTTCTTCCGGAATCATGCGGCGGTCCATCTTCATGACGACCCTGCCCGGCACCACATTGGTATTCGTGCCGCCATCAATGCGGCCCACCAGCATGGTGGGCGAGTCGATGCCGGCCACTTTGGATTTGATCTTTTTCAGCTCCGGCAGCTGGCCGTAGATGGCGTTGAGGATCTTGTTGGCCGACTGCAGCGCATCGTGCCCCGTTTCCGGCATGGAGCCGTGGCCCGACTTGCCGTGCACGGTGATTTCCAGCTGCAGGCAGGCGTTGTGCGCCGTGACGATGCCGTAGCTGAAACCGGCGGCGATGACGAAATCGGGCTTCGTCAGTTGCTGTTCCAGCAGCCAGCCCGGCCCCAGCAAGCCGCCGAATTCCTCGTCGTAGGTAAAATGCAGTTCCAGCTGCCCCTTCAAGGCAATACCCAGCGCCTCCAGGGCGCGCGCGGCAAACACATAGGTGGCGAAATCGCCTTTCGACACGGCCGTCGCGCGGCCATACATATAGCCGCCGTCGATCTGGCCGCCATATGGCGGATACGTCCAGTTGTCGCCGGGCGGCACCACGTCGCCATGCGCATTCAGTGCCACGGTCGGCCCGCCTGCGCCGTAGGGGCGGCGCACGATCAGGTTGGTGATGCTCTGCATGCCGTAGGCTTCCACCTGGTCGGCAGGGACCGCGTGTTTTTCGGCGTGCCAGCCATATGCCTGCAGCAATTGGGCCACCAGCTCCGCATGGGGCGCGTTGTTGCCGGGCGGCGTATCCGTCGGCTGCTGCACCACCTGCTGTAAAAAGGCGACTTCCTCGTCGAAGTGGTCGTCGATCCAGGCCGTGATTTTTTCTGCGTGCGTCGTCATTTTGCTCCTTGCATGGTCTGTTGCAGCCAGGCGCCCAATTCGCTGCGCTCGGCCTCCGTCATATTCGTCAGGTTCCCGATCGGCATGGCCTTCAATTCGATGGCCTGCTGGTAGATTTGCGCCGCGTGCTGGCGGATTTGAGTTTCATTATCGAGCATCATGCCGGCCGGCGCCGTGGCAAAACCAGCTTGCGTGGGCTGGGCCGAATGGCAGGTGGCGCAGCGCTGGGCGATGATGGCATGCACGCTCTTGAACTGCGCGACAGGATCCGCCGCCGGCGCGGCCGCCACGGCCACCGGTGCTTTCGGCGCGATGGCGATAGCCACGGCCAGCAGCAAGGCCACGCCGATGGCCGGATAGCGCCACTCGACACGTCCCTTGTGGCGCAGGTTGAAGAAGTGGCGAATGAAGACGCCGGCCGCCATGATCAGCGCCAGCACCAGCCATGCGTGGTCGTTACGGTAAGTCATCGCGTAGTGGTTGCTGATCATGATGAACAGCACCGGCAACGTGAAATAATTGTTATGCACGCTGCGCTGCTTGGCCTTCAGGCCATGCTTGGGGTCGGGCAGCTTGCCGGCCGCCATGGCCTCGACCATCTTGCGCTGGCCGGGAATGATCAGCATCAGCACATTGGCCACCATGATGGTGCCGATCATGGCGCCCACGTGGATGTAGGCGGCGCGCCCGCTGAGCAAATGCGTGAGCACGTAGGCGGCGCCGACGATCAGCGCGAACACGGTCACGCCAAACCACAGTTCATATTGCGCCAGCTTCGAGCGGCACAGCAAGTCATAGACGGTCCAGCCGATGACGAGGGTGGCGATGCCGATGCCGACGGCCTGGCCGCTGGAGATGTCCGCCACGACCTTGTCGATCATCATGGCCTGGGCATTGAAATAGTAGGCAATCGTCAGCAGCGCAAAGCCGGACAGCCACGTGGAATACGCTTCCCACTTGAACCAGTGCAGCTCCTGCGGCAATTCGGCGGGCGCCACCAGGTATTTTTGCGGGTTGTAGAAACCGCCGCCATGCACGGCCCACAGCTCTCCCGACACGCCCTTCTTCGCCAGCTCGGAGCCGGGCGCGGGCGGGCGGATCGAGTTATCGAGCCAGACGAAATAAAAGGAAGCACCGATCCAGGCGATGCCCGTGATGACGTGCAGCCAGCGGACGATCAGGTTCAGCCACTCAAGGCCGTACGGGATCAGATAGGCGAATACTTCCATAAATTTCCTCTAGTCAGACCGAACCAATATTCGTGCCAATCTACACAAGATAAACGGATTTACCGCCCATCACATGAAATATATCGTATATTTGACATATTCAAATCGATATACAACAGAGGCGCCGCCACATGTCCAGCCTGCCGCAACACCTTGACCTGCACCTGATCCGCATCCTTTACCTGCTGCTGGTGGAAAAGAACGTCTCGCGCGTGGCATTGAAGCTCAATCAGCCGCAGCCCTCGATTTCCGCCTCCTTGCGCAAGCTTAGAGAATTGACGGGCGACCCGCTGCTCGTGCGCGGCGCGCGCGGCATGGTGCCCACCCAGCATGGCGAAAGCCTGCTCAATCCGGCCAAGCGCATCCTCGACCAGACGGAAAGCCTGTTCGTCAAGAAGACGCCGTTCGTGGCGCAGGACGAGGCGCGCACCTTTCATATCGCCGCGCCCGACTACCTGGACAGCCAGTTCCTGCCCAACGTGGTGGCGCTGCTGCGCCGCGGCTCGCCGAAAAGCCGCGTCGTGCTGCACAGCCTGGGGCCGGGCATCGACCATATCCGCCAGCTCTCCGATGGTGGCCTGGACCTGGTGATCGCCAACTGGGACGAGCCGCCCGCGCACCTGCACATCTCGAAGCTGTTCGAAGACCCCATCATCTGCGCCATGCATGCGGAAAACGCCTATGCGCGCCGCACGGCCAGCGACGCCATGACCCTGGACGATTATCTGAGCCTGCCCCACGTGGCGCCGTCGCAGATGATGCCCGGCTACCACGGCGTGATCGATTCCTTCCTCGAACGGCAAAACCTGCAGCGCAACGTGGTGGTGGAATCCGCGTATTTCGGCCTGATCCCCTACATGCTGACGCAGACGGACCTGGTGCTGACCACGGGCCGGCAATTCATGCGTTTCTATGAAAAGACCCTGCCGCTGAAAACGTATACCGTGCCCTTGAAATTTCCGCCCATGCGCTTTTACCAGCTGTGGCACCAGCGCGTGCACCAGGCGCCCGAGCACAAATGGCTGCGCGACCAGGTCAGCGCGGCCGCCAAGGCGCTGGTGCAGCGATAGCCGCTATCAGCACGCGCATATAATGGACGCAGGAACGGGGCGCTATCATCACCGCTTGCATGATCGGAAAACCATGACCACCCTTTCAGACCTGAACGCCGGCAGCCCGGCAGACTTTATCGCACGGCTGCATGGCATCTATGAACATTCGCCCTGGATCGCCCAGCGCGCGGCCGCCGCCCGGCCGTTTGCCAGCCTGACGGCGCTCAAGACGGAGCTGCAGCGCGTGCTGGCGCACGCCTCGCCCGAAGAGCAACTGGGGCTGATACGCGCCCACCCGGAACTGGCCGGCAAGGCAGCCATCGCGGGCCAGCTGACGGCGGAATCGACGCGCGAACAGGCCAAGTCCGGCCTGAACCTGTGCAGCGCCGACGAATTTGCCACCCTGCAGCGCCTCAACAGTGAATACAACGCCAAATTCGGCTTTCCCTTCATCCTGGCCGTCAAGGGCCCGACGGGCGAAGGCTTGACGCGCCAGGACATCATCGCCACATTTGCCCGGCGCCTGAAGAACCGGCGCGCCGATGAACTGGCCGAATCGCTGCGGCAGATCAAGCGCATCGCCGAGCTGCGCCTGAACGACCTGTTCGACGTGCGCCTGGACTTCGGTCCGGCCATCATGCAGCACGCGGAAACCTTGGCCGGCTGGAGCGACAGCGATTACAACCTGACCTGCGCCTACCTGACGCCGGCGCACCAGAGAACGGCCGCGCAGCTGGCCGACTGGATGCGGGACGCCGGCATGCAGGTGCACATCGACGCCGTCGGCAATGTGGTCGGCCGCTATCTGTCCGATATCCCCGGCGCGAAGACCCTGATGACGGGATCCCATTACGACACGGTGCGCAACGGCGGCAAGTACGACGGCCGGCTGGGCATCGTGCTGCCGATCGCCGTCGTGCGCCACCTGCACGAACGGGGCGAAAAGCTGCCTTTCCACTTCGAGGTCGTCGGCTTCGCCGAGGAAGAAGGCGTGCGCTTCAAGAGCACGTTCCTGGGCAGCACGGCCATCACGGGCAAGTTCGACGTGTCGCTGCTGGAGCAGTTAGACGCGGATGGCGTGAGCATGCGCGACGCGCTGGCCGCCGCCGGCCACGAGGCGAGCGCCATCGGCGCCATCGCGCGCGATCCGGCGGATTTGCTCGGCTATGTGGAAGTGCACATCGAGCAGGGTCCCGTGCTGCTGGAACGCGACCTGCCGCTGGGGATCGTCACGGCGATTGCCGGCAGCTCGCGCTACCTGGTCAATCTTGGCGGCGTGGCCAGCCACGCGGGCACCACGCCCATGACCATGCGCAAGGACGCCGCCAGCGCGGCCGCCGAAATCATCCTGCTGGTGGAACAGCGCTGCAACCAGGGCGAGGCGCTGGTGGGCACCGTGGGGCAGCTGCAGGTACCGAATGGCTCCGTCAACGTGATCGCCGGCGCCTGCACCCTGTCGCTGGATATCCGCGCGGCCAGCGACGCGGTACGCCAGGCGGCCGTCGACGATATTCTCGATGGCATCGCCGCCATCTGCGCGCGGCGCCAGATCGATTATCAGCTTGAACTGCTGCTGTCGATCAGCGCGGCGCCTTGCGCGCCGTGGCTGATGGCGCAGCTGGCGCAGGCCGTGGAATCCGTCGGCATCGCACCGTATGCGCTGCTGTCGGGAGCCGGCCACGACGCCATGGCCATGGCCGCCATCACCGATGTGGCCATGCTGTTTACCCGCTGCGGCAACGGCGGCATCAGCCACAACCCGCTGGAAACCATGACGGCGGACGACGCCGACATCGCGGCGCGCGCGCTGCTGGCGTTCTTGCGCAGCTTCCAGCCGAAGCCGTAAGCTGCCCAAAGCTTATACCGCCACGGCCCGCTCCAGCATCGCGTGCAGCAGCACGTTGCAGCCCGCTTCCAGGTGCTCGGGCTTGGCGTCTTCGATTTCATTGTGGCTGATGCCGTCCTTGCACGGCACGAAGATCATGCCGGCCGGCGCCAGCCGGGCCGCGTAGATGGCGTCGTGGCCGGCGCCGGAGACCACGTCCATCACGGAATAGCCCAGTTTTTCCGTGGCGTTGCGCACGGCACCCACACAGTCGGGGTGGAACGGGCATGGCGGGTAGTAGGACACCCGTTCCAGTGAAATGCCCAGGCCCGTCCTGTCGCGCGTGGCGTCGATGAAGGCCGTGATCTCCCCATGCATGGTGTTGAGCAGTTCATCGTTCACATTGCGCAGGTCGATGCTGAATGTGACTTCGCCGGGAATCACGTTGCGGCTGTTCGGGAAGACTTGCACCATGCCCACCGTGCCGCGCCCATACGGCGGGTAGCGGTTGGCAATGGCGACGACTTCCTGCATGATGGTCGTGGCCACTTGCAGCGCATCCTTGCGCAAGCCCATGGGCGTGGGTCCCGCATGCGCTTCCATGCCCGTCACCACGCAGTCATACCACGACAGGCCCATCACGGCAGGCACCACGCCAATCACCTTGTCCGCGTCTTCCAGCACGGGGCCCTGCTCGATATGCGTTTCAAAGTAGGCGCCTATCGGATGGTCGCCCGGCACCTGCTCGCCCTTGTATCCGATGCGCGCCAGCTCCTCGCCCACCGTTTTGCCTTCCGTGTCCTTGGCCGCATACGCGGTCTCCAGCGAGAAGGCGCCGCAGAACACGCCGGACCCCATCATCACGGGCACGAAGCGCGAGCCTTCCTCGTTGGTCCAGAAAGCCACCTCGATGGGCGCCTGCGTCTTGATGTGCAAATCGTTCAGGGTGCGCACCACTTCGAGTCCCGCCAGCACACCGTAATTGCCATCGAACTTGCCGCCCGTGGGCTGCGTGTCGATATGGCTGCCCGTCATCACGGGCGGCAAGGTGTTATCTACGCCGTCACGGCGCATGAAGACATTACCGATCTGGTCAATCGTGATGCTCATGCCCGCTTCGCGCCCCCAGCCCACTACGAGGTCGCGTCCCTGCTTGTCCAGGTCCGTCAGAGCCAGGCGTTTCACGCCGCCCTTCGCTGTCGCGCCGATCTGCGCCAGTTCCATCAGGGCCGCCCACAGGCGCTCGCCATTGATACGCAATGCATCCATCGTCAACTCCTTAAGCTGTCGTGGCGGAAAAAGCGGGCCGTTCGATATAGCGCCCGGCCCCTTCGACGGCCATCAGTTCGCCCTTGTGGAACACCACCTTGCCGGCGGCAATCGTGGTGCTGGGGATACCGCGCACGGTGCGCCCTTCGAAGACGTTGAAGCCTCCCTTGGCGAACTGCGTGGCGGCGGAAATGGTGCGTGTTCCCTGTGGGTCCCACAGCACGATGTCGGCATCGCTGCCGACGGCGATGACGCCCTTGCGCGGATACATATTGAAGATCTGCGCCGCATTCGTGGACGACACCTTGACGAATTCGGACGGTGTCAGCATGCCGGAATTGACACCCGCGTCCCATACGACGGCCATGCGTTCCTCGACGCCGCCGCAGCCGTTCGGGATGCGCGTGAAGTCGTCCTTGCCGGCCGCCTTCTGCTCGGCACAGAAGGTGCAGTGGTCGGTGGCCGTCGTGTGCAGGTTGCCGCTTTGCAGGCCGTGCCACAAGGCCGATTGATGGTGCTTGCCGCGAAACGGCGGGCTCATGACGTGGCCGGCGACGAAATCAAAATCATCGCTCTGGTAGACGCTGTCGTCGATTACCAGGTGGCCCGCCAGCGCTTCGCCATACACGCGCTGGCCGTTGGCGCGCGCCCGCGTGATGGCGTCGAGCGATTCCGCGCACGAGACGTGCACAATGTACACGGGAGTATTGAGGACGTTGGCAATGGCGATGGCGCGGTTGGCCGCCTCCGCTTCCACGGCCGGTGGGCGCGACAGCGGGTGCGCCTGCGGTCCGGTAATCCCCTTCTTCAGCAAGGCTTGCTGCAATTGAAAAACCAGCTCGCCGTTTTCCGCGTGCACGGTGGGCAGCGCGCCCAGCTCCAGGGAACGGGTAAAGCTTTTTACCAGTGTTTCATCGTCGGCCATGATGGCGTTTTTGTAGGCCATGAAGTGCTTGAAGCTGTTCACGCCATGCTCGCGCACGAGGATGCCCATTTCTTCATGCACCTGCTCGCTCCACCAGGTGATCGCCACGTGAAAGGTGTAGTCGCCGGCCGCCTTGGCCGACCACGCACGCCACTGGTGATACGCCTCGATCAGCGACTGCTTCGGTGCCGGAATGACGAAGTCCATGATGGTGGTGGTGCCGCCCGCCAGTCCCGCCGCCGTGCCCGTGAAAAAATCGTCGGACGTCACGGTGCCCATGAAGGGCAGATTCATGTGCGTGTGCGTGTCTATCCCGCCCGGCATCACGTACAGGCCGCCCGCGTCGATCACCGTGGCGCCAGCCGGAACCGGCAGGTTCTCGCCGACGGCGGCGATGATGTCGCCCTCGATCAGCACATCGGCGCGAAACGCGCGGTCGGCGTTGACGACGGTACCGCCACGTATCAGTGTAGTCATCTTGTCTCCTTGATTGATTACGACTGCGGCGCCTGCTGCACGTGCGCCACGGCCTTGCCCTTCATCATGACGCCGTACACGACGGCGGCGATGGCCACGCCCACGAACCAGGCGTAGGTGTAGATGGTTTTGAAGCCTTCGGCCACATCGGGAAACGCCGCGGGAAAGGCCGCATTCAAAAAGCCCGGGATGTTCGGCAGCACGGCGATGACAAAGGCGATCAGCGCCGCCATGTTCCAGCCATTGCCATACGAGTAGACGCCGTCGTCGCGGTACAGCTGTTTGACGTCCAGCTGCGTCTTGCGCACAAAATAATAGTCGACGATGAGGATGCCCGCGATGGGTCCCAGCAGGGCCGAGTAGCCGATCAGCCACGTGAAGATATAGCCCTGCGTCGACTCGAGCACCTTCCACGGCATCATGACGATGGCGATGAAAGCCGTGATGTAGCCGCCCATCTTGTATGAAATCTGCTTCGGCGCCAGCGAGGAAAAGTCGTACGCCGGGCCCACCAGGTTGGCGGCCAGGTTGACGCTGACCGTATCGATCAGCAGGATGATCAGGGCGATCAGCACGGCGGCGCCCGTCATGCGGCTGGCCAGGTCGACGGGATCCCAGATGGCCTTGCCGTACATGACGACGGAGCCTGCCGTGACGATCACGGCCAGCATGGCCAGGAGGCCCATCGGCACCGGCAAGCCGATCGACTGGCCGATCACCTGGTCGCGCTGCGTCTTGGCGAAGCGCGTGAAGTCGGGGATGTTCAATGCCAGCGTGGCCCAGAAACCCACCATGGCCGTCAGCGATGGCCAGAAGACGCTCCAGAACTGGCCCGCCTTTTTACCGCCGGGGATGAATTGCGATGGCTGATCCAGCAGGCTGGCCACGCCGCCCGCCTTGCTGTGCACCCAGTACAGCAGCACGAAGCAGATGAGGATTTTCAGCGGCGCCGTATAGGTTTCGAGCTTGCGGATCGATTCCATGCCATGCAGGATGTAATAGAACTGGATGGCCCAGAATGCCAAAAAGCACAGCAGCTGGCTGCCATTGATGCCCAGGCCCGCGATCTTCTCGCCGCCCAGTTCATGGCCCACCAGCACGCCCATCAGGGTGTAGATCATCTGCCCGCCAAACCAGGTCTGGATGCCGTACCAGCCGCAGGCGACGATGGCGCGCATCAGGGCCGGCAAGCGCGCGCCCATGGTGCCGAACGAGGCGCGCGCCAGCACGGCATACGGGATGCCGTACTTGGTGCCCGCATGGCCGATCAGCAGCATGGGCAGGAGCACGATGGCGTTGGCGAGAAATACCGTGAGCACGGCCTGGTAACCGGACATGCCGCTGTCGATCAGGCTGGCCGACAGGGTGTAGGCGGGAATGCACATCACCATGCCGACCCACAGCGCGGCAAAGTGATACCAGCGCCAGGTGCGCTGCGCCGCCGTGGTGGGCGCCAGGTCTTCATTCCAGAGTTGCGTGTTGCCTGAATAGTCGTGGTTCACAGGTATGCTCCATCGGTTGGGAGGGGATCGGTTTTATAGAAACGGCGCGACCTTTAAGTCAATCTAGCTTACCGCAAAGGCCGGCCGCTGTTTACAAATAAAACGCACGCAATAACCGTGCCCTATGCCGACTCCGCCAATGCCCGAGGGTTGCGCGGATCCTGCGTCCAGTTCATGTACGGCTTGCCTGTCGTCTGCGGCACCATCGTGATGCAGCCCTGCACCGGACAGGTGATTTCGCACAGGTTGCAGCCCACGCATTCCTCCTTGATCACTTCATAGGTGCGCGTGCCGGCCGCGTCGATCAGTTGCGCAATCGACTGGTGCGAGGTGTCTTCGCAAGCTACATAGCACTTGCCGCATTTGATGCAGTCGTCCTGGTTGATCTGCGCGATGACCTGGTAATTCATGTCCAGGTATTTCCAGTCCGTCGTGTTGGCCACAGCCTTGCCGGAAAAATCGCTGATGCGTGCATAGCCCTTCTCGTCCATCCAGCGCGACAGGCCATCCTTCATCTCGTCGACGATGCGAAAGCCATGCAGCATGGCGGCCGTGCACACCTGCACGCAGCCGGCGCCCAGGGCGAGGAATTCGGCCGCGTCGCGCCAGTTGCCGATGCCGCCGATGCCGGAAATGGGCAAACCGCGCGTCTGCGGATCGCGGGCGATTTCCGCCACCATGTTCAGGGCGATCGGTTTGACGGCAGACCCGCAATAGCCGCCGTGCGTGCTGGCGCCGCCGACGATGGGCAAGGCCACCATGCGGTCCAGGTCCAGCGAGGTGATCGAGTTGATGGTGTTGATCAGCGAGACGGCGTCCGCGCCGCCCGCCTTGGCCGCGCGCGCCGGCATGCGCACGTCCGTGATGTTGGGCGTGAGCTTGACGATGACGGGTAATCTACTGTGCTTCTTGCACCAGGCGGTGACCATCTGCACGTACTCGGGCACCTGGCCCACGGCCGCGCCCATGCCCCGCTCCGGCATGCCGTGCGGGCAACCGAAATTGAGCTCGATGCCATCCGCTCCCGTCGCCTCGACCTTGGGCAGAATGTCGGCCCAGTAGTGCTCTTCGCACGGCAGCATCAGGGAGACGATCATGGCGCGGTCGGGCCAGTCCTTTTTCACCTGCGTGATTTCGCGCAGATTGATCTCAAGCGAGCGGTCGGTAATCAGTTCAATGTTGTTGAAGCCCACCACTTCGCGGTTCTTGCCATACAGGGCGGAATAGCGCGACGAGACGTTGACGGCGGCCGGGTCTTCACCCAGGGTTTTCCACACGACGCCGCCCCACCCCGCCTCGAACGCGCGCACCACGTTGTAGGCCTTGTCCGTCGGCGGTGCGGACGCCAGCCAGAAGGGATTCGGCGCCTTGATGCCGCAAAATTCGATGCTGAGATCAGCCATTATGCAGCCTCCACTTTATTGAACAAATCGGAATGGATGGCCAGTGCGGCCAGCTTGCCATGCTGGACGGCTTGCACCGTCAAGTCCTGCCCCGGCGCCACGCAATCGCCGCCCGCGTAGATCCCCGGCAGCACCGTGCGAAAACCTCCATCGACGGCGATCTTGTCGCCTTCGCGTTTCAGCAATGACGCCATCGGGTCATGCAGCACCTCCGTGTCGAGGCTCTGGCCGATGGCCTTGAAGATGGCGCCGGCCGCCACGTCGAACGTTTCGCCCGTGCCAGCCAGGCGCGTTCCCTGCATGCTAGTTTTCTCGAAGCGCATGCCCGCCACCTTGCCAGCCGCGTCGAGCAGCACCTGCTGCGGCTGGGCCCACGTCAGCATGCGTACCTGGTTGGCCTTGGCGATCTCCTGTTCATGGTGGGTGGCCGTCATGGCGTCGAAGCCGCGCCGGTAGACGAGGGTGACTTCCTCGGCGCCGAGCCTTTGGATTTGCACGGCCATGTCGATGGCCGTATTGCCGGCGCCGATTACGATGGCACGTTTCGGCACGGGCAGCGCGGCCAGGTCGTCCGCCTGGCGCAGCGCGCTGATGTAATCGACGGCAGCCAGGAGTCCCGGCGCATCCTCGCCCGTCAAGCCCAGCTTGCGGCTGGCACCCAGGCCCAGGCCGAGGAACACGGCGTCGTACTGCGCGTGCAAGTCGCGCAGCTGCAGGTTCTCGCCCAGCACCTGGCGACATCGGATCTCGATGCCGCCGATGTCCAGCAGGAAGTCGATTTCCTTTTGCGCGAAATCGTCCGTCAGCTTGTACTTGGCGATGCCGTATTCATTCAGGCCACCTGCCTTGCCTTCCTTTTCAAAGATCACCACATCGTGGCCCAGCATGGCCAGGCGATGCGCGCACGACAGGCCGGCGGGACCCGCGCCGACGATGGCAATCGTCTTGCCTGTGCTTGCAGCCCGCTGGAACGGATGGCGGGTGAAGTGCATGTGGTCGACGGCATAGCGCTGCAAGAGGCCAATCTTGACGGGCTGGCCTTCCGCGTCGTGGTTGCGCACGCAGACGTCTTCGCAGAGGATTTCCGTCGGGCAGACTCTGGCGCAACTGCCGCCCAGGATATTCTGTTTCAGGATACCGGCGGCGGCGCCGTTGATGTTCTTGTCGTGGATGTTGCGGATGAAGCTGGCCACGTCGATTTCCGACGGACAGATGCGGCTGCACGGCGCGTCGTAGCAGTACAGGCAGCGGGCGCTTTCGATGGCCGCCTGGCGCGCCGTGAGCGGCGGCGCCAGGTCCGTGAAATGGCCCGCCAGTTCCTCGTTGGGCAGGGCGGGATGCGGCAAATAGTTCAAAGACTCGATCATCGCGTATTCCTCTTGTTATGTGCGGCCGGCTTGTGATTTGAAACCCTTACTTCATCTGGGGAAAAGCAAATTCCACACCAGCGCTTGCCGTGTTCGGCCAGCGCTGCATCACGGCCTTGTGGCGCGTGTAGAACCGCACGCCTTCGGGACCATACGCGTGGTGGTCGCCGAACATGCTGCGCTTCCAGCCTCCGAAACTGTTGAAGGCCATCGGCACGGGCAAGGGGATGTTGACGCCCACCATGCCGACCTGAATCTGGCGCACGAATTCGCGCGCCACACCGCCGTCACGCGTGTAGATGGCCACGCCGTTGCCATACTCGTTGGCGTTGATCAGCTCCACCGCATGCACCACGTCAGGACACCGGAGCACGCACAGCACGGGGCCGAAAATCTCTTCCTTGTAGATGCTCATGTCGCGCGTGACGTGGTCGAACAAGGTGCCGCCGACAAAGAAGCCGTTCTCGCGGCCCGGCACCACATGGTTGCGGCCATCGACGACCAAGGTCGCGCCCTGCTCCACGCCGGAGGCGATGAGTTTTTCAATGCGCTGTTTGGCGGCCAAGGACACGACCGGTCCCATTTCCGCACCATCTTCCATGCCGTCGCGCACTTTCAGTGCGGCCGTGCGCGTTGCCAGTGCATCGATCAACTTGTCACCCGCGTCGCCCACGGCCACCACCACCGAGATGGCCATGCAGCGCTCGCCCGCCGAACCGTAGGCAGCGCCAATCAGCGCGTCGACCGTCATGTCCATGTCCGCATCGGGCATCACCACCATGTGATTCTTCGCGCCGCCCAGCGCTTGCACGCGCTTGCCGCTGGCGCTGCCGCGCGCATAGATGTATTCGGCGATCGGCGTGGAGCCGACAAAGCTGATCGCCTGCACAACGGGGTGGTCGAGCAAGGCGTCGACCGTCACTTTATCTCCCTGCACCACGTTGAAGACGCCGTCGGGCAAGCCCGCATCTTTGAGCAGTTTGGCGTGCAGCAGGGACGCCGACGGATCGCGCTCGGACGGCTTTAATACAAAGGTATTGCCGCAGGCGATAGCGACGGGGAACATCCACATCGGCACCATCACGGGGAAGTTGAAAGGCGTGATGCCGGCCACCACACCGAGCGCCTGGCGCATGGACCAGGCGTCGATGCCGCGCGAAATCTGGTCCGTGAACTCGCCCTTTAACAACTGCGGAATGCCGACGGCAAACTCCACCATCTCGATGCCGCGCGCCACTTCGCCCTGGGCATCGGCAAAGGTCTTGCCATGTTCGCGCGTGAGCATGGCGGCAAATTCGTCCGTGTGCTGCTGGCACAGCTGCAGGTAACGGAACAGGACACGGGCACGCGTCAGCGGCGGCGTGGCCGACCAGGAAGGAAAGGCGGCGGCGGCGGCCTGCACGGCCGCATCCACGTCTTCCACGGTGCCCAGCGCCACGCGGGCCACGGGCTCGCCCAGGGCGGGGTTGTAGACGTCGCCGTAGCGGCCACTGTGGGTGTCGACTTTGGCGCCGTTGATGAAGTGGGTAATCGTATCGAGATCGTTCATGATGCACTTTCTATTGTTAAACCCGAATTAACC
>NZ_JABXFH010000047.1:0-47092 GCF_013372745.1 Janthinobacterium sp. BJB401 | reverse complement strand
GACCTACGTTGCTCTGCGTGCACGATCCTAGCCAATACTCCCTCCCCAAACACCGCCTGAAACGGCAAATCCTTGCGCTGCGCATAGCCGATATAGCAATCGCACTTGAAGCGCGGGCAGCTGCGTTCCTGCAGCATGTCGGCCAGGTCATCCTCATACAGATTCCCCAGCCGCTCCGGCACGAAATGGCAACGCGCCAGTTCGCCATCGCCATCGACGGACAACGACGCTTCGCCCGCCAGGCAGGGTTTATTGCGTGAAGGCGACGGGCGGCGGTTTTGCGCGAACCACGGGTCGACGGCGTCAAACCAGGCCAGGTCTTCCCCGCTGTAGTAGCCGGGGCCACGCCGGTCATACGCATTCAGCCACAGGTAGACGTGGGCCGGCAGGGCCGCGCGCAGGGCGCGGATGGCGTCCAGGTGCTCGTTCATGGCGACGGCGCCGACGGAATAGCGCACGCCCATGGCGTCCAGGCGCGCGCAGCGTGCGAGAAAGCGGGCAAGGGTCGTTTGGTCCGGGTGGTAGGTGCACCACAGGCCGATCTTTTCCAGCCCGTCCATCGCTTGCAGCCAGTTCAAGGGGCCGGACAGATTCGTTTGCAGCGCCACCTGGCGCACATGGGGCAAGGCAGCCAGGGTTTGCATGGCCGCGCGGTAGTGGCGTCGCACCAGCGCTTCGCCCCAGGGCGTAAACAGGACGCTGATGTCCCGCTTTTGTGCCGCCACCCAGCTGGTAAAACGCGCCACTTCGTGCGCATCGCGGGCCAGGGTGGCGCGGCTGTCGCGCTTTTTGGCGAACGGGCAGTAGCCGCAGGCGTAGTTGCAACTGGCCAAGGTGCCCCGGTACAGCAGGGACAGCGTTTCTTTTGGTGCTGTCAGCACGCCTGGCCGCCTTCGGCCATCAGCGTGCGCACCGTCTCGGAGGCCAGCCACGGGCCGATGGTGTCGGCGTAGCTGTAGCCACGGTCATTCAGGCGCAGCAGCGGGCCGTTTTCCTCCACCAGTTCCAAGGCGTGCAGTTCGGCCAGCTGCGGAAGATCAAGCTCGCAGCGCGTGCCGAAGCGCGCCGTGTAGGCGTCGCGGTCCAGGCCCGGTTCCGTCAGCAGCGACTGAATCACGTAGCGGCGGCGCTGTTCCGCATCATCGAGCACATAGCCGTGTTCGGCCTGCGCGAAGCGTTCCTCGTCCAGCGCCAGGTAGTTGTCGATGATGCCGATGGTCTCCGTTCTCGCCACCGCGTACTCGCTCGAATAATGCAGGCGCGAAGTGTAAGAGCGGGCGCCCGCGCCCAGGCCCACCATGCCGTCATTCTGGCAGCAGTACGAGGGACCGTTCTGCTCCGGTGCATGCGGTGCGCGGAACATGCGCATCGAGACCTGTTCATAGCCCAGGGCGCGCAGATGGTCGCGCGCGGCCGCGTACAGGGCCAGGCGGCTGTCGCCGTCGCGCGCCAGCATGATGGGGTTGAGCGACTGCGCGCCCTGGCGGCGCGCCACCTTGCCGAGACCCGTCTGTTCCCGTACGTACAGCGGATACAGGTAGATTTCCTCGGGCGCAAACGCCAGCGCGCTGTCGATGGACGCGAGCAGGCTGGCCACGGTTTGCCCGGCGATGCCGTAGATCAGGTCCAGGTTCAGGGTGGGGAAGCCGGCCGCGCGTATCAGGCCGATGGCGTGATGCACGGTGGCGTTTTGCTGGGGACGCGCCAGCGCGCGCATCTCGCCGGCGGCAAAGCTCTGGATGCCCAGGCTGACCCGGTCGATGCCATGCGCGCGGCAGACGGCAAGCCGCTCGGCCGTGATGGTTTCAGGCGACGCCTCGATGCCGGCCGGCGTGTGCTGCAGGTCGATGCCGAGGATGTCGCGCGCGCCACACAGCAGGGTGTCAAGCTGCGCCGGTGACAGGTAAGTAGGCGTGCCGCCGCCCAGCGCGAAGCGGGCAAAGCGCCGTTCGCCCAGCGCGCCGTTGAGCGCGCGCATCTGCACCAGCACTTGCTGGACGTAGCGCTCGACCATGTCGGCACTCGGGCGCGCCATGGCGAACAGGTTGCAAAAGCCGCAGCGCATTTCGCAAAACGGGATGTGGATGTAGGCGAAGAGGGCGGAGCGGTCCTGCTGCGCCCACAGGGGCGCCAGCGGCGCGGCCTGCGGCAAGGCGCGGTAGGCGGCCTTGTGCGGATACGAGTATGAATACGCCTGGTAGGGCGTGTGGCGCATGCGCTGCGCCAGGGTGCCCGGTTGTTCGGATGGGTTCACGGTGGGGACTCCTGAGAAATGGTATCTGGCGTGAGGAAGAAGTGCGCGTACGGCACCTGCCACACGCTGTCGTGGGCGATGCGGTGGCCACGGTAGCCGTCTTCGCCATACGCGCTGCCGTGATCCGAGCAGACGATGGCAAACGTGGGCGCGCGCGCGGCGCAGGCGGCAAACAGGGGGGCCAGCGCGCCATCCACATAGCGCAGGGCCGCCGCATGGCTGTCAAGATTGTCGGCGCGGCAGCCGGGCAGGTAGGCGCGGTTCGGCGTGTGCAGGGCGGCCACGTTGATGAACAAGAAGGTGCGCTGATCGTTTTGCGCCAGCAGCCGGGTCGCCAGCGCCACCTGCTTTTGCGTCGAATGGCGGCTGGCCACGCCCATGCCGGCGCTCCAGTGGCTTTCCTGGAACAGCGACGGCAGCACCGCGCCCAGCGCCGTCTGCTTGTTGAAAAAACCCACGCCGCCGATGCAGATGGTGCGGTAGCCGCGCGCGGCCAGCGCGGCGGGCAGGTCCGCTTCTTCGAACGCAAACGTGTGCGGCGAGGTGGTTTCGCTGCCCGCAAAAGCGCTGGCGAACAGGCGCGGATGGCGGCCCGGCGCTGCCGGCGTGGGCAAAAAACCGGCAAAGAAGGCCTGGTGCGCCGCATACGTGAACGTGGCGGGCGAGTGGCGCTTGTCCCAGCCGCCCGGCGGCAGAAAACGGCCCAGCACGGGCAGTTCGCCCGCTTCATACAGGGCTTGCGCCACGTCATGGCGCAGGGTGTCGAGCGTGATGAAGACGATGTCGTGGCTGCCGACGATGGCGTGCATGTCGGGGATGGCAGGTGGGTCTTTAAACATGGGGCAGTTGCGTCAGTTGCGCTGCGTAAGTGTCCGCGCCTTGCCACAGCAGGCCTGGCAGCAGGTCGCCGAAGGCGTTCGCCTCCAGCACATGGGCATGGCCATGGCGCACGACGAGGTCGTAGCCCGTCACGTGACTGTGTGGGAAGGCGCGCGCGGCCTGGGCGCTGGCCGCTTCCAGCGCCGCCAGGTCGGCTGCGTCCAAGAGGCCGGCCGTGTCGCCACGCCGGTTGTCGAGGTGCAGATTCGTCATCATCTGGTTGCCGATGCGCGCCACGCGGTGCGCCGGCTGGCCGGCCACAGTCACGATACGCAGGTCGTAATGGCCGTCGCCGCAGCGCGGCTTGTTCAGCCATGCCTCCGCATACAGTTCCTGGGCGGCCAGCGCGTCGACGAGGGCGGCGATGTCGTGTTCGGATTCGTAGCGCGCCATGCGCTTGACGTTGAACAGACGCGCCGCGCCGTCCCCATGCTGCAAGGCGGCCGAGGTGGTGGCTTGCTGGCGCCCGGCCTTGTTCCTGCGGTAGGCGACGACACCCGACGCGGACGAACCGTAGCGCGGTTTCAGGTAAACGCGGTCAAGCTGGTGTTCGTGCAGCAGCGACTGCAGATGCTCGTAGCCGTGCACGGGGCCGAGCAGGCTGGGAATGGCGACGCCGTGCGCGGCCAGGTGGCGCTGGCACGCCAGCTTGTCCGTCATGAGACAGATTTCGGCTGGCGTATTGAAGACGCGTGTCTGCGGCAGGCAGGCCAGCTGCGCCGCCAGGGAGGCCATGGCGGAGGCAAATCCTGCGAACCACGCATCCATGGCCAGCAGCTCGCCATGTTCCGGTGCATGCACGGGCGCGCGATCAAGCTGCCGACAACCGTCATGCAGCAGCCGCAGGTGCGCCGCCGGGTCGTCGCCAGGCGTCTCGATCTTGAACAGGCAGGGCCGGCGCAAGGCGTCCTCGAGCAGGGCAGGCTGCGCCAGCCAGTCGCGCCATTCCAGCACCTGCGCGGGCGGCAGGCGCAGTTGCGCGCGCGCCGCCTGCAGCAGGCGCACGCGCTTGCTGCCGCTGGTGGCCAGCAAAAGCATCAGGTTTTATTCGCCGACGGCGACATAACGATAGCTTTCGCCATCGTCTTCATCGGCTTCCTGCGGGTCGTCCAGCACCACCTCGAACGGCAGCGCCTTCAGCTTGGCCTGGTTTTCTTCCGAGATGTAATGGTGCGACAGGTCCAGGCGCTTCAACTTGCCCAGCTGCGTGTGATTGAGCACGGCCACGGCGCCCAGGTCGCCGATGGTGCCCAGCGACAGGTCGAGGGTGTCGAGCTGCGCCACCAGTGGTTCTTCCGCCAGCCAGACGGCCAGGTCGTCGGCGATTTCCGCGTCGCGCAGGCCCAGGTAGCGCAGGGTTGGCACGGTCAGCTGCGCCAGCACCTTGCGGTACAGGTCGACGTCGCCCGAAAAGCCATAGTCGTCCGTGCCCAGCCACAGCTCCAGGTGTTCCAGTTGCGGCATGCTCGATTGCGCCAGCGCTGCGGCGATCTTTTGATCGATGCCGCCCGCTTCGATGGTGAAGCGGCGCAGGTTCTGGTGCGCGAACGGTTCGATGACGAGTTCATTGCCGCCACGGATGCGCAGCTCTTCCAGCTGCGGGAAAGCGTCCAGCAGGGGCTTGTAGCTGCCTTGCACGATCCACGAAATTTCGCATTCCTCGTACGTCATGTCGCCGATGAACAGGGCGCGCAAGTTCGGCAACTGCGGCGCGTGGCTGGCCAGCGCGGCGATCACCTCGTCGGCGCCCGCTTCGTACGGGTCGCCCCACATGCCGATGATCAGCGCTTCAAGCGCATTCTTGTCGGTTTTTTCCAGGAAGCCGGCGATCAGGTCCGGCATCTTGCGCTTGTCGTCATACTCGAGCGAGAGGCGGTAGACGATGTCCTGCCCGGATTGCAGCGCAATATCAGGATCGTACTCGACGACTTTTTTCTTGTGGAAGAGGGTGGTGCTTTCGGAAATCGTCATTGCTAAGGCTCCATGAAAGACAGTGAAAATCTTGTCTAATCCAAAATCTTAGCATGGGCGAAAGAGCTTATTGCACACTGCTGAAAAGCAACTATCTATGGATGACCACCAATAATGCCTTGCCTTCCGTCTTGCCCAGGTTGCGTATCGTATGTGGCTGGTCCGCCGGATAGCGCGCCGTGCCGCCATTCTTGACCTTTTTCTTCGCCGTTCCCACTTCCAGTTCCAGGTTGCCGTGAATCACCGTCAAATGTTCGGTGGTGCCCGGGTCGTGCGGCTGCGAGGCCAGTTCGCCGCCCGGCGCCAGGGTCACTTCATACCATTCGTATTTGCCGGCCAGTTCCATCGGCCCGAGGATGCGCAGCACGTAGCCCGCGTGGTCGCCGGGCAGGGTGGGGGTTTCGTGGGCGTCCGTGATGCGGATGGTTTCCACGGCTTTTTCCGCGCTCGACAGCAATTCGCCGATCTGCACGCCCAGGGCGTTGGCCAGGCGCCACGTGATGGCGATGGTGGGATTGGCTTTTTCGCGCTCGATTTGCGACAGCATGGACTTCGACACGCCGGCGATGCGCGACAAATCCTCCAGTGTCAGGCCGCGCGCCAGGCGCAGCCGTTGCAGGGTGGCGCCCACTTCGGGCGGAGAATTGGTCGAAACGCTGGTTTTCATCGGCAGGTGGCTTGCAAAGTTCAAAAGGCTTGGGTAATATCCACTATATTGAATTTCAGTTCGAAATAGTGGATTTTGAGGAAAAACACGGAAACGTGTAGACTTCAAACAGCGCTTCACGGTACAGCATTGTGCGCGCACCGGTCAAGCGGCCGCTTTTCCCTATGGCGGCTGAGGTCACACGGATACCACAAACGCAGGGACACACAAGGATCATCATGAGCGAGCAAGCGAAGAACACCTTTTTCAGCGGTCTGCAACAGAATCTCGATCAACTGCGCCAGCAGGGCTTGTACAAGCCCGAGCGCGTGATCGCCTCGCGCCAGGGCGCCGAAGTGGTGTGCGACGATGGCCGTACCCTGATCAATATGTGTGCGAACAACTACCTGGGCCTGTCCGGCGACCTGCAGACGCAGGAAGCATCCATTGCCGCCACGCAAAAGTATGGCTATGGCCTGTCGTCCGTGCGTTTCATCTGCGGTACGCAAACCGTGCATAAAGAACTGGAACAGGCGATCTCCGCGTTCCTGGGTACCGAAGACACGATTTTGTACGCGGCGGCCTTTGACGCCAACGGCGGCGTATTCGAGCCCCTGTTCGATGAAAACGACGCCATCATCTCGGACGCGCTGAACCACGCTTCCATCATCGACGGCATCCGTTTGTGCAAGGCTGGCCGCTACCGCTACGCGCACAACGACATGGCCGACCTGGAAGTGCAGCTGAAAGCGGCCATTGCCGCGGGCAAGCGCCATAAAGTCATCGTCACGGACGGCGTGTTCTCGATGGACGGCACGATTGCGCAGCTGGACAAGATCTGCGACCTGGCCGACCAGTACGGCGCGCTGGTGATGATCGACGAATGCCACGCATCCGGCTTCATGGGCGCGACGGGCCGCGGCACGCACGAACACCACAATGTGATGGGCCGCATCGACATCATCACGGGCACCCTGGGCAAGGCCCTGGGCGGCGCCATGGGCGGTTTTACCTCCGCGCGCAAGGAAGTCATCGACACCCTGCGCCAGAAATCGCGTCCTTATCTGTTCTCGAATACCCTGGCGCCATCGATTGCCGGCGCCTCGCTGTCGGTACTGGAACGGCTGGCCAAGTCGACGGAACTGCGCGACCGCCTGCATGAGAACACGGCCTTCTTCCGCAGCGAGATCGAACGCATTGGCTTCACCATCAAGCCGGGCACGCATCCGGTGGTGCCCGTGATGCTGTTCGACGCTCCCGTGGCGCAGAAATTCGCCGCCCGCCTGTATGAACTGGGCGTGCTGGTGACGGGCTTCTTCTACCCGGTCGTGCCGATGGGCCAGGCCCGTGTCCGCGTGCAGCTGTCCGCCGCCCACACCCGCGAACAGCTGGTGCAAGTGCTGGCCGCCTTCGAGCAGGCTGGCAAGGAACTCGGTTTGCTGACCACCACTACCACTACTAATTAATACGAATTCAGGAAAATAGCATGGAACGCATCTTAGTCATAGGCGCAAACGGCCAAATCGGTAGTGAGTTGGTGGGCGCCCTGGCGCAGCAGCACGGCGCGGACAACGTCATCGCCAGCGACATCGGCACGAATAATCTGTACCAGGCCAAGCGCTACGCGCAATTGAATGTGCTGGACAAGGACGGCCTGGCGAAGATCATCGCCGACGAGAACATCACCCAGGTGTACCAGCTGGCGGCCATGCTGTCGGCCACGGGCGAGGCGGCGCCGCTGAAGGCGTGGAGCCTGAACATGGATGGCTTGCTCAATATCCTGGAACTGGCGCGCGAACGGGGCGAAGCGGGCAAGCCGCTGCGCATCTTCTGGCCATCGTCGATTGCCGCCTTCGGCCCGAACACGCCGCAAGTAAACACCCCGCAAATGACGGTGATGGACCCGACCTCGATGTACGGCATCAGCAAGCTGGCCGGCGAGCGCCTGTGCGAGTATTACTTCAACAAGTATGGCGTGGACGTGCGCAGCATCCGCTACCCGGGCATCATCAGCTACAAATCGCCTCCGGGCGGCGGCACCACCGATTACGCCATCGCCATCTTCCACGCGGCCTTGCGCGGCGAGCGCTATGACTGCTTCCTCGACGCGAACACCACCTTGCCGATGATTTACATGCCCGACGCCATCCGCGCCACCATCGAACTGATGGACGCGCCAGCGGCATCGATCAAGATCCGCTCCTCGTACAACGTGGCCGGCGTGTCGTTCAACCCCGAGCAGCTGGCCAAGGCCATCGTGCGCATGCTGCCGGACTTCAAGATCAGCTACAAGCCGGACAGCCGCCAGGCCATCGCCGACAGCTGGCCGCAAAGCCTGGACGACAGCAAGGCCAGCGCCGACTGGGGCTGGAAGGCGCAGATCGGCGTCGAGCAGATGGTCACCGACATGCTGGCCAATGTCGACGTCGGGCATGCCGCCAAGGCAGCCTGAGTTTTGCAGCAGTACTAAAAAAACATACTAAATAAAGAGACACTACATGGACATGAGCGTATTTGACCTTTTTAAAATCGGCATCGGGCCGTCGAGTTCCCATACTGTGGGGCCGATGGTGGCGGCGCGGCGTTTTCTGGTCGAATACGGTCCGCTGAACCAGGTGGTGGGCGTTGAGGCGGCCTTGTATGGCTCGCTGGCGCTGACGGGCGTGGGCCATGCCACGGACAAGGCCGTGATTCTTGGCCTAATGGGCGAAACGCCGCAGGACGTGGCGCCCGATGAAGTTGACAGCAAGCTGGCCGCCATCGAGGCGGCCGGCGAAATCGCCTTGCTGGGCACGCACGTGGTGCCATTCACGGCCGCCACGGGCCTGGTCTGGCACAAGAGCGTATCCTTGCCAGAGCACCCGAACGGCATGCGCTTTACCCTGAAACTGGCGGACGGCAGCCGTGCCGACAAGGTGTATTACTCGATCGGCGGCGGTTTTATCCGTGAGGCCGAGGAAGTTCAAACTGCGGCGCAGGCCGAAGCGGCCGTGGAGTCGGCCGCCAGCGCGCGGGTCGTCTTCCCCTTCGACACCATGGAGCAGTTGCTGGCGCACGGCGTGGAAAGCGGTTTGTCGATCCCTGAAATGCTGCGCGCGAACGAGTGCGTCAAGCGCAGCGAAACGGAACTCAATGAAGGCCTGGATCGCATCTGGCACGTCATGCGCGACTGCATCGCGCACGGCCTGGAAACGACGGGCAACCTGCCGGGTGGCTTGAACGTGAAGCGCCGCGCCGCCAAATTGTGGCGATTGGCGCAGGAGGCGAAGGCATCCGACAACCGCGCCAACGACTTGCCGCACGACGCCGTGCACCTGGTCAGCCTGTACGCGATGGCCGTCAACGAGGAAAACGCGGCCGGCGGGCGCGTCGTCACGGCCCCGACCAACGGCGCCGCTGGCATCATCCCGGCCGTGCTGCGCTACTACGCGCAGGATTGCCGCCCCAGCGACCCGGTGGGCGGCGTGCGCCGCTTCATGCTGACGGCGGCTGCCATCGGCATGCTTTGCAAGCGCAATGCCTCGATCTCGGGCGCCGAAGTGGGTTGCCAGGGCGAAGTGGGCGTGGCCTGCGCCATGGCGGCGGCCGGCCTGGTGGCGGCCCTGGGCGGCACGAATGAACAGATCGAAAACGCGGCCGAAATCGGCATCGAGCACCACCTGGGCATGACCTGCGACCCGATCGGCGGCCTGGTGCAGATCCCGTGCATCGAGCGCAATGGCATGGGCGCCGTGAAAGCGATTACGGCCGCCTCGCTGGCGCTGAAGGGCGACGGCACCCACTTCGTCAGCCTCGACGAAGTCATCGAAACCATGCGCCAGACGGGCGCGGACATGCAGGACAAGTACAAGGAAACGTCGTTGGGTGGGCTGGCAGTCCACGTTATTACGGTCAATCACGCGGCTTGCTGATGGCGGTATTGTCGGCTTACGCCCTGCGGGCTAAGCCGACCTACAACTGCAGCGGATCCGGTATGGCGTAGGTCGGCTTAGCGCAACGCGCGTAAGCCGACAACACCATCCAATAACTCACTCCTCCTCAAACAACTGCTCCAGCCTTCGTGGATAGTTATTCAAAAAATCGCGCGTCACGGCGAAGTGTTCCGTGTCTTCATACGCCACTTCGTGGATGCCGCCGCCTGTAAACATCAGGATTTTCGCGTTCGGGTAGGCCAGTAAAATCGGCGAGTGGGTGGCGATGATCAGCTGCGAGTCGTCCTGCACCAGCTGGTGGATGACGGACAATGCCGCCATCTGGCGGCTCGGTGACAGGGCCGCCTCCGGCTCGTCCAGCAGGTACAGGCCCTTGCCACGCAGCTTGTTGATCAGGGTCGCCATGAACGCTTCGCCGTGCGATTGCGCGTGCAGCGACTTGCCGCCATAGCTGGCCAGGTATTCGGGCATGTCGTCCATATAGGTGGCGACGTTGAAAAAGCTTTCGGCGCGCAGGAAATAGCTGTCCTCGGGCTTCTTGTAGCTCTTGCTCAGGCGCAGATGCGCGTGCAAGCCCGATTCCTCGTCCGAGGGCAGGGCGATGCGTACGTTGCGCGTGCCGCCATCCTTGCCGAAACCCAGCGCTACGGCCAGCGCTTCGAGCATGGTCGACTTGCCGCTGCCATTCTCGCCCACGAAAAACGTCACATCGCGGTGGAAGTCCATGTGCACGAAGTCGCGGATGGCGGGAATGGTGAACGGATAGTGCTCCAGGTCGACGACGGCGTCGGGGCGCAGCGCGGCGCTTTGCAAATACGGTTTTTTACTCAGCGACATGGCCGATTCCATGAATGACCCGCAGGCGGGCCGACAAGCACCAGTGTGGCGCAAATCCGGCGCACGCGCCAGCACGGGCGCCGGATTTTTTGACTTAAGGCTCGCGCATGCAATCGCCGAAGTACTCGTGGTAGAAGGCGGTGGGGCGATTTCTCTTGTCGAGCAGGCCGAAATGACGGCCGACCTGGCGTCCGACTGTCATCAGGGTGTTGGCCGCACTTTTCGTTCCGGCATAGCCTTTTTGTAGCAGCCAGGCGGTGCGCACCGGAACCGACATATCCGCCGTACGTCCGGCCAGCAAAGCGTCGACCAGGCACACTTGATCGCGGGTATCGGTTTCCAGATAAGCGTCGGGGCTTCCTTGTGCGGCATACAGGCCTTCCTTGCCGCCAGCCAGGATCAGATCGAGTTCCAGCGGATTGCGGCCAAACAGATCGAATTCATTTTTCCCGAATGGGAAGCAATAGCTCTTGGCTGTCTGCTCCGTACTGCCTTGCGTGGCCATATGCCACCAAACAAAGCTGGAAGCACTGACTTTCTCGCCATTCTTCAATTCGTGGCTATGGGCGACCAGGTGCGGCAAAGTCATCGTGAAGGAACAGCCGCTCGGCACCCAAGCCCTGTCCCTGGATTTTGATCCTTTCGCGTTGGTCTTTTGATTGATGGTTGCCGCCTCTCCAAAACACCGCAAGTCATACCCCAGCATGAACAAACACGCTTCGAAGGCGTGGCAGCGGGAGGCCATGTCGGCGCTGTCCGCCTTGAACCAGTCGCACTGTTCCAGCACGGCGCGCAGGATCCAGCCCAGCTTGACCTGCCATTGCGCCCAGTCCTGGCACGATACGGCCTTGCGGAAGAATTGCGGTGCGCCGGCAAAGCCGCCATCGATTCCCTTGGGATTGCGGATTTGCTTGCCGCGCGCGGCGCCCGAGGGGAATGCCAGCCAGTGCTTCTTTGCCAGATTGCTGCCTGCCTGGCTGCGGTACTGCGCATACAGCATGGCCATGGCCGCGCCCACGCGGCTGTCGTAGATGGGCGAGCCGCTGTCGTCAAACAGGGCGTGGATCTTGGTCAGGCCCGCGTCGAAGCGCTCCACGGTATCCGTATCGAGGGCGTCCAGCGAGGTGTCCGAGTCGAGCGCCATCAAGGGCGCCAGGCGCGTGAAGTAGGCGACCAGGCGGCCTTGCGCGTGCAGACGCTTGAGGAAGACGATGGCGCCGCGCACGCCGCCCCATTCGAGGATGGCCAGGCAGGCGGCCAGCGTCTGGTCTTCATCGCGCCGCGCGATGGCGTCCTTCAGCCAGCCGCGCAGCTGGCCCAGCGAGGCGCGCGTCTCATGCCAGTTGCGCGAGACGACCGCCTTGCCTTGCGCGTCGGTCCAGCGCGTGCTCCACACATAGTGGCCCAGCACCGCTTCCAGGCCCGTCGCCTGCACGTCCAGGCCGCCCGGCACGAAGCGGCTGCGCGCCATCTTCAGGTGAAAGGACCTGGCTGGCAGTTCGGCCGCCAGCCAGTCGATAAAACCGCGTACATCGTCCTGCTTGAGAAAATCGTCTCGTTTCATGTGGCTTGGCTGTGGCATGGTCGTCGTGGGCTGGCTGGGGTGCCCGCGTAGTCAGGAAAGCGGCCATGATACAGTTGCCATGCGACAAGGTGTGTCGTTTGACAACAGACGCTGCCCGCGCGGGGCTGGCGTCGCCTGGGCAAACGCGACGGATTCGCCTTGGGCGGCGGCTGGCACTATAATATCCGCTGCCATTCATGATCAACCGCACTCAGCTCAACTGGACTCTTCAAATTTATGCATTACGTGTCTACCCGCGCTGATAAAGCGCCATCGAATCTGCAGCAATTCTCCGACATCCTCCTGGGCGGCCTGGCCCCCGATGGCGGACTGTATCTCCCTGAACACTACCCGCAAGTCACTGGTGCCGAGCTCAACGCCTGGCGCACATTGTCGTATGCCGACCTGGCCTACGAAATCCTGAAGAAGTTCGCCACCGATATCCCGGCCGCGGACCTGAAGGCACTGACGGCGAAAACCTATACCAAGGCAGTCTACAAGAACGCCCGCGCCGGCGAAAACGCGGCCGACATCACGCCGCTGCGCGTGCTCGAAGAAAACGTCGTCAAGGGCGGATCGACCACCCTGATGCTGCAGGCGTTGTCGAACGGCCCGACCCTGGCCTTCAAGGACATGGCCATGCAACTGCTGGGCAATTTGTTTGAATACACCCTGGCCAAGACGGGCGCCGAACTCAATATCTTTGGCGCCACCTCGGGCGACACGGGCAGCGCGGCCGAATACGCGATGCGCGGCAAGAAGGGCATCCGCGTCTTCATGCTGTCGCCGCACAAGAAAATGAGCGCCTTCCAGACGGCGCAGATGTTCAGCCTGCAAGACCCGAACATTGTCAACATCGCCGTCGAAGGCGTGTTCGACGACTGCCAGGATATGGTCAAGGCCGTGTCGAACGACTTGCAGTTCAAGGCGAAACAGAAGATCGGCACCGTCAATTCCATCAACTGGGCGCGTGTCGTGGCGCAAGTCGTGTACTACTTCCGCGGCTACCTGGCGGCCACCACCAGCAATGAGCAGAAAGTGTCGTTCACGGTGCCGTCGGGCAACTTCGGCAATATCTGCGCCGGCCATATCGCCCGCATGATGGGCCTGCCCATCTCGAAACTGGTGGCCGCGACGAATGAAAACGACGTGCTCGACGAATTTTTCCGCACAGGCGTCTACCGCGTGCGCAAATCGGCCGAAACGTATCACACGAGCAGCCCGTCGATGGATATCTCGAAAGCGTCGAACTTCGAGCGCTTCGTCTACGACCTCGTGGGCCGCGACAGCGACCGCGTGCGCGCCCTGTTCACGAAAGTGGAAACGCATGGCGGCTTCGACTTGTCCGGTAAACCTGGCAGCGATGGCGACGAGTTCAAGCTGGTGGCCAAATACGGCTTCAAGTCGGGCAAGTCCACGCACCAGGACCGCCTCGACACCATCCGCGACGTGGCCGACGACTACGGCATCACCATCGACACGCACACGGCCGACGGCATCAAGGTGGCGCGCGAGCACCTGGAACCGAATGTGCCGATGATCGTGCTGGAAACGGCGCTGGCGGCCAAGTTCAACGAAACCATCCTCGAGGCGCTGGGCGTGGACGCGGAACGGCCAAAGGGCTTCGAGAACATCGAGGACTTGCCGCAAAAGTTCGTCGTGATGGATGCGGACGTGGAAAAAATGAAGGCGTATATCGCCGCCAATACGGGCTTGTGATGACAGACGCCAGCACTGTACGCAAACCGATGCTGTCGGTGGCCGAGGCGCAAGCCTTCATGCTGGGCGCGGCGCGCCCGGTGGCCGAGGTGGAACTGGTCGACACCATGCGCGCCAACGGCCGCGTGCTGGCGGCCGCGCAGACGTCGACCCTGAACGTGCCCGAGCGCGACAACACGCAGATGGATGGCTATGCCGTGCGCGCACAGGATTGCGCCAGCGGCGCGGCCAGCTTGCCCGTGTCGCAGCGCATCGCGGCAGGCCACGTGGGCCAGCCCTTGCAGCCGGGTACGGCGGCGCGCATCTTCACGGGTGCGCTGATCCCGGACGGCGCCGATTGCGTCGTCATGCAGGAGCAGTGCACTGTGCTTGACGGCGTGGTGACGGTCAATCACGTGCCGCACGCGGGCGAATGGGTGCGCCGCCAGGGCGAGGATATCCGCGCCGGCGGCGAAATCCTTGGCGCGGGCCGGCGCCTGCGCAGCCAGGAAATGGGCCTGGCCGCCTCGGTGGGCCTGGCGCAAGTGCCCGTGCTGCGCAAGCTGCGCGTGGCCGTGTTTTTCACGGGCGACGAGCTGGCCATGCCGGGCGAACCCCTGGCGCCGGGCGCCGTCTACAACTCGAACCGCTTTACCTTGCGCGGCCTGCTGGAAAACCTCGGCTGCGAGATCACGGACCTGGGCATCGTGCCCGACAGCCTGGAAGCGACAAAAGCCGTGCTGCGCCAGGCGGCCCAGGGCAATGATCTGATCATCACTTCGGGTGGCGTGTCCGTCGGCGAGGAAGACCATATCAAGCCGGCCGTGGAGGCGGAAGGGCGCCTGAACATGTGGCAGATCGCCGTCAAGCCGGGCAAACCGCTGGCGTTTGGCGAAGTGCGGGACGCGTTCTTTGTCGGCTTGCCCGGCAATCCCGTCTCGAGCTTTGTCACGTTTTTGCTGTTCGTGCGCCCGTTCATCCTGCGCCTGCAAGGCGTGGCGGGGAGCCTGGCGCCGCGCAGCTACAAGCTGCCGGCCGCGTTCGAGCGCCTGAAGGCGGACAAGCGCAACGAGTTCTTGCGCGCCAAGGTCAATGACGAGGGCGAGCTGGAACTGTTCGCCAACCAGAGTTCGGGCGTGCTGACCTCCACCGTGTGGGGCGATGGCTTGATCGATTGTCCGCCGGGGCTGTCGATTGCGCGCGGCGACATGCTGCGTTTTATCCCGTTTAACGAATTGCTGTACTGAGGAAGTATCGATGAAGATCAATCTGCGATTTTTTGCCAGCGTGCGCGAGCTGGTGGGCACGGGCCAGGAAGTGCTGGAAGTGGACGCGGGGGGCGTGTCACAGCTGACGGTGGGCGAGGTGAGAACCCTGCTGATCGCCCGCGGCGGCAACTGGGAATACGCGCTGGCGCAGGGCCGCGCCCTGCGCATGGCCCACAATCAGGTGATGTGCGATGCCGATACCGTGATCGGCGAAGGCGACGAGGTGGCGTTCTTCCCGCCCGTGACGGGCGGTTGATCCCGCTTGCCAGTGAGACGGCCACTTCATCGAAGTGGCCGTTTTTTCATGACGACTTGGCTTTTGGTTTATCACCGCTGCACGTGGCGCAAGCAACGGCTTTCTTGTAGCGCCAGTATTTCGAGCCGATGAAGATGGCCGACGCCACCAGCGACCAGGCCAGCGCGCTGAGGATGTCGGCCTGGCTGGTGGTGCCCTTGCTGTACTCGACCACCGTCAGGATGATGAATAAGATCGAACTGGCCAGCAAATAGCGGGAAATCCAGAATCCTGCGCCCATGTGTTTCTCCTCTTGTCGTCTCGTTGTCTCGTGAAGTCCCGCCGCTGATCGCTGCGGCATCTCCGCGCAGTATGCATCATTTTTCGGCATTCTTGCCATCCCCGCGCCTTATCTCGACTAAAATGCCGGGGTTTTCACCGTCTTTCCAGTTTCCCATGACCCATTCCAGTCCCCCTCCGTTTCACATCGCCGTCATCGGCGGCGGCCCCGCCGGCCTGATGGCCGCCCAGGAAGCGTCCAGCCAGGGCGCCAGGGTGGAACTGTTTGACGCCATGCCGTCCGTCGGCCGAAAATTCCTGCTGGCGGGGAGGGGCGGCATGAATATCACCCATGCGGAAGACTACTGTTCCTTCATCTCGCGCTACGGCAGGCCGGCACGCTGGATCAAGCCGGCGCTGGACCAGTTCGGTCCGCAAAAAGTGCGCGACTGGGTACACGGCCTGGGCGTGGAGACCTTCGTCGGTTCCTCGAACCGCGTCTTCCCGACGGATATGAAAGCGGCGCCGCTGCTGCGCGCCTGGCTGCACCGCCTGCGCGAAGCGGGCGTGCAATTTCACATGCGCCACCGCTGGACGGGCTGGCGCGACGGCCAGCTGGTATTCGCCACGCCGGACGGCGAACGCCTGCGCGCCTTCGACGCCGTGATCCTGGCGCTCGGTGGCGGCAGCTGGGCGCGACTCGGTTCCGATGGCGCCTGGGTGCCGCTGCTGCAAGAGCAGGGCGTGGCCGTGACGCCTTTGGTGCCGGCCAATTGCGGCTTCGACGTGGACTGGAGCGAGCATTTCAGCAGCCGTCATGCGGGCGAACCGCTGACGACGGTGGCCATCTCGGCGCGCAACATCCATGACTGCATGATCAAGCGCCAGGGCCAGTTCGTCATCACGGCGGGCGGCGTGGAAGGCAGCCTGATTTATGCCTTATCGGCCGCGCTGCGCGAGCAGATCGCCGCCGAGGGCAGCACTACCATCTGGCTCGACCTGGCGCCCGACCACACGCATGAACGCGTGTTCGAAGAAGTGACGCGCCCGCGCGGTTCGCGCTCCATGTCCAGCCACCTGAATAGCCGTTTGGGCATCAAGGGCGTGAAATCGGGCTTGCTGCGCGAATGCCTGAGCGCGGCCGACTTTGCCGATGAAGCCAGGCTGGCGGACGCCATCAAGCTGCTGCCCGTGACACTCGTACGCCCGCGTCCCATCGATGAAGCCATCAGCAGCGCCGGCGGCGTGGAATTCGACGGCATCGACGGCAGCATGCTGCGCGCCATGCCGGGCGTCTTCCTGGCGGGGGAAATGCTGGACTGGGAAGCGCCGACGGGCGGCTACCTGCTGACGGCCTGCCTGGCGCAAGGCAAGGCGGCTGGCGAGCAGGCGGTCAGCTGGCTTGAGGCGCGGTCCGCCTGATCCCATCACCGTGCGCCCGCGCGCTGCCGTGGGCGCATGCGCTGTCCTCTCTCCCGATAATTTTGTTGACAATAAACAATGCCCTGCGCTAGTATCGTGTCTCGCTATATCGACTGCCGGTATAGCGAAACACGATATGGAGGGCAGCATGGACGCTATCAACTTTTCGCACTACCTGCCGCTTTCCGAGGCCACGTTTTATGTGCTCGCTTGCCTGCATGAACCCCTGCATGGCTATGCCATCATGCAAAAGGTGGACATGCTCAGCGAAGGCAGTGTCAGCATTGGTCCCGGCACCTTGTATGGTGCTTTTGCTACCTTGGAAAAGCAGGGCTTGATCGTCAAGCTCAGGGAAGAGGAGCGGCGCAAGATTTATGGCATGACAGAACTGGGGCGTGCAGTGCTGAGCGAGCAGGTGCGGCGCCTGGACATCATGGCAGCCACAGGGAAAAGAACATTGTCACTTCTACAGGGGAATGCGGCATGAGCAAGCAACTGGTCAAGAAATTCAAATGGTGGTGGGTGTGGCAAGACGGGATGCATGAGCGCTGGCTGCAAGAGCAGGCGCGCCAGGGATTGCACTTGCATGCCAGCGATCCGCTCGGCATTCGCATGACGTTCGAGCGCGGCGCACCGGCGGACATGGCATATCGCTGGGACTTTCCGGGCGTAAAGGCGGATCCTGTCTATACGCAATTATTTGTCGATGGAGGCTGGGAACGCGTGGTGGATGTGGGGGGATGGCGTTGCTGGCGCAAACCTGTGGTGGATGGAAAAATTCCCGAAATTTTCACCGATGTACCATCGAAGGTGCGGAAATACCAGCGCAGCCTGGTCCTCTTGCTGGTAAGCGGATTGCCATTCTTTCTGGTGGTCGTTGCGCCAGCATCACGCCATGTCTTGTTGGCGGAGCCCCGGGCGAACGCGGTCACTGGTGCTGGCCTGCTGATGCTCGCCTACGCCATTGTCAAACTCGTGCAGCGTATGCGACAGTTGCGCCAGGGCAGGGCGCAGTAGCAGGCCATTGTGTGGCGGCCGGTTAATGCCAGGTAATCTCGCCTGAGCCACTCTTTTGCGTCTCGCGCTGGCGCGGGTTGCCGTGGACGTGGATGTCGCCGCTGCCGCGCAAGGTCAGGTTGCTGGCGTCGCGCACGAAGACGGTGCTCGTGCCGGAGCCTTGCAGGCTGACGCTGGCCTTGTCGGCCGCCAGGTGCTCGGCATCGATGTCGCCTGAGCCGCTCAGGTCGGCGCGCAGGAATTTCGTGTTGCCGCTGGCGGCGATGCGCCCGGAGCCCACCATTTCCAGCACCACGCTGTCGCTGTTGCCCGCATTGATGTCGAGGTCGCCACTGCCGTTGACGGTGGCGGCAACCTGCTTGTAGCGTCCAGTAAAGCTGACGTCGCCCGAACCCGTCAATTCCAGGATAAAACTGTCTCCCGAAAACCCCGTGATCTTGCTGTCGCCATTGCCGTGCACTTCCACGCGCACGAGGGCCGGCAGCACCAGTTCCACCTGCAAAGGCTGGCGATGGTGGAACAGCATGCCTTTCGGGCCGATATGCAGGGTGGTGCCATCCTGTGTCGTGTCGACGTTCGACAGCAAGCGCTGCTCGCCGCTCACCTTCAACGAGGGCGTGGCGCCGCGGCGCAGCACCAGGTCGATGGGGCCGGCCAGGTCGATGCTGGTGATATTGGCGGCAACCGGGCGCGTTTCGCTGCGCACGGCACGGCCGGCGGCGCTGCTGGGATTGCTGATTCCCTTGGCGCGCAGCGCCGCGTATGACATGGCGATCAGGACCATGGCCAGCAAGAGCATGGACAGGCCAACTTTGAGCAAGCGTTTCATGGCAGCCTTTCTAGTGACCTTTGAGCAGGGAGACATTCATGGCGACATAGCGCTTGATGCCGATCAAGGTATAGCGCGTGACAACCAGACTGAGCAGGAAGATGGCGATGCCGCCGAGTAGCATGCCCACGCCGAAGACGGTTTGCGTGGTGCGCGCATCGCGGTCCATGTCGGTGGAGATGCGGATGCCGCCGCCGGCCAACGCTTCAGCCCGCTCCATCACGCGCGACGAGGCGCCCGGCGTCTTGGCTTCGGACTCGGTCGGTTCAGGCTGCAAGGGACCGGGCAGGTGATCGACTTCGATGCCCTTGTCGCCGATGGTGATGCGCGTTTCGCGCCGTTCGCCGCCTTCGCCGCCGTCATCGTCATGGATGAAGACGTGGCGCAGCGGACCATCGAGCACCAGTTCGTTGGCGCCGGACAAGCCGCTGGCCGTGATGGCGATGCCGGCCAGGTAAAAGCTCAGGCTGACGGCGTACAGGGTGGCCAGCAGGGCCGCGTAGACGGCGGCAGGCACGACCATGAACAGGTTGAAGATGGCCAGGCCCACGAGCGAGACGAGCAGGCGCAGCAGGTTGACGGGGGTTTTCTTTTGCTCGAAGGCCTGGCGGTGCGTGCTGCTGCGCAAGGTGAGGGCGATTTTTTTCGGGTCGCCCAGGTCTTCGGCGATTTCGTGCTCGCTGCGGCCGGCCGCAGCGCCTTCGATGAAGGTCTGTTCGTAATAGTCGAGGGTCTTGGCCACCAGATCCGGTGGCAAGCCTGCCAGCGCGCGCCGCAGTGCGTCGAGATAATCTTGCTTGTTCATCATATTCTTCCTGTCATTCCGCTTCGCCGCTTCAGCCCACGGTCGGCAGCAGCATGCTTGCCTGGCTCAGCAGCAATGGCGTTTGTGGCGCTTGCTGTACCTGAATGACGATCAAGGTGGCCAGCACCACGCCAGCTAGCAGCGCCAGGGCTTTCAAGCTATTTTTCAAGTGCAAGGTGGTGTGCATGGTATTCCCCGTGGCATGGCCGTTGTCGATGATCAGACTGTACCCAAGCGTACGCGAGCGCACCAGTGCGGTGCGACAGAATGCAATTTCGCGGGGCCGAGCGACACCAGGGGAGGATGCACCGTCAAGGCTGTTTTGCCGCCTTGCCCGAGTTCATCATCCTGGCCGCCGCCACGCCGCTGCGCACGGCCGCCTCGATGGTGGCCGGATAATCCTGCGTCCGGTCTTCATTGGCCGTGTAGTCGCCGGCGAGCAGCAAGCCAGGCATGCCGCTGGCGTTGCCGGGGCGGGCAAGCTCCGGCGTGCAGGCAAAGGTGGCGCGCTTTTCCGTAATCAACTGGGTCCAGGCAGGCTGCGCCAGTTCCGGGCGTTGCAGCACCTGCGCCAGCTGCGCCGCGATGGCGTGCGCCAGCGGTCCGTGGCCTTGCTCGGCGGCATTGCCGGAGGCGCTGATGACGACGGCCAGCAAGCCCGCCTGGCTGGCGTCGAGCTGGCCCCGGTCGAAGACGAACTGGCCCCAGTGCTGCAGCTGCGGCGTATCGACGAGAGCGTAAAACGGCAAGTCCAGGCGCAGCGAGGCATCGTATTGCAGGTAGCAGGTGCTGATGGCTTCCGGCGTGAAGGCTTGCATGCGGTCAATAGCGTCGGCCAGCCGCGGATCCTGCAAGCCTTGCAGCAGGCTGGCCGCTTGCACAGACGAGGTGGCGACGATGACGCCGTCGTAAGTGCCGGTCTCATCGAGTTGCCAGCGGCCATCGGGTAGCGCTTGCAATGCATCGACCTTGGCACCCGTGCGCACTGTACCGCCATGCCGTGCCACATAGCGGGCGGCCGCGTCGGGCAACAGGGTAGAGAGGTCCGCTTTCGGGATCAGCATGTCGGAGGCGCGGCGGCGGCTTGCGCCCAGGCTGTCGCGCAGCACGTTGAGGAAGACGCGGGCCGAAGCGCGCTCGGGCGGGGTATTCAGTGCGGCCAGACACAGCGGGTGCCACATCAGCCGGTTCAAACGGTCCGTCTGGTCGAAGCGCTGCAGCAATTCGCTGACCGTGCAATCGTTGTACAGCTGCCAGCCCATCGTCCGCATGGCGGTGGAAAAGCGCATCAGGGCCAGCTTGTCGGCGCGCACTAATCCCTTGGCGCGCAGCAGGGCCCAGGCCAGGTGCAGCGGCGCGGGCAGGCGTGGCGCGATGAAATCCATGCCGCCCGAGTTCGCCGGATAGCGCATCTGCAGGGGCAGCGTGAGGATCAGCTCGGCAGGGTCTTGCCCCGCCAGCTTGATCAGGCGCAAGGTTTCCGTGTACGCGCCCAGCAAGATGTGCTGGCCGTTGTCGAGCACCGTATTTTCTCTTTCGACGCGGCGCGCGCGCCCGCCCAGGGTGCGCGCCGCCTCGAATACGCTCACCGAATGGCCGGCGCGCGCCAGTTCCATGGCCGCCGCGCAGCCAGCCCAGCCGGCGCCGATGACGGCGTAGCGTTGCTTCACGTTGCTCTTAGCCACGAACCCAGGTCTTCCAGGCCAGCCACAGTTTGCGGATCGGCGTGAGCGAAATGCGCTGTTTCAGCACGTGGTAGCCGTCGCGCTCGACTTCGTTGAGCACGGTGCGGTAGATGGCGGCCATGATCAGGCCCGGGCGCTGGGCGCGGCGGTCCTCGGCTGGCAAGAGCGCGAATGCTTCGTCGTAGGCCTTTTGCGCGCGCGCCACCTGGAAACGCATGAGGTTTTCAAAGTTTTCGCTGTGGCGCGCGTTCAGCAGGTCGGCCGCCGTGACATTGAATTGCTGCAATTCGCTGATCGGCAAATAGATGCGCCCCTTGCGCGCATCCTCGCCCACGTCGCGGATGATGTTGGTCAGCTGGAAGGCATGGCCCAGTTTTTCCGCGTACAGCAGGGTTTCCGGGCGGGTCGCACCGAAGATGCTGGCCGACAAGATGCCCACCACGCTGGCCACATGCCAGCAATAGCGGCTCATGGCCTGGTAGTCGAGGTAGCGGGTCTGGTTCAAGTCCATTTCCATGCCGTCGATGATGGCCTGCAAATGCTTTTCTTCCAGTTGGTACACGGCCAGGTGCGGCTGCAGCGCGCGCATCACGGGATGCGTGGGGTTGCCCTCGTACATGGCCTTGACTTCCTTGCGCCACCAGACCAGCTTGGTGCGTGCCACGGCTTCGTCCGTGCATTCGTCAACCGTGTCATCGACTTCGCGGCAGAACGCGTACAGGGCCGTGATGGCCTTGCGGCGCTCGGCCGGCAGGAACAGGAAGCTGTAGTAGAAGCTGGAGCCGCTCTGGGCGGCCTTTTGTTGGCAGTATTCGTCGGGAGACATAGTCAAAAGAGCAAGGGTTGCAGATCGAAGCCGCTATTCTATCGTCTTACAGAGTGGGCGACGGGGGAAAAGCCGTTTTTACTTGTGTCTCTTGATGCAAGCTTTTGCGCGACATGCGCAGCGCGCGCCAGAAAATGATCAGCCAGTCGCGTTTCTCCAGCTTGGGCCGGCGCCGGAACACGTCGTAATTGACGGCTTCGATGCATTCGAGGATGCGCAAACCCCCTTGCACCACCAGACGCAGCTCCCAGCCGATGCGCCCGCGCAGGCGCAGGGCCAGCGGCGCGCCGGACAGCATCAGGGCGCGCGTGCGGGCCACTTCGAAGCGCATCAGGGCGCTCCACTTGCCGTGCGCCTCGGGCCGCTCGAAGGCGGCGGCGGAGACGGCAAAGCGGGTCAGGTCTTCCATCGGCAGGTAGATGCGCTCTTTTTGCTGGTCGATGGCGACGTCTTGCAGGAAATTAATTAGTTGCAAAGCTGAACATATCGCATCGGAATCGCGTACATTCTGTTCATCGGCCGCGCCATACAGGTGCAGCATCAGCAGCCCCACGGGGTTGGCGGAACGGGCGCAGTAATCGAGCACGTCGTCGTAGCTGGCGTAGCGCGTCGTTTCCACATCCTGCTTGAAGGCCGACAACAGATCGTAAAACGGCTGCAGCGGCAGTTGGTGTTTGCCGATGACGGCGGCCAGGCGTTCGAACATGGCGGCGTTCTCGCCCCCATGTCCTTCGTGGCGGGCGATGCGGCCCAGCGCCGCTTCATAGGCGTGCAGGGCGGCCAGGCGCTCGGCCGGCTTGGCGTCGCCCTCATCGGCCAGGTCGTCGGCGCTGCGGGCGAAGGCATAGATGGCTTCGACGGCGGGCACCAGGCGGCGCGGCAGTAAAAATGATGCAACAGGAAAATTTTCGTAATGGTCTACAGGCATGAACACACTTCTCTAGTCTTGCGTTTGTCCGGCCCTCACAAACGCTGGATTGCGGCCGGGCGTTGTACGTCTCAAGATTAATGACGCATAAGTCACTAAAAACTTTTACGCACGATTATAATTAATAACCAGAAAGTCATTAGGCGAAGAGCAGTCCCCGCCATGACCAAGCTGATATTGTCACAAATTTAAGGATATCGCGTGCGAAAAAGTTTGGCTTGGCCCAAAGGACAAGCAAAAAGTTTCTCCGCATAAAAATATTGCAGCCCGCATAGTAAAGGAAAATACCTTGTTTGCCCTGAAAACCCTGCGCCGCGAGACCGGCGCTTCCGCACTTCCTGCCCTGCGGCTGATTGCCGCCGCCGCTCTGGCGCTGACCCTGGCGGCCTGTTCCAAGCCTGCCGTCAAAGTGGAAGACGTGCGCCCCGTGCGCGCCATCGTGTTGTCTAGCAGCAATGTTGACGTCAGTGCCGAGCTGTCGGGCGAGGTCGTGCCCCGCGTCGTGTCGCAGCTGGGTTTCCGCGTGGGCGGCAAGATCGTCGCGCGCAAGGTCGACGTGGGCGCCAGCGTGAAGAAGGGGCAAGTGCTGATGCAGCTCGATCCCGTCGACTTGCAACTGTCGCAGGCGCAAGCCAAGGCTTCGCTGGTGAGTTCGGAAACGAGCCGCGACCTGGCGCGCGCGGAACTCAAGCGCTACCAGGATTTGCGCGAGAAGAACTTCGTCAGCCAGGCCGTGCTCGACGGCAAGGACGCCACCTACAAGGCGGCGCAGGCAAACGTGGAAGCGGCCCAGGCCCTGTACCGTGGCCAGGCGAACCAGTCCGGCTATGCCAGCTTGCTGGCCGACGTCGATGGCGTCGTCACGCGCATCGAGGCTGAAGTGGGGCAGGTGGTGGCGCCCGGCGCGCCCGTCGTGCAAGTGGCGAAGAGCGGCGAGAAGGAAGTCGTGATCGGCATTCCTGAAGACAAGGTGGAAACCTTGCGCGGCGTCAATGATGTGGTCGTGCGCCTGTGGGCCGATCCGAAGCAGGGCTTGCCGGGCAAGATACGCGAAGTGTCGCCCGTGGCCGATGCCGCCACGCGCACCTACACAGCCAAGGTCAGCATTCCGGACGCGCCGCAAGTGCGTCTGGGCATGACGGCCGTGGTGCAGTTCGCCTCGCAAACGGCCACGCCGCAAATCAAGGTGCCGTTGACGGCCCTGTTCAATGAAAAATCGCAAAGCTCCGTGTGGGTAGTGGAAAACGGCGCCGTGAAGCTCGTGCCCGTGACGGTGGGTGGGGTGGCGGGCAATGAGTTGCTGCTGACCTCGGGCGTGAAAGCGGGTCAGACGGTGGTCACGGCCGGCGTCAACCTGCTCAAGCCGGGCCAGAAAGTCACCATCCTAGGCGCCGAGCTGGCCAGCAAGCCTGCCGTCGTTGCTGCCGAGGCCATCAAATGAAGGGCGGCTTCAATCTGTCGCGCTGGGCGCTCGAACACATCCCGCTGACGCGCTACCTGATGGCCGTGCTGCTGATCGGCGGCATGCTCAGCTACGCCAGCCTGGGCCAGGATGAAGATCCCCCGTTCACCTTCCGCGCCATGGTGCTGCAAGCGTACTGGCCCGGCGCCACGGCCTTGCAGATGGCCGAGCAGGTGACGGACAAGCTGGAAAAGAAACTGCAGGAAACGCCGTACATCGACGAAATCACCAGCTATTCGAAGCCGGGCGAAACCTTGATTTTGCTCGAGCTGCGCGAATCGGCGCCGCCCAAGGAAACGGCGGCCGCCTGGTACCAGGTGCGCAAGAAGATCGGCGACATCCAGGGCACCTTGCCTGCCGGCGTCGTGGGTCCGTTCTTCAATGATGAGTTCGGCGACACGTACGGCTCCATCTTTGCCCTGTCCGGCGACGGTTTTACCTACGCGGAAATGAAAGATTACGCGGACAAGGTACGCCAGGAACTGCTGGCCGTGGGGCTGGTATCGAAGGTGGAACTGTTCGGCGTGCAGGATGAAAAGATCAATATCATCTTTTCGCACAAGAAATTTGCCCAGCTGGGCATTCCTTTCGACGCCATCGTGCAGCAATTGTCGGCGCAAAACAGCATCAACGCCACCGGCGTGCTGGTGACGCCGACGGACAATCTGCAAGTGCGCGTGACGGGCGCCATGGTGACCGTCAAGGACCTGGAAAACCTGGAACTGCGCGCCAACGGCACCACCTTCCGCCTCGGTGATTTTGCCACCGTAAAACGTGAACTCGTCGATCCGCCCAAGGACAAGATGCGTTTCAACGGCAAGGAAGTGATCGGCCTGGGCGTGTCGATGGAAAAGGGCGGCAACATCATCGACATGGGCAGGGCCTTGCAGGCAACGGTCGCGCGCATGAAGAGCGAATTGCCAGTCGGCATAGAACTGCAGCGCGTGTCGAACCAGCCGGAAGCCGTGTCCGCCTCCGTGGGCGAGTTCGTGCATACCCTGATCGAAGCCATCCTGATCGTGCTGGCCGTCAGCTTCGTGGCGCTGGGCTTGCACACCAAGCCGCTGCGCATCGACGTGCGGCCGGGCCTGGTGGTGGCGCTGACCATTCCCCTGGTGCTGGCCGTCACCTTCCTGTTCATGCGCCTGCTCGACATCGACTTGCACAAGATTTCCCTGGGCGCCCTGATCATCGCGCTGGGCTTGCTGGTCGATGACGCCATCATTGCCGTCGAGATGATGGTGCGCAAGATGGAAGAGGGCATGTCGCGTTTCGACGCGGCCACGTTTGCCTACACGTCGACGGCCATGCCCATGCTGACGGGCACCCTGATCACGGTGGCGGGCTTCTTGCCCATCGGCCTGGCCAAGTCGGCCGCTGGCGAATACACGTTCTCCTTGTTCTCCGTCAATGCACTGGCCCTGATCATTTCGTGGGTGGTGGCCGTCGTCTTCACGCCGTATATCGGCTACGTCTTGCTGAAAGTGAAACCGCACGCGCATAACGACCATGAATTGTTCGATACGCCGAACTTCCGCCGCTTCCGCCGCGCCGTCACCTGGTGCGTGGAATGGCGCAAGACCACCATTGCCGCCACCTTGGCCATCTTTGCGCTGGGCATCTATGGTTTCAATTTTATCGAAAAGCAATTCTTCCCCGATTCCAGCCGTCCCGAGCTGATGGTGGAACTGTGGTCGCCCGAAGGCACAACCTTTGCCGCGAATGAAAAGCAGGTCAAGAAGTTCGAAGCGTTTGTGGGTAAGCTCGACGGCGTGGAAAGCGTCACCAGCTATGTCGGCACGGGCAGCCCCCGTTTCTACTTGCCGCTGGACCAGATATTCCCGCAGACCAACGTGTCGCAAGTGGTGGTCCTGCCGAAGAGCCTGGCTGACCGCGAACGCTTGCGCCAGCAAATCGTCGATGTCTTCAAGAAGGATTTCCCGGAAGTGCGGGGCCGCGTCAAGCTGTTGCCGAATGGGCCGCCGGTGCCGTATCCGGTGCAGTTCCGCGTCTTGGGGCCGGAAGTGGCCGGTGTGCGGGCCATCGCCGACCAGGTCAAGGACATCATGCGCGCCAATCCGAACACCCTGGGCGTCAATGACAACTGGAATGAATCGGTGAAAGTGCTGCGCCTGGACCTGGACCAGGACAAGATGCGCGCGCTGGGCGTCACGTCGAAAACGGTGATGCAGGCGGCCAATACGATCCTGTCGGGCACGGTCATCGGCCAGTTCCGCGAGGACAACAAGCTGATCGACATTCAGGTGCGCCAGCCTCTGGAAGAGCGGGCCACGATTTCCGTGTTGAATGACACAAATATCCCGACGGCGACGGGCAAGTCCGTGCCGATCTCGCAGCTGGCCCGCGCGCATTTCGTGTGGGAGCCGGGTGTCGTCTGGCGCGACAAGCGCGCATGGGCCATCACCGTGCAGTCGGACGTGATCGACGGCATCCAGGGCGCCACCGTGTCGACGCAACTGGCGCCGCAGCTGGACGCCTTGCGGGCCAAGTTGCCGTCCGGCTACCGCATCGTGGTGAAAGGCGTGGCGGCCGACAGCGGCGAGGCGGAAGCGTCGATCTCGGCGAACCTGCCGTTGGCCATTTTCATCATCTTCACTTTGCTGATGTTGCAGCTGCACAGTTTCTCGCGTTCCCTGCTGGTCTTCCTGACGGGGCCGCTGGGTGTGGCGGGCGCCGCCTTTGCCTTGCTGGCGCTGGGCCGGCCACTTGGTTTCGTGGCCAACCTGGGCATCATCGCGCTGTTCGGCATGATCATCCGCAACTCGGTGATCCTCGTCGACCAGATCGAGCAAGACATCAAGGACGGCTCGGCCCCGTGGGATGCCATCATCGACTCGGCCGTGCGCCGCTGCCGTCCCATCGTGCTGACGGCCGCCGCCGCGGCGCTGGCCATGATCCCCTTGTCGCGCTCCGTGTTCTGGGGCCCGATGGCCGTCGCCATCATGGGAGGACTGATCCTGGCGACGGCCTTGACTTTATTGTTCCTGCCGGCCCTGTATGCGGCCTGGTTCCGGGTCAGGAAGCCGGAGCCGGTGAGCGCAAAAGAAGGCTAGCAGCCAGCGCTACGGCGCAGGCATAAAAAAGGCGGCATTCCTCTGGGAAATCCAGTAGAATGCCGCCTTTGCTTTACCGAGCGCTTGCTCCGGGCTTGCTCATAAGTCCACGGTAGCCAGATCGCTCCCGAGTTGTTAAAATCAGGGAAGCAGTTTGTAGCAAGTAGCACACGGTAGTACAAATGCGGATGTGGTGGAATTGGTAGACACGCTGGTCTTAGAAGCCAGTGCTTCGGCTTGGGAGTTCGAGTCTCCCCATCCGCACCAATCCGGGTTGTTCCAGCCCGGAGGTGCAGCACCATCAAGTTGTTCTTCAGCCTCCTTGCAGGCGTCTTTCCCGTTTTCCTGTTGTGTTGCCTGTATTTTTGTCATGCGGGATGTCTTTGTTTGCGCTATTTTTCGTCAGCGACCGGGCGGCGGGGCGGGGCTCAGGCGGAGATTTGCCTGAAAAATGGCCAAATTGAGGTAAATCAAAGGTTTTTTGCCCGAAATCTTCGTCGTGAGCGCATTTCTTTGTTTCGGACGGGGCGCCAGTTCGCATATACTAATGAACGAAGCAGGCTGGAAAGCCTGTCTCTGGCGAAACAAAGAATGCCGGGGCAAGAGTAAAGGCAGGGCACCTCCAGGCTGTGGCGACTCGTTCGCCGCCGCTGGTATCCTCTGTGGCCGGGCTGCAAAGCCAGCCACTTTCCCGAAGTCCTTTGTTATAATGCCACGCTTTACCGAATGATGGCCGGCCCTGCATTTACTTAGAAGCAAGGCTGGACGCTCGGAGCCCTGTCGCAGTACTGGAAGCGGCGGATTGTTTGGTGCCTGGTGCGGGTTTTTCCCTCAGCCGGGTAGACCAGGTCCATCGTCCTGTTTTCAGTACTTTTACAGATGAATATGCGAGCGAGTGAAGCTGGACCCATGTCTTGCCGCCAGTAATGGCGCAAGGGGTCGGGTCTTCTTTTCTCGCACCAACAGTGTTTATTTTTTGGACGATTTTTTACATGGCAACTGCAGTCGAAACCTTGGGCAAACTCGAACGTCGTATCACGATCTCCTTCCCGCTGACGGACGTCCGCACGGAAGTTGAGAAGCGCCTGAAAGTGCAAGCCCGTACGGCTAAGGCACCGGGCTTCCGTCCGGGCAAAGTGCCGTTGAAAATGGTCGCAGCACAATACGGCTACCAAATTGAATCCGAAGTGCTGAATGACAAAGTCGGCCGCGCGTTCAACGACGCCGCCAACGAAAACAATCTGCGCGTGGCCGGTTTCCCGAACATCGTGCCGAAAGAAGAAGCAGCCGAAGGCCAGCTGGCTTTCGACGCAACGTTCGAAGTGTATCCGGAAGTTGCCATCGGCGACCTGACGGCCGTTGAAATCGAAACCGTGCAAGCCGACGTGTCGGAAGCCGAAATCGACAAGACCATCGACATCCTGCGCAAGCAGCGCGTGCACTTCCACACCAAGGGCGAAGCTGGCGAACACGGCGACGGCGGTGAGGCTATCGCTGCCAATGGCGACCGCGTGACCGTCGACTTCGTCGGCTCGATCGACGGCGTTGAATTCCCAGGCGGCAAAGCTGAAGGCTACGCTTTCGTGCTGGGCGAAGGCCGCATGCTGCCAGAATTCGAAGCAGCAACCCTGGGCCTGAAAGTGGGCGAGTCGAAGACTTTCCCATTGTCGTTCCCTGAGGACTACCACGGTAAAGACGTTGCCGGCAAAACCGCATCGTTTACCATCACCTTGCAAAAGCTGGAATGGGCGCACCTGCCGGAAGTTGATGCCGAATTCGCCAAGTCCCTGGGCGTTGCCGATGGCGACCTGGCCAAAATGCGCGAAGACATCAAAGTCAACCTGCAACGCGAAGTCGCTGGCCGCGTGAAAGCACGCAACAAGGAAGCCGTCATGGACGCGCTGATCAAAGTTGCTGAGCTGGAAGTGCCAAAAACGCTGATCGCTCAGGATTCCGAGCGTCTGGCCGAAATGACCCGCCAGGACATGGCGCAGCGCGGCATGAACGTCAAGGACGTGCCTTTCCCAGCAGAACTGTTCGCAGAAAAAGCCGAGCGTCGCGTACGCCTGGGCCTGATCCTGTCGCAACTGGTGGGCGACAACAAGCTGCAGGCTACGCCTGAGCAAGTCAAGGCGCAGATCGAAGATTTCGCCCAAAGCTACGAAGACCCACGCGAAGTGCTGAAGTACTACTACAGCGACCGTCGTCGTCTGGGTGAGATCGAAGCCCTTGTATTGGAAGAAAACGTCGTCACCTACGTGTTGGGCCTGTCGAAAGTCACGTCGAAAGCAGTTGCTTTTGACGAACTGATGGGAAGCAACGCACAAGCGTAAACCAGTTGGTATTGGGATGCCTGCTCTGGCCGAAAGGTGAGGGCGGCTTCCCCTAACTGCTTCACAAGGAAATGAAATGACAGGTATGAACCGTAATCCGGCGCTGGACACAGAGATGCTCGGCCTGGTGCCGATGGTGGTGGAACAAAGCGGTCGCGGCGAGCGCTCGTATGATATTTACTCGCGCCTGCTGAAGGAACGTTTGATTTTCATGGTCGGCCCGGTCAATGACCAGATGGCCAACCTGGTTGTCGCCCAGCTGCTGTTCCTGGAAAGCGAAAATCCGGAAAAGGAAATCTCGCTCTACATCAACTCGCCAGGTGGTTCGGTTTCGGCCGGCATGGCCATCTACGACACCATGCAGTTCATCAAGCCGGACGTCTCGACCCTGTGCACGGGCATGGCTGCTTCGATGGGTGCTTTCCTGCTGGCCGCTGGCGCCAAGGGCAAGCGTTTCTCGCTGCCGAACTCGCGCATCATGATTCACCAGCCGTCCGGTGGTTCGCAAGGCATGGCGTCCGATATCGAGATCCAGGCGAAGGAAATCCTTTACCTGCGCACCCGCTTGAACGGCATCATGGCCGAGCGCACGGGCCAGTCGATCGAACAGATCGCCAAGGACACCGACCGCGACCGTTTCATGTCCGCCGACGAGGCCGTTGAGTATGGTTTGATCGACAAAGTGTTGACCAGCCGCGCTTGATGAGCCCCTACCGGTATTGCTAAGCATGTAAGTAAACGCCCGGGCGATCAAACGTTCGGGCGTTTCGCTTTTATTTCGGGTAGCATGGAGCTTGTGCGCGTTGTTGACTTGCGCCATGGCTAGCGGCCTTTACGGGCGGCAACCATCATCCGGCTTGCGATTTTGCAATATTGTTAATGCAGTTCCAACCAAAATGCCTTATGTCAGACAAAAAATCCTCTAGCGGCGAAAAATTACTGTATTGCTCGTTCTGCGGCAAAAGCCAGCACGAGGTGAAGAAACTCATCGCCGGCCCGTCCGTGTTCATTTGCGACGAGTGCATCGACCTGTGCAACGACATCATCCGTGATGAAACGTCGAGCATCGAGACGGTGACCGGTACCAAATCCGACCTCCCGACGCCGCAAGAAATTGCCGCCTTGCTCGATCAGTACGTGATCGGCCAGCAGACTGCCAAGCGCATCCTGTCGGTGGCGGTGTACAACCATTACAAGCGTCTCAAGCACCTGGGCAAGAAAGACGACATCGAACTGGCCAAGAGCAACATCTTGCTGGTAGGTCCTACCGGCTCGGGCAAGACCCTGCTGGCACAGACCCTGGCGCGCATGCTCAACGTGCCGTTCGTGATCGCCGACGCCACCACCCTGACCGAAGCCGGTTACGTGGGTGAAGACGTGGAAAACATCATCCAGAAGCTGCTGCAAAGCTGCAACTATGACGTCGAGAAAGCCCAGCGCGGCATCGTCTACATCGATGAGATCGACAAGATTTCGCGCAAGTCCGACAATCCGTCCATCACGCGCGACGTGTCGGGCGAGGGCGTGCAGCAAGCCTTGTTGAAATTGATCGAAGGCACGATGGCTTCCGTGCCGCCACAAGGCGGCCGCAAGCATCCGAACCAGGATTTCGTGCAGATCGACACGACCAACATCATGTTCATCTGCGGCGGCGCCTTTGACGGCCTGTCGAAAGTGATCGCCAACCGTTCCGAAAAGAGCGGCATCGGCTTCTCGGCCACGGTGCGCAGCAAGTCGCAAAGCTCGGCCAGCGAACTGATGCTGCAAGCGGAACCGGAAGATCTGGTCAAGTTCGGCCTGATCCCGGAACTGGTGGGCCGTCTGCCCGTCATCGCCACCCTGGCGGAATTGACGGAAGAGGCGCTGATCCAGATCCTGGTCGAGCCGAAGAATGCGCTGATCAAGCAGTATTCGAAGCTGCTCGAGATGGAAGGCGCGGAACTGGAGATTCGTCCGGCCGCCCTGCATGCGATCGCCAAAAAAGCGCTGGCGCGCAAGACCGGCGCCCGTGGCCTGCGTTCCATCCTGGAACATGCTTTGCTGGACGTCATGTACGAACTGCCGAGCGAACAAAACGTGGTGAAGGTCGTCATCGACGAAAATACCATCACCAGCGGCGCCAAACCTTTGTTGATTTATCAAGAGACTGCCAAGGCCTCCGGAGAAAATTGATTACTGCTGAGACAAATGCATAAAAAGGATTTTGATTCCTTAATGCATGGCAGTACAATTTAAATCAATGAGTGCAGGCTTCAATCGGAAAGCCACTCGCGGCGCTTAGCTGCGCGTGGCTTTTTTACTGTGAAAACTGCATTTATTAACGTCATGCGGGTGTGTTTTGCGAAATAAACAGAAAAATGTTTGTTTCACAGAATTATTTATTCTCGCCGGTCTTGTGTTTTGGCAGCGAGCGCCAACATCGTAAACACGCTTTCTATAAGGTACGCCATGACAACTTCCAAATTAACTGAGCAAACTCAACTGCCGTTATTGCCGCTGCGGGATGTCGTCGTTTTCCCGCATATGGTGATACCGCTGTTCGTTGGCCGTCCAAAGTCGATCAAGGCGCTGGAAGCTGCGATGGAGCAGGGCAAGAGCATCATGCTTGCCGCTCAAAAAGCAGCCGCGAAGGACGAGCCGTCCCCTTCGGATATCTATGAAATTGGCTGCGTCGCCAATATTCTGCAAATGCTGAAGCTGCCCGATGGCACCGTCAAGGTGCTGGTCGAAGGCGCGCAGCGTGCCCGTATCAACCACATCAGCGATGCGCCGACGCACTTCATCGCCGACCTGACGCCGCTCGAGTCCGAGCCGGGCGACGAGTCGGAAGTCGAAGCCATGCGCCGCGCGATCGTGCAGCAGTTCGACCAGTACGTCAAACTGAACAAAAAGATTCCACCGGAAATCCTCGCTTCGCTGTCGGGCATCGACGATGCCGGCCGCCTGGCCGACACGGTGGCCGCGCATCTGCCGCTGAAGCTTGAGCAAAAACAAGTCATCCTGGAAATTTTCAGCGTGGCCAAGCGCCTCGAGCACCTGCTGGGCCAGCTTGAAGGCGAGCTCGACATTTTGCAGGTGGAAAAGCGCATCCGTGGCCGTGTGAAGCGCCAGATGGAAAAGTCGCAGCGCGAGTACTATCTGAACGAGCAAGTCAAGGCGATCCAGAAAGAACTGGGCGAGGGCGAAGATGGCGCCGACCTCGACGAGCTGGAGAAAAAAGTCGCTTCGGCCAAGATGCCGAAGGAAGCGCTCGACAAGGCCACCAACGAGCTGAAAAAGCTGAAACTGATGTCGCCGATGTCGGCCGAAGCCACCGTCGTGCGCAACTACATTGACACCCTGGTCAATTTGCCTTGGAAAAAGAAATCCAAGGTCAATAACGACCTGGCGAATGCGGAAAAAGTGCTCGAAGGCGACCACTACGGCCTCGACAAGGTCAAGGAACGCATCCTGGAATACCTCGCGGTGCAACAGCGCGTCGACAAGCTCAAAGCCCCGATCCTGTGCTTCGTCGGCCCTCCGGGCGTGGGTAAAACCTCGCTGGGCCAGTCCATCGCCCGCGCGACGAACCGCAAGTTCGTGCGCATGGCCCTGGGCGGCGTGCGCGACGAAGCCGAGATTCGCGGCCATCGCCGCACCTACATCGGCTCGATGCCGGGCAAGATATTGCAATCGCTGTCGAAAGTCGGCGTGCGCAATCCTCTGTTCCTGCTCGATGAAGTCGACAAGATGGGCGCCGATTTCCGTGGCGATCCATCGTCGGCCCTGCTGGAAGTGTTGGACCCGGAACAGAACCACACGTTCTCCGACCATTACATCGAAGTCGATTTCGACCTCTCTGACGTGATGTTCGTGGCCACGTCGAACTCGTACAACATTCCGCCAGCCTTGCTTGACCGTATGGAAGTGATTCGTCTGTCCGGTTACACGGAAGATGAAAAGACCAGCATCGCGCAGCGTTATCTGCTGCCGAAGCAGATCAAGAACAATGGCTTGAAGGAAGAGGAAATCTCGGTGGCCGAGTCGGCGCTGCGCGACATCATCCGCTACTACACGCGGGAAGCCGGTGTGCGTTCGCTCGAGCGTGAAGTGTCGAAGATCTGCCGCAAGGTGGTCAAGATGCTGCTGCTGAAGAAATCCGACAAAAAAGTCATCGTCAACTCGAAGAACCTGGATAAATTCCTCGGTGTGCGCCGCTATGATTTCGGTGTCGCAGAGAAAGAAAACCAGGTCGGCCAGGTGGTTGGTCTGGCATGGACGGAAGTGGGCGGCGATCTGCTGACCATCGAAGCCGTGTCGATGCCGGGCAAGGGTGGCATCATCCGCACGGGTACCCTGGGCGACGTCATGAAAGAGTCGATCGAGGCGGCCCGCACGGTGGTGCGCAGCCGGGCACAGCGCCTGGGCATCAAGGCGGACGTGTTCGAGAAGAGCGACATCCACATCCACGTGCCGGAAGGCGCGACACCGAAGGATGGTCCTTCGGCTGGCGCGGCCATGACGGTGGCGATGGTGTCGGTCTTCACGGGCATTCCCGTGCGCGCCGACGTGGCGATGACGGGCGAGATCACCTTGCGCGGCGAAGTATTGCCGATCGGCGGCCTGAAAGAAAAGCTGCTGGCGGCCCATCGCGGCGGCATCAAGACGGTCCTGATTCCAGAGCAGAATGTGAAAGACCTGGCCGACATTCCGGACAACGTCAAGAACAAACTGGAGATCGTACCCGTGCGCTGGATCGACAAAGTGCTGGAAATCGCCCTCGAACGCATGCCTGAAGCGTTGGCGGATGTCGCTGCGGTGGAGGCTGTCACGGCCGCCGCGGCCAAGCCTGACGCGGCCGGCGAGGTAGTAAAACACTAACGTTTTACCCCTGTTTTCCCCAAACAAGCGCTTTTAGAGCGCTTGTTTTATATTGAAACGTGAATTGCGCCCCCAAAGCGCTTGACACATATACAGTGTGGCTTGTTTAATACGCCTGCACATTTTTTTCGCCGGACAGCTGTGGTGCCAAAAGTGCCGCAACGATACGGTAAACGTTTTATACCTTTGTAATTGGGGATGCTAGTGAACAAGACTGAATTGATCGACCACATTGCTGAAAAAGCTGACATTTCCAAAGCCGCCGCTGCGCGCGCACTCGACGCTGTTATCGGCGGCGTGACGGAAACTTTGAAAAACAACGACAGCGTGACGCTGGTTGGTTTTGGCACTTTCTCGGTCAGCGAACGCGCTGAGCGTACCGGCCGCAATCCGCGTACGAAAGAAGCGATCACGATCGAAGCTGCAAAAGTTCCAAAATTTAAAGCTGGTAAAGCTTTGAAGGATGCTGTAAACTAACGGACTTCGGTGAGGTGACAATCACCGGAAACATTTGGCGGCGCCTACGGGTGCCGCGATTTCAGGGTTGAAGTTCTTCGAATAACAACCCTGGATACAAATGCAAGTAGTACTGTGTATTTTTCGGAGTGGTAGTTCAGTTGGTTAGAATGCCGGCCTGTCACGTCGGAGGTCGCGGGTTCGAGTCCCGTCCGCTCCGCCAAAAAAATACGCTCTTAAGGAGTGGTAGTTCAGTTGGTTAGAATACCGGCCTGTCACGTCGGGGGTCGCGGGTTCGAGTCCCGTCCGCTCCGCCAGAATATAGAAGCCCGCGCTGCTGAATAAGTAGCGCGGGTTTTTCTTTTTCAGCGCCAGATTATCTCGGCGCGCCTGCTTTTAAAATCCCGTCCTGCCGTTTTGAATAAAAACACCCGCATTTAAATCCGCTTTAAGCTGCGTCCGGTTAAATGCCCGAGTCCGGCGCCTTGCCGTCCAGGCGGCGCCAGGGCAGGGCGCGCGCCCTGATTTACTCTTGCTATAGCGCTATGGGCATTGTAGAATCAGGAGATAATGGCTTGGGCGTCAGAATCCTGCTTTAGTTCCAGCGCCAAGTTGTTGAATCTAAAGGGGAAGTGGACATCTGTCCCGTCCATTCCGCCGAAGAAATCAAGGCGAACGCATGTTCGCCTTTTTTTATAGTGATCCACTCATCCCGAATTGGCTGACCATGTTTGAATTTATTCGTACCCATCGACGCTTGATGCAGTTTCTCCTGATGCTGGTCATCGTCCCGTCTTTTGCACTGGTCGGTATCAGCGGCTACCAAAGCTTCGGCGATGGCGCGAACACCATCGCCAAGGTCGGCGACCAGGTCGTTACGCAGCAGCAATATGAAGAAGCGCAACGCCAGCAGATCGACCGCTACCGCCAGATGATGGGCGAGCAGTTCGACCAGAAAATGTTTGACACGCCGGAAGCGCGCCAGAGCATCCTCGACAACCTGATCGCCGAGCGCGCCGTGGCCGCCGAAGTGGGCCGTAGCCACCTGGTCATCAGCGATGCCGTGCTGCAAAAGGAAGTGCTGGAAATCCCAGGCTTGACCTTGCCGGACGGTAAATTCGACCTGGAACGCTACAAGGCCATGCTGGCCGCCCAAGGCATGACGCCGCAGATGTACGATGCGCGCCGCCGCAGCGACCTGGCCCTGCAGCAACTGGCCGGCGCCGTGCAAGGCACCGCCTTCGCGCCAAGCACCGTCTCCAAACGCCTGTCCGACATCACCTCGGAAGAGCGTGAAGTGCAGGAACTGTTGCTGCCGATCGCCCAGTACGTGTCGGAAGTCAAAGTGACGGACGCCATGATCAAGGCTTTCTATGACAAGAACAGCAAGTTCTTCGAGATCCCGGAACAAGCCAAGATCGAGTACGTTGTGCTTGACGACAGCGCCGCCGGCGAGCAAGTCGACGTCACCGACGCCGACGTGACCGGCTACTACGCGAAGAACCAGAAAGCCTACACGACGGAAGAAGCGCGTCAGGCCAGCCATATCCTCGTCGCCGTCAAGAAAGACGCATCGGCCGCCGACAAGGCAGCCGCCAAGGCCAAGGCTGAAGCCATCCTGGCTGACGTGCGCAAGACGCCTGCCAGCTTTGCCGCCGTGGCCAAGGCCAAGTCGGAAGATCCGGCGTCCGCGGAACAGGGCGGCGACCTGGGCGTGATTGGCAAGGATGGCTTGCCTACGCCGTTGCTCAATGCCGTCGCGAAACTCAAGCAGGGTGAAATCAGCGACGTCGTCGCTTCCGATTTCGGCTTCCACATCCTGACCGTGACCTCGCTCAAGCCACAGCACGTGCGTGCGCTCGATGAAGTACGCGGCGAGATCACGGCCGACCTGCGCAAGCAATTCGCTGCCAAGAAATACTCGGAAATGGCGGAAACGTTCACCAACACGGTCTACGAGCAATCGGACAGCCTGAAGCCGGTGGCCGACAAGCTGAAACTGAAAGTGGAAAGCGTCGCCAACCTGTCGCGGACGCCGTCGCCAGCACTGGGCAAGGCGCCGTTCAACAACGCCAAGTTCCTGACCGCCATCTTCTCGAACGATTCGCTGAAAGACAAGCGCAACACGGAAGCCGTGACCGTCGCTCCTAACGTGCTGATCGCCGGTCGCGTGGTGGAATTCAAGCCTGCCAGCAAGCGTCCGCTGGCCGAAGTCGAAGCGATGATCCGTCAGCGCGTGACCCTGGAAGAAGCGGAAAAGCTGGCCAAGAAAGCGGGCGAGACCAAGCTGGCCGCCTTGAAGGCTTCGGGCGACGCGACCGGTTTCGGCGCGGCGCAATGGGTATCGCGCAGCAAGCTGGACGGCATCAACCGTGCCGCCATCGCGCAAGTCATGAAAGCGGACACGAGCAAGCTGCCAGCCTACGTGGGTGTGGACCTGCCAGCCCTGGGCTATGGCATCTACCGCATCGCCAAGGTGCAGCAGCCGGCGCAAGTGGATGCAGCACGCCGCCAGCAAGAGAAAGACCAGATCAGCGGCATCCTGGCACAACAGGAAATGTTCGATTACGTCGAGTACCTGAAAGCCAAGGCCAAGGTGAAGATCGTCAAGCCGGTCACCGCGCCGGTTGCAGCAGCGCCGGAAGCGCCGTAATCAGTTTTAGCCCATAAAAATAGCCGCTTTCGAGCGGCTATTTTTTTGTCTGTGGAATGTGCGTGTCAATGAATTTACCATGACCACCAGCGTAAAGCTGGGGTCAGACCCGCCGGGTCTGACCCCGGATTTTTGCCTCGGGCTAGAGCTAACGTCAACAACCGGCTTACTTCGCGTCCAGCAACGGCGCCAGCCGCGGCCAGATATTCTTTAAAATCGTCGGATGCGCCTGCGCATTCGGGTGCATGCGGTCGGCCTGGAACAACTGCGGCTGGTCGGCGATGCCTTCGAACATGAAGGGCACGAGTGGCGCCTTCCATTCCTTGGCCAGCTTGCCGTACACGCCATAAAACTGCTCGCCATAGGCGCGGCCATAGTTGGGCGGCATGCGCATGCCCACCAGCACCAACTGCGCGCCCGATTTTTTGGCCGCCTCGCCCATGGCGCGCAGATTCGCTTCGGCGGCCGCCACGGGCAAGCCGCGCAAGCCGTCGTTGGCGCCCAGTTCGATCAGCACGACGTCGGGCTGGTGCTTGGCCAGCAGCGCAGGCAGGCGTGCCCGGCCGCCGCTGGTGGTCTCGCCGCTGATGCTGGCATTGACGATGCGCGTGTCGTTCTTTTGCGCTTGCAGCCGCTGTTCCAGCAGCGCCACCCAGCCCGTGCCCCGTGCCAGCCCATACTCGGCCGAGAGACTGTCGCCGAGCACCAGCAGCGTTTTTGGTGCAGAATAGGCGTTCGTCATGCCTGACACCAGCAGCAGGGCTGCCGCAGGAAGCAGGGACAGCGCGCGCCGCCGCATGCGGCTGCTGCCCTCGACACTTATTTGTTCACGAAATTTTTTAAGATAGATCAGCATGCCCGAATTCCCTAAAGCGACTTCCACCAGTTTTCTCCCATCAGACGCAGCGGCCCAGCGGCCCGCCGCACCCAACAGCCAAAATGCCCGGCCGGCCATCGAAGTGGTCCAGCTGGCCAAGCGCGTACCCGATGCCGATGGTGAGCTGACCATCCTGCATCAAGTCGATTTTACCGTGCAAACGGCGGAGACGCTGGCCATCGTCGGCGCTTCCGGTTCCGGCAAGTCCACCTTGCTGGGCTTGCTGGCGGGACTCGACACGCCCAGCGAGGGCAAGGTCATCCTCGATGGCACCGATATCTTCGCCCTCGACGAAGACGGCCGCGCCGGTTTCCGCAAGGAAAAGCTCGGTTTCGTGTTCCAGTCCTTCCAGCTGCTGGCCCACCTGACGGCGCTGGAAAACGTCATGCTGCCGCTGGAATTGCGCGGCGACCTGGACGCGAAGGAAAAGGCGCAAGCCATGCTGGGCAGAGTCAACCTGGGCAGCCGCCTGAAACACTATCCGAAATACCTGTCCGGCGGCGAGCAGCAACGCGTGGCCCTGGCCCGCGCCTTCGTCACGGAACCGCCGCTGTTGTTCGCCGACGAGCCGACGGGCAGCCTGGACGCCGCCACCGGCGAGGCCGTGATCCAGCTGATGTTCGAGTTGAACCGCGAACGGGGATCGACCCTGGTGCTCGTCACGCATGACAGCTCGATCGCGGCCCGTTGCGGGCGGACGATTACGATTGCGGCTGGTCGATTGGTGTGATTGCTGGTGGTGGTTGTCGGATTACGCGTTCCGCTAATCCGACCTACCCGGCCATCGTTCACCGCAGCTGTAGGTTGGATTAGCGCAGCGTAATCCAACACACCCGCGCCAAAGCTTATGCCGACAAGGCATTGATCAACCTGCGTATCGCCGGGATCAATTCCCCGGCCGTCAAGCCAATGGGGCCGCTGCCTGCGGCCACCAGTGCATCGGCCGCCGCGCCGTGCAGCCACACGGCGCCTATCGCCGCTTCCCATTCCGGCCAGCCTTGCGCCAGCAGGCTGCCGCACAGGCCGGACAAGACGTCGCCGGTGCCGGCCGTTGCCAGCGCGGGGCCGCCTGTGTTGTTGACGACGACCTGGCCGTCGGGTGCGGCGATCACCGTGCCCGAGCCTTTCAATACCACGATGGCGCCCAGCTGCGTTGCCAGCTGGCGCGCCGCGCCCAGGCGGTCGGCCTGGACCTCGGCCACCGTCATGTCGAGCAGGCGTGCCGCTTCCAGCGGGTGCGGCGTCAATATCGTCGCTCCCGCGCCCGTGCGCACGGCCAGCGCCGATTGCAGCTCCGGCTCGGCCGCCATCAGGTTCAGCGCGTCCGCGTCCAGCAGCAGCGGACTGTCGCTGTCAATGGCACGCTGCAGCAGTTCCACCGTGCCGGCCTTGTCGCCGAGGCCGGGACCGGCCACCAGCGCCGCGAAGTGCAGGCCCGAGAAATCCACGTCCCTGGCGTGCCGGCACATCAGCTCCGGCTGGCCGCTGTCGAAGGCGGGCGGTGCGTCGGGAAAGGCGATGTAGACGCGTCCCGCGCCCGCATGCAGGGCCGTGCGGGCCGCCAGGATGGGCGCGCCTGCCATGCCTTGCGCGCCGCCGATGATGGCCACACTGCCGTAGCTGCCCTTGTGCGTGTTTTGCCGGCGTGGCTGCAGCTGGCGCGCGAACAGGTGCAGGCCACCCAGCTGCGCCTTCGCCGCGGGCAGCAGGGAAGGGTCGATGGCCAGCGCGGCCACTTCCACTTCCCCCGCATGGTCGCGGCCATGCGCCGTGTGCAGGCCCGGCTTGTCGCCGATGAAGGTGAGCGTATGCGTGGCGCGGATGGCGACGCCGTCGATGGCGCCCGTGTCTGCGTGCAGGCCGCTGGGCACGTCGAGCGCCAGCACGGGGCAATCGAGATTGTTGACCAGCTGCGCCATGTCGCGGCATTCGCCGTCGAGGGGACGCGACGCGCCGATGCCGAACAGGCCATCGATGACGAGGTGCCATGGCGCCGCGCCCACCGCGGCCGAGGCCATGGACGTTGCCGCTTCCATCAAGCGCGCGGCGCTGTTGCGCGCGCGGCTCAGCGCCTGTTCGCGTTCGGGCGACGTGGCTTGCGCCTCGGGCGCCAGCCAGACGAGCACCTCGGTGCCGCTGCCGGCCAGGTGCGCGGCCGCTTCCAGCGCATCGCCGCCGTTGTCGCCGGGGCCAGCCAGCACCAGGACGCGCCGGTGGCCCACGTCGTCGCCATCTTCCTGGGCGTGCAGCAGCTTCAGGGCGGCACTGGCGGCAGCCTGGCCCGCGCGCTGCATCAGCAGCCCTTGCGGCAGGTCGCGCATGGCCGCTTGTTCGATGGCGCGCAGTTCGGCGATGGAGTACAGCGGTGTGGAAGAGTCAATCAGGGGCATGGCGCGTGTTCCGTTAGTCAGCATGTCTTCAACATAAGGCCGAAGCGGGCGAAAGGCAAGGCGCGCACGCCTGCGGTGCGCCGTAAATTGTGCGGCTACAATAGCCATCTCACATAGGATCTCACACAGGCACGGGGGCAGGATGATGGACTGGCAATTCTGGATCGACCGGGGCGGCACCTTTACGGACATCGTGGCGCGCCGTCCTGACGGCAGCCTGGCCACGCATAAACTGCTGTCGGAGAATCCGGGCCAGTACCGCGACGCGGCGCTGGCCGGCATGCGCCATTTGATGGACCTGGCGCCTGACGCGCCGCTGCCCGTCGAACGGGTGGGCGCCATCAAGATGGGCACCACGGTGGCGACCAATGCGCTGCTCGAACGCAAGGGCGAGCCGACCGTGCTGGCCATCACGCGTGGTTTTCGCGACGCCTTGCGCATCGCCTACCAGAACCGCCCGCAGCTGTTTGCGCGCCAGATCATCCTGCCGGAACTGCTGTACGGCGACGTGATCGAGATCAATGAACGCACGGGCGCCCACGGTGAAGTCGTGACCCCGCTCGACGAACCCGCCGCGCGCGCCGCGCTGGAACAGGCTTATGCGCGTGGCGTGCGCGCCATCGCGGTCGTGCTGATGCACGGCTACCGCTACCACGCGCACGAGGCGCGGGTGGCGCAGCTGGCGCGCGAAGTGGGTTTTACGCAGGTCTCCGTATCGCACGAGGTCAGCCCCATGATGAAACTGGTGGCGCGCGGCGACACCACGGTGGTCGACGCCTATCTGTCGCCGATTTTGCGCCGCTACGTCGACCAGCTGGCGATGGAGCTGCCCGGCGTGCACCTGCAATTCATGCAGTCGAACGGCGGCCTGACGGATGCGCGCGCCTTCCAGGGCAAGGACAGCATCTTGTCCGGCCCCGCGGGCGGCATCGTCGGCATGGTGCGCGCCAGCGCCCTGGCCGGCTTCGATAAAGTCATCGGCTTCGATATGGGCGGCACCTCCACCGACGTGTCGCATTACGCGGGCGAGTTCGAACGCGTGTTCGAGACGCAGATCGCCGGCGTGCGCATGCGCGCGCCCATGATGAGCATCCACACGGTGGCGGCCGGCGGCGGCTCCATCCTGCATTTCGACGGCGCCCGCTACAAGGTGGGGCCGGACAGCGCGGGCGCCAATCCCGGCCCTGCCAGCTACCGGCGCGGCGGCCCGCTGGCCGTCACCGACTGCAACGTCATGCTGGGCAAGCTGCAGCCCGCCTTCTTCCCCCGCGTCTTCGGCCCCGACGCCAATGAAGCGCTGGACGCCGCCACCGTGCGCACCCAGTTCGAAGCGCTGGCGCGCACGGTAGACAGCACCCCGGAACAGGTGGCCGAAGGTTACATCGCCATCGCCGTAGGGAACATGGCCAACGCCATCAAGCAGATTTCCGTGCAGCGCGGCCACGACGTCACCGAATATACGCTCACCAGCTTTGGCGGCGCGGGCGGCCAGCACGCCTGCCTGGTGGCCGATGCGCTGGGCATGCGCACGGTCTTCATCCACAGCCTGGCGGGCGTGATGTCGGCCTACGGCATGGGCCTGGCCGACCAGAGCGCCATGCGCGAGCGCGCCATCGAGGCGGCCCTGGGCGCGGATCTGGCCGGCGATTTCGCGCAATTGGGCGAACTGGCGCGCGGCGACTTGCTGCGCCAGGGCGTGGGGCAGGAACGCATCGCGCTGGTGTCGCGAGTGCACCTGCGCTATGAGGGCACGGATTCGGCCCTCGTCGTGCTGTTCGACACGGCCGCCGGCATGCAGGCGCAGTTTGAAGCGGCCTACAAAAAACGCTTTTCCTTTTTGATGCCGGCGCGCGCCTTGATCGTCGAGGCCATTTCCGTGGAAGCCATCGGCGCGTCCGATGCGCCGCAAGTGGCCGCGCCGGTCCATGCACCGCGTGCAGGCGTGCTGGCGCCCATGCAGACGGTGGCCATGTACTGCGCCGGCGCGTGGCGCGACAGCGGCCTGTATGGGGCAGACAGCCTGCGCCCCGGCGATAGCATCGATGGCCCGGCCATCGTCAGCGACGCCAACGCCACCACCGTGATCGAACCGGGCTGGCGCGCGGACGTCACGGCGCACGGCCATTTGATCTTGCGCAGGGTCGCCGCCCTCCCGGAGCGGCGCGCCATCGGGACGCAAGCCGACCCCGTGATGCTGGAAATTTTCAATAATCTGTTCATGTCGATTGCCGAGCAGATGGGCCTGCGCCTGCAAAATACGGCCCATTCCGTCAACATCAAGGAACGGCTCGACTTCAGCTGCGCCATCTTCGATGCGCAAGGTCATTTGATCGCGAATGCGCCGCATATGCCCGTACACCTGGGGTCCATGGGCGAGAGCATCCGCACCGTCATGACGCGCAATGCTGGAACCATGCGGCCGGGCGACGTCTTCATGCTGAACGACCCGTACCACGGCGGCACGCACTTGCCCGACGTCACGGTAATCTCGCCCGTGTTCGATGAGGAGGGTACTGCCATCCTGTTCTATGTCGGTTCGCGCGGCCACCATGCGGACATCGGCGGCACGACACCGGGCTCCATGCCGCCCGACTCCACGCGCATCGAGGAAGAGGGCGTGTTGATCGATAATTTCAAGCTGGTCGACGGCGTCACGGGTATGTTGCGGGAGGCGGAAACACTGGCCCTGCTGGTGGGCGCCAGCTGGCCGGTGCGCAATCCGCAGCAGAATGTGGCTGACCTGCGCGCCCAGGTGGCGGCCAACCAGAAGGGGGCCGAAGAACTGCACAAGATGGTCGCGCATTTCGGCTTGGCTGTCGTGCAGGCCTACATGGGCCACGTGCAGGACAATGCCGAGGAAGCCGTGCGCAGGGTCATCACGACCTTGAAGGATGGCAGCTACGCGCTGGACCTGGACAACGGCGCGCGCATCCAGGTGGCGATCAGGGTCGACGTGGCGCGGCGCAGCGCCGTCATCGACTTCACGGGAACGTCCAGCCAGTTGCCCAACAACTTCAATGCGCCGTCCGCCGTCTGCATGGCGGCCGTGTTGTACGTGTTCCGCACCCTGGTCGACGACGAGATTCCCCTGAACGCGGGCTGCCTGAAGCCGCTCACGGTAATCATCCCGTCCGGCTCCATGCTCAATCCGCAGTATCCGGCCTCCGTCGTGTCGGGCAATGTGGAAACCTCGACCTGCATCACGAATGCCCTGTATGGCGCGCTGGGGGCGATGGCAGCCTCGCAGGGGACGATGAACAATTTCACCTTCGGCAGCGAAAAGTACCAGTATTACGAGACGATATCGGGCGGCTCGGGCGCCGGCCCAGGGTTTGACGGCACGGACGTGGTGCAGACGAACATGACCAATTCGCGCCTGACGGATCCGGAAATCCTCGAGTGGCGCTTTCCTGTGCGGCTGGACAGCTACAGCATCCGCGCAGGGTCGGGCGGGGCGGGGCGCTGGCAGGGCGGCAATGGCGGCGTGCGCCGGGTGCGCTTCCTGGAACCCATGACGGCGGCGATCCTGTCGAACAACCGCATCCATCCGCCTTTCGGCATGGATGGCGGCGCGGCGGGTGCGCTGGGACGCAATTACGTGGAGCGGGCGGACGGCACGGTGGAGCACCTGGCGCATATCGGCAAGACCGATATGCAGGCGGGCGACGTGTTCGTGATCGAGACGCCGGGCGGCGGCGCTTACGGCAAGCCGGAATAGGCTGTGGCTCCGCTCAGCTGCGCGCGCACCTGGCCCACGTCGCGCATGGGCGCGCGGCCGAACTGGCGGCTGTATTCGCGGCTGAACTGCGATTCGCTGGCGTAGCCGACCCGGTAGCCGGCCGTGCCCGCGTCGATCTGCTCGACCAGCATGAGGCGCCGCGCTTCCTGCAATCGCAGCAGCTTCTGGTACTGCATCGGCGTCATGGCGGTAATCGCCTTGAAGTGGTGGTGCAGCGACGACATGCTCATGTTCGCCATGCCGGCCAGGTGCTCGATGCGCAGCGGCTCGCAATAATTGTGCTTGATCCAGTCGATGGCTTGCCCCACCTGGTGCGACTGGCTGCTGGCCAGCGCCATGTGCCGCAGGCGCGCGCCGACGGGGCCATTGAGCAGGCGGTACGTCAGCTCGCGGCGGATCAAGGGCGCCAAGGTGGCGATTTCCCCCGGTTTGTCGAGCAGGCGCACGAGGCGCAGCATGGCGTCGAGCAGCTCGGCCGACACGTCGCTGACGGAAATGCCGCGCGTGGCGGGCAGGATTTTCTGCTGCGCCGCGCTGTCGCTGTCGAGCAGCGCGGCCACGTCGGCGATGTCGATGCCGAGCACCACGCACAGGTGCGGCTTGTCTTCGCTCGCTTCCACCACGCGCACTTGCACCGGCAGGTCGACGGACGTCAGCAGATACTGCATGCGGCTGTAGTGGAAGGTTTCCGTGCCCAGGGTGACGTCTTTCGCGCCCTGCGCGATGATGGCCACGCTGGGGCGCGCTGCATGGAACAGCGATTCCGTGACCGACGACTGGCGGTGGAAACTGAGGTTGCCGATGGCCGTCGCGTAGTCGCCCGTGCGCGGCGCGTGGCGGCTGATCAGGGCGGCGATTTCATCTTGTGGAGTAAGTGGCGGGGACATGGTGTTCAGTATGCGTGAGGCTAAGAAGAGAAGAGAAGAGAAGAGAAGAGAAGGGCAGGGGCTGATCTTACGCAGATTTGGAGGATCGTGCAAAGGTCTTGCAGGATCGCGGTAACGGCGGGCCGGCTTCTCGGGCACACTTGTGCAATCGCCTGCATGGCACGCGTCCCCCTCGTCACACACATCTAGATACAGGAGTTTTCATGACCACCATCGCCAAAGGCTACGCCGCACTGGGCCCGACTTCCGCACTGCAACCGTTCACGTTCGAGCGCCGCGCCCCGCGCGAAGACGACGTGGCCATCTCGATTAAATACTGCGGCGTGTGCCACTCCGACATCCACCAGGCGCGCGACGAATGGGGCGGCGCCGCCTTCCCGATGGTGCCCGGCCATGAAATCGCCGGCGTCGTCACGGCCGTCGGCGCCAACGTCAGCAAGTTCAAGGTGGGCGACCATGTGGGCGTGGGCTGCTTCGTCGATTCCTGCACCACCTGCAAGACGCGCAACGTGGACCTGGAACAGTACATGCCAGGCCTGATCCAGACCTACAACGGTCTGGAAGCGGACGGCAAGACGGCCACGCAGGGCGGCTACTCGGACAGCATCGTCGTCAAGGAAGGCTATGTGCTGTCGATTCCCGACAACCTGCCGCTGGACGCGGCCGCGCCGCTGCTGTGCGCCGGTATCACCTTGTACTCGCCGCTGAACCACTGGAAGGCCGGTCCTGGCAAGCAGGTCGCCATCCTGGGCATGGGCGGCCTGGGCCACATGGGCGTGAAAATCGCCCACGCCATGGGCGCCGAAGTGACGGTACTGAGCCAGACCCTGTCGAAGCGCGAAGACGGCCTGCGCCTGGGAGCCGACCATTACTACGCCACCAACGATGCGGAAACGTTCACCAAACTGGCCGGCACGTTCGACCTGATCATCTGCACCGTGGGCGCGTCCATCGACTGGAACCAGTACATCAACCTGCTGAAAGTCGACGGCAACATGGTCATCGTCGGCATCCCGGACGGCGCCGTGCCGCCCGTGAACGCCTTCGGCCTGGTGGGCGCGCGCCGCAGCCTGTCCGGCTCCATGATCGGCTCGATCAAGGAAACCCAGGAAATGCTGGATTTCTGCGGCAAGCACAATATTGTGTCGGACATCGAGATCATCCGCATCCAGGATATCAATGAGGCGTTTGAGCGCGTGGTCAAAAGCGATGTCAGATATCGTTTTGTGATTGACATGGCGTCGCTGGCTGAGTAATTTGACAAGGGGTCGGACCCGTCGGGTCCG
>NZ_JABXFH010000046.1:0-49623 GCF_013372745.1 Janthinobacterium sp. BJB401 | reverse complement strand
TTGGGACAGCAGCGCCACGCGGAGCAGCAAGTCAAGCAGCTGTTCGACCTGGCCGCGAAAAACGGCCTGCTGCTGGCGCAGGGTGAATACAAGAGTGGTTACGACAAGGCCAGCAGGGTCGCGACATACCAGGTGAGCTTGCCGCTGAAAGGCAGTTATGCGGCCGTGTCGCAGTTCGCGCTGCAAGCGCTGCGCGCCGTTCCCTTTGCTTCGCTCGACGAACTGAGTTTCCGCCGCGAGCAGATCGCCGATACGCAACTCGAAGCGCGCTTGCGCCTGACTTTTTATTTAGCTGACAGCGCGGGAGAAGCTCCTTGACCCCGCGCCATCGTCTCATGCTGGCCGGCGTGCTGGGCGCGGGCGCCTTGCTGTTGTTTGGCGAGCGCCAGCCCGTGGCCGAGGTGGCCGAGGCGGTCGAGCGGGCCGTCGCGCCCGCGCGCCATGCTGCCGCCAGGGCACCGGCCGCGCAGCCGGCCATCCTGGCCCTGCTGCCGCGCAGCGAAGTGGCGGGCGAGGAGGGCGAGACGTTTGGCGGCGCCGATGGCGCTGCCGCTGTCTTCCAGAGCCAGAACTGGAATCCGCCGCCGCCGAAAATCGTAGCCGTCGCGCCACCGCCGCCACCACCGCCGATGGCGCCGCCGCTGCCCTTCGTCTATCTGGGCAAGGCGGCCGCCGATGGCGCCTGGGAAGTGTTTTTGTCGCGCGCCGACAAGACGTATATCGTGCGCGCCCATACCGTCATCGATGGCGCCTACAAGGTCGTGACGATCGCGCCGCCCGTCATGACGCTCACTTATCTGCCGTTGAACCAGGTTCAGCAGCTCAACATTGGAGTTTCCGAGTGATGTCTCGTTCCTTTTCATCGGCGCTGCTGCTCTTGTTGCTGTCCGGCTGCGCCGGGCAGCAAGCTTACCGCGACGGGCGCGAGCTGATTGCGCAAGATCAGGTGCCGGCTGGCCTGCAAAAGTTGCAGGAAGCGCTGCGGCAGGATCCCGGCAACGCGCAATACCGCAGCGCCTACTTGCAGGCGCGCGAACGGGCAACCGGCAGCCGCTTGCAGCAGGCCGAGCGCCAGGCGCAAACGGGGCAGGGCGAGCTGGCGCGCGCTTCCTTCATGAGTGTGCTGGAAATCGATGCGCAGAACGAGCGCGCCAACAGCGGCTTGCGCGCGCTCGAGCGCGAGCAGCGCCAGGGCAAGCTGCTGGCCGAAGCGCAGAAGGATATCGACGCCAAGCGCTACGACCCCGCGCGCCAGCGCCTGAACGCCATCCTGACGGAGCAGCCGAATCACGCCGGCGCGCGCGCGCTGCTGCGTGAAGTCGATGAAAAGACGGCGCCGCCCGTCGTCGAATCGGGCCTGGCCAAGTCGTACAAGCAGCCGATCACCATCGAGTTTCGCGACGCGCCGTTAAAACAGGTGTTCGAGCTGATCGCGCGCCGTTCCGGCCTCAATTTCGTCTTCGACAAGGACGTCAAGGCGGATGCGAAAACGTCGATCTTCCTGAAAAACAGCACGGTGGAATCGGCCGTCTACTTCCTGCTGGTGACGAACCAGCTGGAACAGCAGGTGATGGATGCGAACACGATTCTGATTTACCCGAACGTGGCGGCAAAATTGAAGGAGTACCAGGAAGTGCTGGTAAAGACCTTCTTCCTGGCGAACGCGGACGCCAGGCAGGTGGCCAACACGCTCAAGACCATTTTGAAGACGCGCGACGTGGTGGCCGATGAAAAACTCAACCTCGTCATCGTGCGCGACACGCCCGAGGCGATCCGCCTGGCCGAGCGCCTGATCGCGCTGCAGGACGTGCCCGAGGCGGAAGTGGTGCTGGAGCTGGAAATCCTCGAAGTCAAGCGCAGCCGCCTGATGGAACTGGGCGTGGCCTGGCCATCGAGCCTGACCCTGACGCCGCTTTCCACCTCGGGCGGGATCGGGCTGACCATCAGCGACTTGAATAGACTGAATCAGCGCACCATCGGCGTGAGTGACCTGTCCGTGACGGCAAACGCCAACAAGACGGATGGTGACGCGAACATCCTGGCCAACCCGCGCATCCGCGTACGCAACCGTGAAAAGGCGAAATTCGTCATCGGCGACAGGGTACCCGTGGTGACCACCACCATTTCGCCGGGCACGGGCGGCTTCGCGTCCGAGTCGGTCAGCTACCTGGACGTGGGCCTGACGGTGAACGCCGAGCCGACCATTTATTTGAACAATGAAGTGGGCATCCGCATCTCGCTGGAAGTGAGCAACCTGGGGGCGGCGACCACCACCCGCAGCGGCTCGACCCTGTACCAGATTGGCACGCGCCAGGCGTCGACCATGCTGCAATTGAAGGATGGTGAAAACCAGGTGCTGGCGGGCCTGATCAACAATGAAGAGCGCAGCTCGGGTAACAAGGTGCCGGGCCTGGGCGACATCCCCGTGCTGGGGCGGCTGTTCGGCAGCAGCAAGGACGACAGCCAGAAGACGGAAATCGTGCTGTCGATCACGCCGCACCTGGTGCGCACGGTGCAGCGTCCGGAAGCGAAGGAGTCGGAGTTTTCCGCTGGCACCGAGGGCAGCTTCCGCCGCCGGCCCGACATGGCGGCCAAGGCGCCCACGCAGATGCCGGGCACGGTGATCGTGCGTTCCGGCCCGTCGGCCGTCGGCATGCAGCCGGCGCCGGCGCAGCCGATGATGGCGCCCGGCCAGGTGCCAGCGGCCTTGCCGCAGAGCGTGCCGGCGCCGGACGTGGCGCCGTCGCCCGAGCCGGCCGCCTCTCCCTTGCCGATACCGGCTGGCCAGCCCGTGCCGCTGCAGGCGGCGCCTTTGCCGTTCTCGTCCAGCCAGCCGGTGCCGGTGGCGCCGCCTCCCGCCAAATGAGACTGGCGCAAGCGCAAGGCGGGCGAGGCGGCTTCACCCTGATCGAGCTGCTGGTGACCCTGACCATCCTGGGCGTGCTGGCCACCCTGGTGATCCCCGTCACGCAGGTGACGGTGCAGCGGCGCCAGGAGCAGGAGCTGCGGCGCGCGTTGCGCGAGATCCGCCAGGGGCTCGACGCCTATAAACGGGCCGGCGACGAGGGCCGCGTCCTGCGCGCGCCCGACGTCAGCGGCTATCCGAAAAGCCTGGAATTGCTGGTCGAGGGCGTGCCGGACCAGCGCAACCCGAAGCGCAGCAAGCTGTTTTTCCTGCGCCGCGTGCCGCGCGACCCGTTCAATGCGGATGCTGGCCTCAGTGATGCGCAAACGTGGGGCAAGCGCAGCTACGCCAGCGAAGCGGCCGAACCGCGCGAGGGCGACGATGTCTACGATGTGTACTCGACTTCCAACAAGACCGGCCTGAACAACGTGCCTTACCGTCTATGGTGAACCATGCCCGTACATGACCGCGCCCGCACGCGCGGCTTTACCCTGATCGAGTTGCTGGTGGTGCTCGGCATCGTGGCGCTGCTGCTGACCCTGGCCGTGCCCCGCTATTTTCCCAGCCTCGACAAGGCGAAGGAAACCGTGCTGGCCGATAACTTGCGCAACCTGCGCGCGACCATCGACCAGTTCCACGGCGATACGGGCCGTTATCCCGATACGCTGGAGCAACTGGTGGAAAAGAAATATCTGCGCGCCATGCCCATCGACCCCATCACGGACAGCGACAGCAGCTGGCTCATCGTGCCGCCACCCGACGACACGCCGGGCCAGGTGTATGACGTGAAAAGCGGCGCGCCCGGCAAGGACCGCAGCGGCACGCCGTTCGCCGACTGGTAGCGGCCATGCACCGTCCTGCGCGCCGCCAGCGTGGTTTCACTTACCTGGGCCTGATCATCCTGGTGGCCATCCTGGGCCTCGTGGGGGCGGCCGGGCTGAAGATGGGTTCCCTGCTGCAGCGCCAGGCGGCCGAGCAGGAATTGCTCGACATCGGCGCGCAGTTTGTCGATGCGCTGCAGAGTTACGCGGGCGCCACGCCAGCCGGCCAGCCGCAGCAGCCGCCGAGCCTGGCTGCCTTGCTGCGCGACCCCCGCTTTCCGCAAGTGCGCCGGCATTTGCGCAAGCTGTATGTGGACCCCATCACGGGGCGCGCCGAGTGGGGCTTGCTATACCAGCCCGGCAGCCAGGGCATCATCGGCGTGCATAGCCTGTCGTCGTCCGCGCCTTTGAAAGTGGGTAATTTCGAGGCCCGTTTCACCGGTTTCGAAGGCAGGTCGCACCTGTCCGAGTGGCAGTTTGTCGCCGGTGGGCCCGTGCCGCCGGCAGGGCTGCCGCTGGCGCCGGCAGGGCTGCCGCTGGCGCCGGCAGACGCCGCCGCACCGTCCTCCACCACACCGCCCGCCTTGTTTCCACCGCCACAAGCTGCCGCGCCAGCGTCCGAACCGGTACCGGCCGAGGTGGTGGAGCCGGAGGAGGAGACCGGCGCATAACAAGAAGCGCGCAATCTGCTTTAACCATAAGTCAACAACGAGTATCCAAGGGTAACTATTTTCACCTGGAAATTCATCTTGACTCATAACCATTTCATAGAGGAAACACTTTCAATAAATGAAATTTCGATAAAATAATTACAAGTAATTTAATGTCTTTATGCTACCATTCCGCTTGGTACTTTCAGTACTAAAGCGATGGCTGGCCCACTTGGCGGCCATAAATTACTTTTAAGGGATAATTTATGAAATTGAAATTTATCGCGGCAGGCATTCTGGCTGCAGCATCGTTCAGCGCATCGGCGGCCACCTACAATCTGGGTATCCTGGACCCGAGCGGCTTCGATACGCGGGCATCGATCACCACCAATTTCGCCGCCAATTCGGTGGTCGATGATTTGTGGACCTTCAAGCTGCTGACCCCATCGTCGACCTCGTTTGGCGCCTTGCAAACGTTTTCCGTTGCCGAAGGCGCGATCAGCAACTTCGCGGCCACACTGGTGGGTTATGGCGACCTGACCCTGACGTCGGTGGCCGGCATCCAGAGCCTGAGCTGGGCCGGTTCCCTGGCTGCGGGCAACTACGAGGTGCGTGTATCGGGCTTGAGTGGTTTGCAAAATGGCCAGTACGTGGGCACGGTCTCCGCCTTGCCCGTGCCGGAACCGGAAACCTACGGCATGCTGCTGGGCGGCCTGGCGCTGGTCGGCTTCGCGGCCCGCCGCGCCCGCAAAGCTGCCTGATTTTCGTTGGTTAGAATGACAAAACCCGCCGAGGCGGGTTTTTTTGTTTCTTGTTACGTGTGCGATTACGACAACATGCGCAGGACTAGGCGCCAAGTCGAAGACAGTACGCTAGTACGGCGAGACGCAGGCAACAACGTCCTGCGCATGTTGTTACGCGTGGCGCTTGAAATCGCGGAAGCGGAAGCCAACGAGGAACAAGGTGGCAAAGTAGGCCACGCCGCACAGGGTCACCACCAGGGCCAGCGCGCCGGCCCGCAACAGCGGATGGGCTTGCATGGCGATCCAGTCGATGCGCATGGCGCCAGCATACGCCACGCCGCCCATCACGATGAGTGCCGGCAGCAGGCGCAGGAAGAACTTGGCCCAGCCCGGTTTCGGCTGGTAGATGCCGCGCTTGCGCAAGCCCCAGTACAGAAAAGTGGCGTTCAGACAGGCGCCCAGGCCGATCGACAGGGCCAGGCCGGCCACGGCGATGTAGGGCACGAACAGCAGATTCATCAGCTGCGTGGCGATCAGCACGCCGATGGCGATTTTCACGGGCGTGCGGATGTCCTGGCGCGCATAAAAGGCGGGGGCCAGGGTTTTTACCAAGATGATGCCGATCAGGCCCAGGCTGTAAGCCACCAGCGGCTGCGTCGACATGGTCACGGATTCGGCCGTGAACTTGCCGTAATGGAAGAGGGTGGCGATCAGCGGCGTGGCCAGGGTTGCCATGCCCACGGCGGCGGGCAGGGCCAGCAGGAAGGTCAAACGCAAGCCCCAGTCCAGCAGGGCCGAGTATTCCGTCTTGTCGCCATCCACGTTCGCCTTCGACAGGCTGGGCAGCAAGATGGTGCCCAGGGCCACGCCCAGCATGGCGGTGGGGAACTCCATCAGGCGGTCCGCGTACGACAGCCAGGAAATGCTGCCTTCTGCCAGGCGCGACGCGATGCTGGTGTTGATCATCAGGCTGATCTGCGCTGCCGAGACGGCGAACACGGCCGGCCCCATCTTCTTCAGCACGCGGCGCACGCCGCCGTCGGACAGGCCGATGGCGGGATTGATCGACAGGCGCGGCAGCATGCCGATCTTGATCAGCGCGGGAATCTGGATCGCCACTTGCAGCAGGCCACCGGCGAACACGGCAATGGCCATGGCGTAGATCGGTTGCGCCAGATGGGGCGCGAGGAATAGCGAGGCGGCGATGAACGACAGGTTCAGCAGCACCGGCGTGAACGCGGGAATCTTGAATTCGCGCCAGGTATTCAGAATGCCGCCGGCCAGAGCCACGAAGGACATGCAAGTAATATAGGGGAACATCAAGCGCGTCATCCACACGGCCGCGTCAAAAGCGCCCGGATCCTTGGACAGGCCCGTGGCGATCGCGTAGACGAACCACGGCGCGCCGACGATGCCGATGGCCGAGACGAGCAGGGTGGCCCAGACCAGGGTGGTGGCCACATGGTCGGCCAGTTGCTTGCTCGCTTCCTGGCCATGCTGGTTCTTGTATTCAGACAAGATCGGCACGAAGGCTTGCGAGAACGCGCCCTCGGCAAACAATCGGCGCAACAGGTTGGGGATGCGGAAGGCAACAATGAAGGCGTCCGTGTAGGCGCCGGCGCCAAAGGCGCGCGCGAACAGGCTTTCGCGCAATAATCCGGTTACACGGGACAGCATGGTCATGCTGGAAATGGCGGCGAGGGTTTTAAGCAAGTTCATGGGGGCAGATTATAGCCGGGCGCGGTACCGGCAAACGCTTAAAATATGGTAACAAGCGGGTAACAAGCGCCGCCTATTCGCCCTTGTCAGGCCCATTTTCACGTGTTTTTGACGTGACACACGGTTTTTTGATTTGCCCCCGCTTGAAAATATCGCTATAATCGAAGGCTGTACAGAATTCTGTTACGCAGACACTAATGTTTGACAGGCACTGGTTTGGCACACATGGTTCGGCAGACGCACAGAACGCACCGGTTGGCAAACACTAATGTTTGCAAACGCACTTTGACCCTGTTTTAGGAAATTCCATGGCAAATACCGCACAAGCGCGCAAACGCGCTCGTCAAGCAGTTAAGCAAAACGCACACAATTCGTCCCAACGTTCGACCTTGCGCACGGCTATCAAAGCTGCTCGCAAAGCGATCCAGGGCGGCGACAAGGCAGCTGCTGCTGCAATCTTCCAAGCATCCGTGTCGACCATCGACCGTATCGCTGACAAGAAGATCATCCACAAAAACAAGGCAGCTCGCCATAAGAGCCGTCTGGCAGCTGCTTTGAAAGCACTGTCCGCTTAATATTCGCCAGCAGGCAAGCCACCACGGTGGCCTTGCCTGTGCCGGTACGCTGGCACTGGTTGAAAAGCAAAAACCCGCAGATTCATTCTGGCGGGTTTTTTCGCGTTCTTTTTCGCGCTTTCTCGCGGCCGTGTCCGCAGCGGACAGCGGCCACCGCCTAGCGCGCGGCCGGCAAGTTGCCGATGCTCATGCCTGGCTTGATGTTCTTTTGCTTGAACCAGCCCAGATGCATTTCCAGCGCATAGCGCACGGGCACGGTCTTCGTCGAGCAATGGCTGTCGAGCGTGTGCGGCTGCATGTCTTCGATGTTGACGATCTTGCCGCCGGCATCGATAAAGGCGACGGACAAGGGCAGCGGCGTGTTTTTCATCCACATGCATTGCGTCGATGGATTGCCAAAGACGAACAGCATGCCCGCATTGGCCTCCATTTTTTCACGGTACATCAAGCCCTGTTCGCGCTGCGCTTCCGTGGCGGCCACTTTCGCCTGGATCAAGTGCATGCCAGCCGACAGTTGCACGCTCTTTGTTTGCGCTTGGGCAATGCCGGCGCAGGCCAGCAGGGCGGTGGACAGGATCAGACGGCGTAGGGAATTTTTCATGGGGGCGTGACGGTGGCTGCGAAGCGGCGATTAAGCCATGCTGGCGGCTGCCTGGTCAAGCATGCTGCCTGTCCGCGCCGAAAGCGTGGGGTTACAGCAACATGGCTGCTGCCGTAACCCCGGGAACTGCACTTACTTCACGGGCTTGCCAGCTTCAGCGGCCGGCTGCTTCGTCTTGCGTGCCTGGGGAATCAGGCGTGGCGCATCGGTTGCGGCCGAAGCCTTGGTTGATGCACCGGAACGCGCCGCATCCGTCGCGGCCGAAGCGTTGACGGTGGCCGAGGCCGGCGGCGCCGGCTTGACGGCGTCGGTGGCGGCCGACGCATGGCTGGCAGCCGAGGCGGGTGGCGGCTTGACGGCATCGGTCGCGGCGGAAGCGTGCACCTTGGCGCCCGATTGCGCCAGTGCGGCGCCAGCAAACAGGGTAGCGGCCAGGGCCAGGATTACTTTTGTCATCATCTTTCCTTTTCTGTCATGTTAAGGTGGGATGATTTTAATGCATTATCTAAAAATAAATAGTGCTTATTGGCAAAATTCGACGCCGCGGCTGTTTTTTCTTGTCCCGCTCACGCTTTTCCTATGTTCTCGGCCGGCACTTCGCACCATTCGCCGGGCAGCAAGGGATGGCTGGCCAGCGAGAACGGGCCGATGGCGCTGCGCACCAGGCGCAGGGTGGGCAGGCCGACGGCCGCCGTCATGCGCCGCACTTGCCGGTTTTTTCCTTCTTTTAAAGTGATCGCCAGCCACGAGGTGGGCTTGTCGGCGCGCGCGCGGATGGGCGGATTGCGGGGCCACAGCCAGTCCGGCTCGGCGATGCGCACGGCCTTGCATGGCTTGGTGATGAAGTCGCCCAGGTCCAGCGGCGCCTGCAGGCGCGCCAGGCTGGCCGCGTCGGGCACGCCGTCCACCTGCACCAGATAGGTTTTCGCTTCCTTGCGGTCCGGGTGGCTGATCTCGTGCTGCAGGCGGCCATCGTCCGTCAGCAGCAGCAAGCCTTCGCTGTCGGCGTCGAGCCGGCCGGCCGGGTAGATGCCGGGGATGGTGAGATGGTCGGCCAGGGTGGCGCGGCCATCCTGTGGCGAAAACTGGCACAGGACCTGGAATGGTTTATTGAAGAGGATGAGTGGCATGCTGGATAAATTGATGCAAACGATGGTGGCTGCTGGTCGGCGCCGCAAAAGCGTGGCGCCCTGTAAGATACTGGTGCATAATGTGAAACGTTAGTCTTATGTCTTATAGAAGACTATGGCGCTGCGGTTCTTTGGCGACGCGGATGGTCCGGGTGTTCTTTCCCTGCTAAAGTGCGTTGTTGCCGCCTTGTTCGGACTTGTTTTTGTAAACTCTGCAATCGCAGAGCGCGTCGCCGGCCTGTGTTGCCCGCCAGCGGTGTGTCCCACTTCGGAGATCACGATGTATCAACATATCACTGTACCTGCTGACGGCCAAAAAATCACCGTCAACGCCGATTTTTCGCTGAATGTACCAGATAATCCCATCGTTCCCTTCATTGAAGGCGATGGCACGGGCATCGATATCAGCCCGGTCATGATCAAGGTGATCGACGCTGCCGTGGCCAAGGCCTACGGCGGCGCGCGCAAGATCAGCTGGATGGAAATCTATGCTGGCGAAAAATCGACGAATGTGTACGGCCCCGACGTGTGGCTGCCGGAAGAAACCCTGCAAGTACTCAAGGATTACGTCGTTTCCATCAAGGGCCCGCTGACGACACCCGTGGGCGGCGGCATCCGCTCGCTGAACGTGGCCTTGCGCCAGCAGCTCGATCTGTACGTCTGCCTGCGTCCCGTGCGCTACTTCACGGGCGTGCCATCGCCCGTGAAAGAGCCGGAAAAGACGGACATGGTGATTTTCCGCGAAAACTCGGAAGATATCTACGCCGGCATCGAGTACCAGCAGGGTTCGCCCGAAGCCAAGAAATTGATGGATTTCCTCGTCAATGAAATGGGCGTGACGAAAATCCGTTTCCCGGCCACGTCGGGCCTGGGCATCAAGCCCGTCTCCATCGAAGGCACGGAGCGCCTGGTGCGCAAGGCCATCCAGTACGCGATCGACAATGACAAGCCATCCGTGACGATCGTGCACAAAGGCAACATCATGAAGTACACGGAAGGCGGCTTCCGCGACTGGGCGTATGCGCTGGCGCAAAAGGAATTCGGTGCCGAGCTGATCGATGGCGGTCCATGGTGCAAGTTCAAGAATCCGAAGACGGGCCGCGACATCATCGTCAAGGATTCCATCGCTGACGCGTTCCTGCAACAGATTTTGCTGCGTCCGGTCGAATACAGCGTCATCGCCACCTTGAATTTGAACGGCGATTACATTTCCGACGCGCTGGCGGCGCAAGTGGGCGGCATCGGCATCGCGCCGGGGGCCAACCTGTCGGACTCCGTCGCCATGTTCGAAGCGACGCACGGCACGGCGCCGAAGTACGCGGGCAAGGATTACGTCAATCCCGGTTCCTTGATTTTGTCGGCGGAAATGATGCTGCGCCACATGGGCTGGCTGGAAGCGGCGGATCTGGTCATTGCCTCGATGCAAAAATCGATCGCCTCGAAGCGCGTCACCTATGACTTCGCCCGCCTGATGGAAGGCGCCACGCAAGTGTCGTGTTCGGGTTTTGGCGCCGTGATGATCGAGCACATGTAATAGGAGGGGCAGGGTGTTGCACACCCTGCGGGCGAAAAAAAACCCCGCTTCAAGGAAACGGGGTTTTTCACATCTGAGGGCCGGCGATGCTTAGGCTGCTTGGATGTTGGAAGCTTGCTTGCCTTTAGGGCCTTGCGTGACTTCGAATTGAACTTTTTGACCTTCTTTGAGGGTCTTGAAACCGTTCATGTTGATTGCGGAGAAGTGAGCAAACAAATCTTCGCCGCCGTCATCTGGAGTGATGAAGCCAAAACCTTTGGAATCATTGAACCACTTAACTGTACCTGTTGCCATAAAAAGAACTTTCAAAATTAAAACAAATCACACGAGCCATAAAAGCAAGAAGCTTCTTGCCCCCTCCTCGACGTCTCACTTCTTATCAAGCTGTACATTACTGCAACAGTCGATACAGCATTGTTGGCGGAATAAATAATGAAGTCAAGCGCTTTTCCATCGATATTGCCAAATTCTTCACGGCAACCAAAAAAGCAACTCTTGATTTTGACGGCAAGGTCGCCATCTGCGCACTATTAAGAAAACGCGTAAGATTGAAAACAATTGGAAAGGCGTAGATATTGCGCATGACAACCACTGTGAAAGCATTAGAATAAGCGTATGGCAACCAAGCACGACACAGAAACCCTGCTGGAGCGGCAAGTGCTGAAGCCGCCACCGCTCTACCAGGTAGCCTTGCTCAATGACGACTACACCCCGATGGAATTCGTGGTGGCCATCATTCAGGAGTATTTCAACAAGGACCGTGAAACGGCGACGCAAATCATGCTCAGTGTTCATCGCTACGGCAAAGGAGTGTGCGGCGTGTTCTCTAAAGATATAGCGTGTACCAAAGTGGAGTTCGTTTTAACGCATGCGCGCAAGGCGGGGCACCCCCTGCAGTGCGTGATGGAGGAAGTATGATTGCGCAGGAATTAGAAGTAAGTTTGCACATGGCGTTTGTCGAAGCTCGGCAGGCACGGCACGAATTCATCACGGTTGAGCATTTACTGCTGGCACTGCTGGACAATCCCTCCGCTGCCGAGGTGTTGCGTGCCTGCGCGGTCAATATAGAGGACCTGCGCAAGACCCTCACCAATTTCATCGGCGATAACACGCCGACCGTGCCTGGCACGGGCGAAGTCGACACCCAGCCGACGCTTGGTTTCCAGCGCGTGATCCAGCGTGCCATCATGCACGTCCAGTCCGCCTCGAATGGCAAGAAGGAAGTCACGGGCGCCAATGTGCTGGTGGCCATCTTCGGCGAAAAGGATTCGCATGCGGTCTACTACCTGCACCAGCAGGGCGTGACGCGCCTGGACGTGGTCAATTTCATTTCGCACGGCGTGCGCAAGGACCAGTCGACGGAAAGCGCGAAAGCCTCCGAAGGCGTGGAAGAAGCGCCTGTCGATGGCCAGCCGAAGGAAAGCCCGCTCGACCAGTTCACGCAAAACCTGAACAAGGCCGCTGCCGAAGGCAAGATCGACCCGCTGATCGGTCGCGAGGAAGAAGTCGACCGCGTGATCCAGATCCTGTGCCGTCGCCGCAAGAACAATCCGCTGCTGGTCGGCGAGGCGGGCGTGGGCAAGACGGCCATCGCCGAAGGCCTCGCTTACCGCATCACGCAAAGCGATGTGCCGGAAATCCTGCAGAATGCCGTCGTGTATTCGCTGGACATGGGCGCCTTGCTGGCCGGGACCAAATACCGCGGCGACTTCGAACAGCGCCTGAAGGCTGTGCTCAAGCAATTGAAGGACAATCCGAACGGCATCCTGTTCATCGACGAAATCCACACCATCATCGGTGCGGGTTCGGCGTCGGGCGGCACCCTGGACGCGTCCAACCTGCTGAAACCGGCACTGGCGAATGGTCAATTGAAATGCATCGGCGCGACCACGTACACGGAATTCCGCGGCGTGTTCGAGAAAGACCATGCGCTCTCCCGCCGCTTCCAGAAAGTGGACGTCAACGAGCCGACCGTCGAGCAAACCGTGCAAATCTTGCGCGGCCTCAAATCGCGCTTCGAAGAGCACCATGGCGTGAAATACTCGGCCTCGGCCCTGTCGACGGCGGCCGAACTGGCGGCGCGCTTCATCAACGACCGCCATCTGCCCGACAAGGCGATCGACGTCATCGATGAAGCAGGCGCGGCGCAGCGCATCCTGCCGAAGTCGAAGCAAAAGAAAACCATCGGCAAGGCCGAGATCGAGGACATCATCGCCAAGATCGCGCGCATTCCGCCGCAAACGGTCAACCAGGACGACCGCAGCAAGCTGCAGACGATCGACCGCGACTTGCGCAATGTCGTGTTCGGGCAAGATCCCGCCATCGATGCGCTGGCGTCGGCCATCAAGATGGCGCGTGCGGGCCTTGGCAAGACGGACAAGCCGATCGGTTCCTTCCTGTTCTCCGGTCCGACCGGCGTCGGCAAGACCGAAGTGGCGAAACAGCTGGCCTTCATCCTCGGTATCGAGCTGATCCGTTTCGACATGTCGGAATACATGGAACGCCATGCCGTGTCGCGCCTGATCGGTGCGCCGCCGGGTTACGTCGGTTTCGACCAGGGCGGCTTGCTGACGGAAGCGATCACCAAGAAGCCGCATGCGGTCTTGCTGCTCGATGAAATTGAAAAAGCCCATCCGGACATTTTCAATATCCTGCTGCAAGTCATGGACCATGGCACCTTGACGGACAACAATGGCCGCAAAGCCGATTTCCGCAACGTGATCATCATCATGACGACCAATGCGGGCGCGGAAAGCTTGCAAAAGACGTCGATCGGCTTCACCAACTCGAAGCAGGCTGGCGACGAGATGGCCGACATCAAGCGCATGTTTACGCCGGAGTTCCGCAACCGCATCGACGCGACCATCAGCTTCCGCTCGCTGGACCAGGAAATCATCCTGCGCGTGGTCGACAAGTTCCTGATGCAGCTGGAAGAGCAGTTGCACGAGAAAAAGGTCGAAGCCGTATTTACCGAGAAGCTGCGTGCTTTCCTCGGCAAGAAAGGTTTCGATCCGCTCATGGGTGCGCGTCCGATGGCACGCTTGATCCAGGACATGATCCGCAAGGCCCTGGCCGACGAACTGTTGTTCGGCCGCCTGGTCACCGGTGGACGTGTCACCGTCGACCTCGACGACAAGGACCAGGTCTTGCTGGAATTCCCGGAACCGCCAGACGCGGCGCCGACGGCAGCACCGGAAACGGTGGAAGTCGAATAAGCTTCCTGCAGTCAATGAAAAACCCGCCCACGCAAGTGGCGCGGGTTTTTTTACGTTTTTATGGGCAATAAAGAAGGTTTTAAGAAGGTTTTCTTTGGTCATAGTTATGCCAGAATTGCTATCCGGTATCGACATGGTGTCCATACCGCCTGACCGCCATCTGGATGTCCACATGAAAATTTCCCGTACTCTCGCCTTCCTGTTGTTTTCCGCCGGCTTGCTGGGTAACGCCGCCGCTGCCGCTGTTGCCGCCGCGCCTGCCGGCAGCTATTTCCGCTTTCCCGCCGTGCGTGGCGATACCGTCGTCTTCACGGCCGAAGGCGATTTGTGGAAAAGCAATCTGCGCGGTGGCGCGGCGCAGCGCCTGACCACGCATCCCGGCTATGAAACGAACGCGGCGATTTCGCGCGACGGCCAGTGGATTGCCTTTTCCGCCGCCTATGAAGGGGCGCAGGAAGCGTATGTGATGCCGCTGGCCGGCGGCTTGCCGCGCCGTATTTCGTATGACAATGGCGGCGTGCTGGTGCTGGGCTGGACGGCGCAGGGCGAGGTGCTGGTCAGCACGCAAAATACGGATGGCCCCGCTTCGCGCCGCATCGTCGCCGCCATCGATCCCGTGAAACAGACGCGCCGCGTGTTTCCCGTGGCCGACGCCAACGACGCCGTGCTCGATGACTCTGGCAAGACGCTGTTCTTCACGCGTTTCGGCCTGGCCATGACCAATGACAATGTGCGCAACTACCGGGGTGGCGCGCATGCGACCCTGTGGCGCTATGACCTCGATGGCAAGGGCGAGGCCGTGCGCATGCACGCGGAGCCTGCTGTGTTGGCTGGCAACAACAAGCGCCCCATGTGGTGGCAAGGCAGAGTCTATTACATCAGCGACGAGGGCGGCAGCGACAATCTGTGGAGCATGCTGCCGGACGGCTCCGACCGCCGCGCGTTGACGAGCCACACGCAGTGGGACGTGCGCAATGCCCAGCTGGGCGACGGCAAGATCGTGTATCAACTGGGTGCGGACCTGCAGGTGCTGGACCTGGCGGCAGGGACGGAGTCGTCGCCATTGCCGATCAGCCTCGTGTCCGACTTCGTCCAGCAGCGCGCGCGCCAGATCCGCTCGCCACTGGACACCCTCTCCAATGTGCAGGTGTCGGGCAAGGATGAGCGCATCATCCTCACCGCCCGCGGCAAGGTCAGCATCGCCGGCACGGGCAGTTTGCGCCGAGTCGATATCGCCATTCCCGAAGGGGCGCGGGCGCGCGACGCCGTGTTTTCCAGCGACGAGAAATCCGTCTTTGCCATCGTCGACACGAGCGGCGAGAATGAGATCTGGAAGTACGCTGCCGATGGCTCGGGCAAGGGCGAGCAGCTGACGACGCAGGGAGATAATCACCGCTGGAAACTGTATCCATCGCCGGACGGGCGCTGGCTGGCGCACACGGACAAAAAGGGCCGTTTCTGGCTGCTGGACCTGGCGACCAGGGGCAACCAGCTGATCGACGACGCGGGCAAGGCCGGCGTGGACAAGCATGACGAAGTGCAATGGTCGCCCGACAGCCATAACCTGGCCATCGTGCGCGTGGCCAGCAACGAGCAGCGCGAGCAGATCGGCTTGTACAACCTCGCATCGAAGCAGCTGCAATTCGTCACCAGCGACCGTTATACGTCCGGTTCACCCGTGTTTTCGCCCGACGGCAAGTGGTTGTATTTCATGTCGGCGCGCAATTTCCAGCTGGCCAACGGCTCGCCGTGGGGCGATCGCAACATGGGCCCCGTGTTCGACAAGCGCATCGGCGTATATGCGCTGGCGCTGCAGCCGGGCAACCGTTTCCCGTTCCAGCCCGACGATGAACTGAGCCGCCCTGGCGTCAAGCCACCCGAGACGGACGATGAAAAGGCGGCTGAACAGGCGGCGGAAAAGGCATTGGAAAAGGCCGGCGGCAAGGGCGCCGTGAAAAAGGCGCCGGCCGCCTTGCCGGCCATCGTCAGCCAGGGCCTGGCCGAGCGCCTGTATGAAGTGCCGCTGGCGGCGGGCAATTACAGCGCGCTGGCCGCTGACGACAAGCGCCTGTATTTCCTGGAACGGGAAAGCGGCGAGAACAAGTCCAGCCTGAAGACCCTGGCGATTGGCAATACCGGCTCCAAGCCGGAACTGCTGGTGGCCAATGTGCGCGAATTCGACCTGGCGCAGGATAAAAAGCATTTGTATTACCGTACTGCGGCCGCCACCGGGCCGGGCGAGATGCTGGTGATCGAGGCGGGCGCCAAGCTGCCGGCCGACCTGTCGAAGGCCAAGGTCAAGGTCGACGACTGGACGTTCGTGTCGAATCCGCGCCTGGAATGGAAGCAGATGTTCAACGATGCGTGGCGTTTGCACCGCGACTTCCTGTACGACGCGAAGATGCGCGGCGTGAACTGGAAAGCGGCGCGCGACAAATATGCGCCGCTGGTCGAGCGGGTCACGGACCGCGCCGAACTCAATGATGTACTCGGCATGATGGTGGCCGAAGTGGGCGCCCTGCATTCGCAGATCCGTCCCGGCGAATTGCGCCGCACGGAGCAGGAAGGCACGCCGGCGGGCCTCGGCGCCGTGCTGGCGCGCACCGGCGAGGGCTACCGGGTCGAACATGTCTACCGCAGCGAAGCGGAATTGCCCTCGGCGCGCGCGCCGCTGTCGCGCCCCGACGTGGACGTGAAGGCGGGCGACGTGATCACGGCCGTCAACGGCAAGGACGTGCTGGCCGCGCGCGACATCAGCGACCTGCTGTTGAACCAGGCCGACAAGCAGGTGCTGCTGCAGGTCAAACGGAGTAATGGAAAAGGGGGCGCGCCGCGCGCCGTCATCGTCACGCCCGTGAACATGGCGAAACAGACGGCGCTGCGTTATGGCGACTGGGAATTGAGCCGCGCCGAGCAGGTGGCGGCCGCTTCGCAGGGGCGCATCGGCTACCTGCACCTGCGCGCCATGGGCGCCAATGACATCGCCTCGTTCGCACGCGACTTTTACGCCAACATCAACCGCGAAGGCCTGATCATCGACGTGCGGCGCAATAACGGCGGCAATATCGACAGCTGGATCATTGAAAAACTGCTGCGCAAGGCCTGGGCCTACTGGGCGCCGCCGGGCGTGCAGCCGTCGTCGAACATGCAGAACACCTTCCGCGGCCATTTGGTGGTGCTGGTCGATGAACTCACGTATTCCGATGGCGAGACTTTCGCCGCCGGCATCAAGGCATTGAAACTGGCGCCGCTGGTGGGCAAGCGCACGGCCGGCGCCGGCGTCTGGCTCAGCGACAATACGCGCCTGGCCGACAATGGCATGGCGCGCGTGGCGGAAAATGGCCAGTTCGGCATCGACGGCCAGTGGCTGATCGAAGGCGTGGGCGTGGTGCCGGACGTCGAGGTGGAAAACCCGCCGCACGCCACCTTCAATGGCGCCGACCGCCAGCTGGAAGTGGCGCTCGACATGCTGGCGAAAAAGCTCAAGGAGCAGCCGCGCCCCGCATTCCAGGCGCAGCCGATTCCCGCGCTGAAGTAGTCCGGCTACAGGCCGCAGGCGGCCTTGAACTGTTGCGCGCGGCGGCGCGACACCTCGACCACGCTGCCGTCCTGCAGGTGCAGGGCTAGGCCATCGGCGGCATTTGGCGCCAGCTGCGTCACCTGCGCCAGGTTGACGATCTGGCGCCGGTTGGCGCGCAGGAACAGGCCAGGATCGAGCTTTTCTTCCAGCTGGTTCAGGGTGCGCAGCATCAGCGGACGCTGCGCGCCGAAATGCACGCGCGTGTAGTTGCCTTCCGATTCCAGCAGGCGGATATCGTCAAACGCCACGAACCAGCAGCGTTCCCCGTCCTTGATGAAGACCTTGCGCGGCGCGGGCGGCGGCACGGCTTGCGCCCGCGCACCGGCACGCGCCAGCGCCGTGGCCAGGCGCGCCGCCTGCACGGGTTTTTGCAGGTAGTCGAGGGCGCTGACCTCGAATGCCTGCAGCGCGTACTGGTCGAAGGCCGTGCAAAAGATGACGTCGGGCGCATCATCGAGCGCGGCCAGCAGGTCGAAGCCGGAGCCGCCCGGCATCTGCACGTCGAGCAGCAGCAGGTCGGGGCGCAGCTTGCCGATCTGCGCGACGGCGTCGGCCGCGCTGGCCGCCTCGCCCACGATCTCCACGACGCCTTGCTGCACATGCGGCGCCAGCAGCCGCCGCAGCTCGGCGCGCGCCAGGCGCTCGTCATCGACCAGCATTACCTTCAGCGGCGATCCGTTCATGCCGGCTCCGGCAAGTCGATGGTGGCATATACCCAGCCCGCCTGCTGGCGCAGTTCCAGGCTGGCGCGCTCGCCGCAGGCCAGTTGCAGGCGCTGGCGCGCATTGCGCAGGCCGATGCCGGTGGAGCCGGATGCGCCGCGCAGCTCACCCGTATTGGCCACCTCGATCCGCAGCATGTCCGTGTCGGCGCCGCGGCGCGCCGCGATGCGGATGTCGCCGCCCTCGGCGCTCGCTTCGACGCCGTATTTGACGGCGTTTTCCACCAGCGTTTGCAGGGCCATGGGCGGCACGCGCGCGTGCTCCAGGCCGGGGAGAATGTCGAAGCTGACGCGCAGGCGTTCCTCGAAGCGACTCTGTTCGATGGCCAGGTAGGCGCGCACGGCGTCCAGTTCTGCCGCCAGCGGCACCGTGGCGTGCTGGCTGGACTGCAGCGCGTGGCGCATCAGGCCGGCCAGCTGGTCGATCATGTGCGCGGCCGCTTCGCGGTCTTCGAAGATCAGTGCGCGCACGCTATTGAGGCTGTTGAAGAAGAAATGCGGATTGACTTGCGCCTGCAGGGCGCGCAACTGGGCGTCCTTGGCCAGCACTTCCAGGCGCAGCGCCTCGGCCTCGAAGCGGCTGGCGCGGCGCAGCGACAGCGCGGTGAAGTAGAACACCGTCCAGGTCAGGAATACCCCGAACCAGAACAGCAGGGCGCCGGGCAGCCAGGCGATGCCGCGAATGGTGTGCGGCGGATACATGACGTGGAAGGCGCTCGCCACGCTGGCCGTCTGGATGGCGGCCAGCACGATCAGCGACGGCACGATGCGTGTCCAGCGCAGACCTTTCGCCGCCCAGCCGCGCCGCTGCAGGACGCCATGCCACAGGTGCGACAGCAGCAGCCCGCCCAGCGAGCCCCAGCCGGCAATCGTCACGACGGTGCGCAGCTGCGTGGAGCCGCCATACACGCTGTTGAACAGGGTGAGCGCGCCCCAGCCGGCCAGCTGGAAGGTCCAGTACCAGTTGATCCTGGCCAGCAGCGGCGGCCGTTGCAAGGGCGTGTTCACTGCCTAGTCCAGGAACTGTTCGATGCGCGCATGCATCCAGTCCGGCTGGTCGTACATGATGAAGTGGCGCGCCGTGTCGGCCAGCGCGACTTGTACGCCGGGCAGCTGTGCATACTGCTGCTGGAAGGTAGCCTCGATGGCGGCGCGCGGCGCAAAGTCCTTGTAGGCGATCCAGGTGCCCAGCACCAGGGTCGGCGATTTGATTTTCGCCACGTCCTGGCGCAGGTCGCTGGCCATCAGGGTGCCCATGGCCTTGATCACCGTCTCGCGGTCCGAGCGCTGGCCCCAGCCGATGATGCGTTCCACGTCGGCCGGCGCGCTGGCCATGCTGGTCACGGCGCGGCGCTGGCTGGCGGCGTAGGTGGCGCCATCCTGCGCGCGCATGGCCGATTGCATCTGCGTCGCCATGGCTTGCAGCTGGGGCGGCGTGATGGAGGGCAGTTGCGTCGCGCCCAGCGCCGGCAGCGAGTCGACGATCACCAGCTTGCCCGTTTGCGCCGGATGGTCGATGGCCATTTTCAGGGCCAGGAAGCCGCCCAGACTATGTCCGATGATGGCCGGCTGGCCCAGTTTTTGGGTGCCGATGTAGTCGGCCAGTTGCTGCTCCGCCTGCGCCAGCAAGTCGCCTTCGATGGGCGCCGCGCCGGCAAAGCCGGCCAGTGTCAGCACGTGGCATTGGCGTGCGGCTTGTGGGCCGCACAGGCGCGCCACCGTGCCTTGCCACACTTCGCCGGACGACGCCAGGCCGGGAATCAGGATCAGCGGCCGGCCTTGTCCGGTGACTTCGACCGTGAAGGCCTTGGGGGCGGCGGCCTGGCTGGCGCCTGCCGCCAGCAGGGCACTAGATAAGATCAAGGTTTGCAGTGTTCGTTTCATGGGGTACTCCTCCTTGACGACCATGCTAGCGGCACAGGCGTGCGGCTGCCAGCGCCGCGGGATGAACGGCGGCAGGGCGGGATGAGCGGTTCATATCCACACATCCTGGTCCTGGCAATGGTCGGGAAGGTAGGTCAGGTACTGCACCATGCGCGGCGCCGGGCCGTGGTTGGGCGTGGCGCAGTGGGGCAGCGCCTGGTGCCAGATGATGAAATCGCCGGCCATGCCTTCGACGGGCACGGGCCGCAAATTGTCGACGGCCCATTCGCGCGGCTGGCGGCCCGGCGGCACTTGCCGCAGCCAGCCGGCCATGTGGTGCTGGAAGCCGGGCACGCAGTGAAAGGCGCCGTGCTGCGCCGGACAGTCGCTCAGGTACAGCATGCCTTGCAGCTTGAAGGGAATCGGCAGTTGCAGGCTGACGTCCCAGTGCAGGGCGCTGCCAGGGAAGCTGTGCTGCGGCGTTTGCGGCGGATTGAAGCTGACCTTGTCGATGCTGGCGTAGATGCCGGTGCCAGTGCCAGTGCCGATGCCGGTGTCATATAGCTGCTGACAGGCGTGGCGGATGTGCGCATTGTGGCGGTTTTCCTCGAGGGCCGGATGGTCGGAAAACTGCAGCATCAGGCCCCGCTTGCCCGGGTGCGGCCGGTACCACGACGCGGCATCATCGGGACTGGCGTCCAGATAGTCCCAGATGGCTGCCCGGGCTGCCTCGCACTGCGCGCGTGGCACGGCGCCGCGCAGCACCAGATAGCCGTGCTCCTCGAAATGGCGCAGCTCGGCGGCGGACAGCACGTCCTGGTGCGCGCTGGCGGCGTGCGCCGGGCGCACGCGCGTGCGGCCAGCCAGCCACGCCTGGAAAGCTTCCAGGGTAGGGCGCTGCTGGAACAGGAACTGCATGGCGTCTTCCATGGAAATGCCGCGCGCGTACAGCGCCTTGATGTCCTGGTGGTCGCGCGCCAGTCCCTGGTTGCCGCTCGCGCCAGCGTGTCCCGTGCAGCGTTGCCATAATTCGTGCAAATGAGGCCAGTCGTCCATGGTGTTTGGGGTATGGTTGAAAAGTCAGCCGCTGCGCAGGCGCCGCCACAGGGTGGTGCGGCTGATGCCGAGATAGTGGGCGGCGGCGTCGCGGCGCCCGCCGAAGCGCGCCAGCACGGCGCTGGCGCTTTCGTCTTCCAGGCGCGGCGCGGCGGTGACAGCGGCGGCGGCCGGCGCCAGCGGCAGTGCCGTGCCGGCAGCGTTGCCCAGTTCCGGCGCCACGCCCAGCACGAAGGCGGGGGTGAGCGCCTGCAGCGGTTCGGCGGCCAGGAACAGGGCCAGGCGCTCGGCCAGGTTGCGCAGTTCGCGCACGTTGCCGGGCCAGTCGTAGCGGCGCAGCAGCGGCGCGCAAGCCTGGATTTCCGCATGCAGGTTGGGGTGCGGACGGGCACCCAGCGCGGCCAGCGCGTTTTTCAGCGACCACTCGGCGAGGCCAGGAATGTCGCTGGCGCGTTCGCGCAAGGCGGGCAAATGCAGGCGCAGCACGGCCAGGCGGTAGAACAGGTCGGCGCGGAAGCGGCCTTCGCGGATGCGTTGCTCCAGGTCGCAATGCGTGGCGCTGATGATGCGCACATTGATGGCGATGGGCCGCGTGCCGCCCACGCGCACCACTTCGCGCTCTTCCAGCACGCGCAGCAGGCGCGTTTGCAGGGCCAGCGGCATTTCGCCGATTTCGTCGAGGAACAGGGTGCCGTGGTTGGCCGCTTCGAACAGGCCCGCATGGCCGCCCCGGCGCGCGCCCGTGAAGGCGCCGTCCTCGTGGCCGAACAGTTCCGATTCCAGCAAGGACTCGGCGATGGCACCGCAATTGATGGCGATGAAGGGGCGGTTTGCGCCCAGGCTGCGCGGGCTTTCGCGGTGGATCGCCTGCGCCACCAGTTCCTTGCCGCTGCCCGTTTCGCCCTGGATCAGCACCGTCGCCGGCGAGCGGGCATACAGCACCACCGACTGGCGCAGCGCTTCCATCGCTTCCGATTCGCCGCGCAGATCGTGCAGGCCGTGGCGCGCGCGCAGGGTGTCGGCCACCACCGCGCGGCGTCCCCGGGTCGATTCGATCTGCGTCAGGCGCGCCAGTTCCAGCGCGTCGTCGAAGGCGCGCCGGATGGCCGTGGCCGAATACACGAAGACGGCGGCCAGTCCGGCCTCTTCGGCCAGGTCGGTGACGAGCCCCGCGCCGACGACGGCCTTGACGCCGGCCGCCTTGAGTTCATTGATCTGCGCGCGCGCGTCTTCCTCGGTGGCGTAGGTGCGCTGCGCGATCTGGAAGCCGAAGGTGGCGGCAAATTCGGCCAGTTCCGGCATCGGGTCCTGGTAGGTGACGACGCCGATGTGCGGCGAGATGCGCCGCGCGCGCGCCAGCGCCTGCATCACGTCGTAGCCGCTGGCCTTGGCGATGATGACGGGGACCGACAGCCGGCCTTTCAGGTAGGCGCCGTTGGAACCGGCCGCGATGACGGCGTCGCAGCGCTCGGTGGCCATGCGTTCGCGGATGTGGCGCACGGCGTCGTCGAAACCGAGGTTGATCGGTTCGATCGTCGCCAGGTCGTCGTATTCGAGCGTGATGTCGCGGAACAGGTCGAACAGCCGCGAGACGGAGACGGTCCAGATGACGGGTTTGTCGCGGTGGTCGAGCGGAGGTTGGGGAGGGCGGCGCATGCTTTATTCTAAACGATTTGTTTCATTTTCTTGCCATGCAACGCCGTTGCAACGATCGTGTTGCAAGTGGTCTGTGGCGTTTCAGATATTGCCAATAAGGAATATGAAAAAACCCGTGGAAACTGGTTTATGATCTAGCAGCACCATGATGCTTGGAAGAATATTTTCCCAAGCGCATGTTTATCTCGTCCCTAACCGTCCCATGGTGTCCATGAACCGCGTCCCCACCAGTCCCGATTTCATTGCCGATGCCTTGCAGCTGATCGCCTTGCCGGCCTGTGCCTGCGATGCCTGCGGCATGGTGGTGGCGGCGAATGGCGCCTTGCAGGCCTTGCTGGGCACAGATATTTCGGGGCGCTTGCTGACCGATTGCTTTACGGACGCCTATCGCGCGTCGAGCACCAGCATGCTGCGCGGCGCGCTCGGTGCGGCCGGACGCGAGCGGCAGTGGGACAGCAGCCTGCAAGGGGTATCGGGCGCCATCGCCGTGCAGGTCTGGTCCAGGCCGCTTCTGGTGGACGATGGCTTGCCCGGTGCGACCCTCGTGTTTGCCGACATCCGCGTGCAGCAGCGCGACCAGCAAGCCTTGCGCAAGACCTTGCTCGAGCAGCAGGCCATCCTGGAAAGCGCGGCCGTCGGCATCGTCTTTTCCAAGGGCGGCTTCATCGAGGAGTGCAATATCCGCGCCGCCGAGATGCTCGGCTATGCGCGCCACCAGCTGACGGGCATGCCGGGCGCGGTGCTGTACCGCTCCGCCGAGCATTGCCGCGCCCTGGGGCTGGAAGCGGCGCCGCTGCTCTCGAAGGGCAAGCCATACCGCACCGAGCTGGAATTGCGGCGCCAGGATGGCACGCTGTTCTGGAGCCGGCTGCACGGGCGCGCCGTCGATCCCCTCAATACGCATGACGGCACGGTCTGGATCATCGAAGACATCAGCGACCACCGGCGCGATGAAGACCAGTTGCGCCGCGCCATGCTGGAAATGCAGGCCGTGATGGATAACGCGCCGCTGGCCATCGGCTTCCAGCGCGACAAGGGCGTGCTGCGCTACAACCGGCGCTTCGCCGAATGCTTCGGCTTTGACGGCGACAGCGGCGTGGGCCTGGCCGTCGCCGACCTGTATCCGTCGCGCGCGGCATATGACAATGTCGTGCGGCAGGCTTCGCCCCTGCTGCGACGCGGCCTGCCGTTCCAGGGCGAGATGGAAATGCGCCGGCGCGACGGCTCCACGTTCTGGGCGCTGGCGTATGGCTATGTGCTCAATCCCGAGAGCCAGACGGATCGCGGCTTGCGCGACACGATCTGGCTGTTCGACGACCGAAGCGCGCAAAAGGCGGCCGAGGAGGCGACGCGCCAGCTGATGCTGGAGCAGCAGGCCATTCTCGACAATGCCTCCGTCGGCATCCTGTTTTCCCGTTCGCGCCTGATCCTGCGCTGCAATCCCCGCTTTGCCGAAATGTTCGGCTACGCACAGGAAGAGATGACGGGCTTGCCCGCCGCCGAGCTGTTTCCCTCGCCCGTCGCCTACGAGGCGTTTGGCGTGCAAGCGACGCCGCTGCTGGGGCAGGGCTTGCCGTACGAGCAGGATGAATCGCTGTTCCGCCGCCGCGACGGCAGCCTGTTCTGGTGCCGCATCCGCGCCAAGGCCGTCGACCAGACGCACAGCGAGCAGGGCGCCATCTGGATACTGGAAGACATCACGGCCAGCCGCCAGGCGCAGATGGAGGTGGCGGCCATCATGACGAATGCCTCGGTGAGCATCCTGTACACCAAGAACCGCCAGATCACGCGCTATAACCTGGGCTTTGCCGCGATGTTCGGCTACAGCGGCGACGAGGCGCTGGGCTTGCCCGGACGCGCGCTGTACGTGTCGCAGCAATCGTACGAGTTGCTGGGTGCGGCGGCCTTTCCCTTCCTGTCGGTGGCCAAGCCCTTCCAGACGGAAGTCGAGATGATGCGCCGCGACGGCACGACCTTGTGGGCGCAGCTGATCGCCTACGTCGTCAATCCGGACGACCCCGCCGCCGGCACCATCTGGATCATCGAAGACCGCACGGAAGCCAAGCGCGCCGAAGAATCCCTGCGCAACGCGCTGCTGGAAAACCAGGCCATCCTCGACAGCGCCGTGCTGGGCATCTCGGTGATAGAGGGCGGCTACAATTTGCGCGCCAACAGCAAGATGGAAGAGCTGTTCGGCTATGGCCCCGGCGAGATCAACGGCCTGTCGGTGCAAGCCCTGTATCCGGACGTGGCCGCGTGGAAGGTGGCGCGCGGCGAGACGGCGCGCGATTTCGATGCGGGGCGCGTGCACATGTCGGAATACCAGCTGGTGCGCAAGGATGGCAGCCGCTTCTGGGCGCGCCTGTCCGGCCGGCCGTTCGACCTGGCGCATGCGCATGGCCGTTCCGTGTGGCTGGTCGACGACGTGACGGCGCGCCGCGAGGCGGCCGAGGCGGTGCGCCGCGCGCGCGACGAACTGGAATTGCGGGTGCAGGAACGCACGGCCGAACTGGCTGGCGCCAACCTGCTGCTGCAGGGCGAGATCGCCGAGCGGCGCCAGGCCGAGGCGCGCGTGCATCACATGGCTTACCACGACAACCTGACGGGCTTGCCGAACCGCGCGCTATTGTCGGACCGGCTGGAGCGGGCCATGCTGGCCGCGCAGCGCTCCGGGCGCAAGCTGGCCGTGATGTTCATCGACCTGGATCGCTTTAAAACCATCAACGATTCGCTGGGCCACATGACGGGCGATTTGCTGCTCAAGGAAGTGGCCGCCCGGCTGTGCGGCGCCGTGCGCGCCAGCGACACGGTGGCGCGCCTGGGCGGCGATGAATTCGTCGTGCTGGTGCCGGGCATCCGTGGCAGCGACGAGGCGGCGCGCGTGGCCGAGAAGGTCATCGAGGCGCTGACGCCCGCCTTTCCGCTCGACGGCCACGTGCTGCACGTGACGCCGTCGATCGGCATCTGCCTGTATCCGGACGATGGCGGCGACGTCGACGCGCTGATGCGCCATGCCGATGCGGCCATGTATCACGCCAAGGGCAATGGCCGCAACAACTACCAGTTCTTCACGCAGACGATGAACCAGGCGGCGGCCCTGCATTTTGATCTGGAAAGCAGCTTGCGCACGGCGCTGGCGCTGCAGCAGTTCGAGCTGTTTTACCAGCCGATCATCGATATCGCCACGCGCCGGCTGCACGGCATGGAAGTGCTGCTGCGCTGGCGCCGCCCCGGCCACGGCCTGGTGCTGCCGGACCGCTTCATTCCCATCATGGAGGAAAACGGCTTGATCGTGCCGGTGGGCGAGTGGGTGATGCGCCAGGCGTGCGAGCAAAGCATGGCCTGGCAGCGCCAGGGCTTGCAGCCGGTGCCGCTGGCGGTGAATCTGTCGCCGCGCCAGTTCATGCACAAGGGTCTGGTGGCGGCCATCGGCGCCGTGGTGCGCGAAACGGGCATCGATCCGGCGCTGCTGGAATTCGAGATCACCGAGACGGCGCTGATGCAGCACGGCGAGCATACGCTGGAGATTTTGCGCCAGATCAACGGCATGGGCTTGCGCCTGTCGATCGACGACTTCGGCACCGGCTATTCCAGCCTGGCCTACCTGAAGCGCTTCCCCGTGAAGAAGGTCAAGATCGACCGCGCCTTCATCAAGGATCTCGAACATAGCGCGGAAGACCGCGCCATCGTGGCGGCCATCATCGCGCTGGCCGACAGCCTGCAATTGTCGGCCGTGGCCGAGGGCGTGGAGACGGAAGAACAGTTCGCCCTGCTGCAGGCGAACGGCTGCCGCTATGCGCAGGGTTATCTGTTTTCCGCGCCAGTGCCAGCTGCCAATGCGCAATCGCTGTTGGAGCGGTTACCTGCTTAGTCGATCGTTGCGACCACCGGGGCATGGTCGGATGGCTGTTCCCATTTTCGGGGCACGCGGTCGATGACGCAAGCCGTGCAGCGGCCGGCGAGGGCAGGCGAGAGCAGGATATGGTCGATGCGCAGGCCCTTGTTCAGGCGGAAGCCCAGCTGGCGGTAATCCCACCAGCTGAACGATTTGTCGGCCTGCTCGAACAGGCGGAAGGCGTCCGTCAGGCCGATGTCGAACAGGCGCTGCAGGGCGGCGCGTTCCTTGTCCGACACCAGCACCTGGCCAGCCCAGGCGACGGGATCGTGCACGTCGCGGTCGTCGGGCGCGATATTGTAGTCGCCGACGACGGCCAGTTGCGGATGCTGCTGCGCTTCTTCGGCCAGCCAGTCGTGCAGGGCGGCCAGCCAGCCCAGCTTGTATTCGTATTTGTCCGAATCGACGCTCTGGCCGTTCGGCACATAGGCGCAGACGACGCGCACGCCACCGATGGTGGCGGCCAGGATGCGCTGCTGCGCATCTTCATAGCGCGGGTTGTTCTTGACCACGTCGGTGATCGGCAGCTTCGACAGGATGGCCACACCGTTGTACGTTTTTTGGCCGCTGAAGACCACCTGGTAGCCGGCCGCCTCGATCTCGGCGACGGGGAACTTGTCATCCGTCAGTTTGGTCTCTTGCAGGCAGAGTATGTCGACCGGGTTGTCTGTCAGCCACTGCAGCACTTGCGGCAGGCGCACTTTGAGCGAGTTGACGTTCCAGGTGGCGAGTTTCATGGGAAAAATCCTTGCTTGAATAGGTGGCGATAGGCGCGAATCTTACCGCATGCGTGTCGATGGCGTCCTGCGCCCCTTGCCCGGTATGGGCTTTATTGACTGGCCGGGAAAAAGAGGAGGGATAAAATCTTTATACTTAACCAATCGTGGCGCATGAATATTATGTTTTTGTGTATCATTGATCAACCCCTATGTTTGATTTGGCATAAGTGGCTGGCGCGGCAGGATGCGTCCCGCCGTTTAACGCGACAAAGGTGTAAAGTTTCTCGCTAAAACGCGATAAAAACTACTAAAATGGCACCGTGTAACAACTGTGTCATACGGCTTTGTTACAGCCAAGTGAAGAACCGAACAGGAAGCAGTTGTAATTAGTTGTAATTGCTATTCCGATTACATGACCACTGTGCCGGGGACGGAGTGTCAATTCCGTCTCTGGCGCCGCCAGACTTGTTATATAAATTGCAGTACTATATCTATGAGACTGTTTTGCGACATCAATAGATGGTACTATTTTGAAATGTTGCAGTTTTAATAGTGAGACTTGCGCGTAGCATTTGCAAAGGAAGAAAATGCGAACTGCATTTGAAGCGTGGGCGCAGCGTGACGGCCACATTGTGCGGCGAAGAGAAGATAAACCGGATGAGTACCTGATTTTCGAGACCCAGCGCCGCTGGGTTATCTGGCAGGCTGCTCTGACGCATGGCAAGACGGCTGCCAAGCCGCGCGTGAGCGCGGCCGAGAAGGCGGCGAAAGCCCAGCGCGCGCTGGAAATGTCTTCCGATGAAGCGACCGTGCGCAACAAGGTGCTCAATGAGGTGCTCGACGCCTTCAGCGGCGCCGATGGCGCGGCCGGCATGGAAGGCATACTGAAAGTAATCCAGGGCCTGAAGCAGAAGCAGAAGGCACTGGCCGACGACAAGAGCGAAGATTCAACGGCTTGAGGGGACGGCGATGCGTTATCGGCACTATAAAGGCGGCATTTACGAACTGGTGTGCGAAGCCACGCTGGAAGCGGATCTGACGCCGATGATCGTCTATCGCGCCGCCGACGGTTCCATCTGGACCCGGCCGAAAGACGTGTTCTTTCAACTGATCGAAGTCGAAGGCGTCATGGTCCAGCGTTTCGCTCCCATCAACTGATGGCCGCCTGCGTGCGTGCCCGGGATTCTTTCATGCGTCAATTGCTGCCTGCCGCTCTGGTGCTGGGCTTTGCCTGCGCCGCGGCGCATGCCGAAACCATCGGTTCGGTCGATACGGTATTTAAACTGATCGGCCCTGACCACAAGATCGTCGTCGAAGCGTATGACGACCCGCGCGTCGCTGGCGTCAGCTGCTACCTGTCGCGCGCCAAGACGGGCGGCATCAAGGGCGCCGTCGGTCTGGCCGAAGACAAGGCCGATGCATCCGTGGCTTGCCGCCAGGTGGGGCCGCTGCAATTCAAGGGCAAGCTGCCGCGCCAGGAAGAAGTGTTTACCGAGCGTGCCTCGATCTTCTTCAAGCACGTACGCGTCGTGCGCATGGTCGACAGCAAGCGCAATGCGCTGGTCTACCTCGTGTATTCCGACCGCCTGATCGAAGGCAGTCCAAAAAACAGCGTCACCGCCGTCGCCGTGCCCGGCGACCAGCCGATTCCCGTCCGTTAAGCGAGCTTCCCATGCGCGTGCCATCGTCTGCTGCCCTTGCCGCCAGGACGCTGCTGCTGTTCGGCCTGGGCGGCTGCGCCACCCTGACGGGTAACACCGAGCAAATGGTGCTGGTGCAAACCATCCAGGACAACCGCGAACTGACGGGTGCCGGCTGCATCCTCAGCAACGACGTGGGCAAGTGGTTCGTCACCACGCCCGGCCGTATCACCATCCGCAAGAGCCAGGAACCGTTGAAGGTCGATTGCCGCAAGCACGGTTCACCTGCCATCGCGACGGACGACCATATCGATCCCAAACTCAATGGCAGCGTCTGGGGCAATGTCATCCTGACCCTGGGCGTCGGCTATTTCGTCGACCGCAACACGGGCGCCGGCTTTGACTATCCATCGATTCTGACCATCGTCATGCAAGACCCCGCGCGCCTGGCGCCGCCGCCCGCCCCTGTCGCCGCGAAGCCGCAGCCGGCCGCCGTGCCGGAAACGGTGGTGCAGCCCAAGGTGGCGCCGTCGCCTTTGCCCAATCCCGTCGTCTACTGATTCATACACACGAAAAAAAGCCGCCAGGGTCAGTGACCATGGCGGCTGCTTCGCGACGCCGGTAGCGCAGGGCGCTGCCGGCAAGGCGTCAACTTACACGCGGTTGATCAGGAACGTCGTCAGCAGGGGAACTGGACGACCGGTCGCGCCTTTTGCTCCGCCCGATTTCCATGCCGTGCCGGCGATGTCCAGATGCGCCCAGGTGTACTTCTTGGTGAAGTTTTCCAGGAAGGCCGCTGCCGTCACCGAACCGCCGCCTGGCGTGCCGATGTTGGCCAGGTCGGCGAAGTTCGACTTCAGCTGCTCGTTGTACGCCTCTTCGATCGGCATGCGCCATGCCGTGTCGCTCGACTGCTTGCCCGCTGCCAGCAATTCGTTGGCCAGCTGGTCATGCGCCGCATCGCTGCGCGTAAACAGGCCGCTGTTGTGGTGGCCCAGGGCGACGACGCAAGCGCCCGTCAGGGTGGCGATATCGACCACGGCTGCCGGCTTGAAGCGTTCGGCATAGGTCAGCGCGTCGCACAGCACCAGACGGCCTTCGGCGTCCGTGTTCAGCACTTCGATGGTCAGGCCATTCATGGAGGTGACGATGTCGCCCGGCTTGGTGGCGCGGCCCGACGGCATGTTTTCGCACGCGGCGATGACGCCGATGACGTTCAGCTTCAGGTTCATTTCGCCGATGGCGCGGAAGGTGCCCAGCACCGAGGCGGCGCCGCACATGTCGTACTTCATTTCATCCATGCCAGGACCGGCCTTGATCGAAATGCCGCCCGTGTCGAAGGTGATGCCTTTGCCGACCAGGACGACTGGCGCATCCTTGGCCTTGCCGCCCATGTGCTTCAGGACGATGAATTTCGGCGGCTGCTCGCTGCCGTTGGTGACGGACAGGAAGCTGCCCATTTTCAGCGCTTCGAGCTGTTTGCGGTCCAGTACTTCGACTTCGAACTTGTAATCCTTGGCCAGCTGCTTGGCCGTGTTGGCCAGGTAGGTCGGATTGGCGACGTTCGCCGGCAGGTCGCCCAGCTTGCGCGTCAGGTCGGAACCGTTGGCGATGGCGATGGCTTGCGCCAGCGCGCCGCGCGTCGCTGCTGTTGCGGGAGCGGCCAGGACGATCTTGCGCACGCCTGCAGGCGCCGGATCTTTTTTGCTTTTTTGCGAGTCGCAGCGGTATTCGCTGTCGTGGGCGGCTTGCACCACGCAACGGATTGCCCAATTTACGTCGCGCTCTTTCACTTCAGCCAGCGGTAATGCGATAATGGCGTCCGCAGCGCCCAGCGAGCCGAAGGCCTTCAGTGCGGCTTGTACGCCGGTCGTGAAGCTTTTTTCGCTGACAGTATCATCGCTGCCCATGCCTACCAGCAGAACACGTTCGGCGACGACGCCATCGACTGCGCGCAGCAGCAAGGTGCTGCCAGGCTTGCCGCTGATGTCGCCGGACTTCAGCGCAGCCGAAATCGCACCCTTGCTGTCCAGCGATTTTGCCGCTGGCGACAGTTTTTTGTTTTCGAATACCGCAACCGCGATGCATCCGCTTTTGGCCGTGCCGAGGGTGCTCTTGGTATCGAATGCTTTTATGCTAAAGTCCATTTGGTTCTCCGTTTTCATTTACTAGTAACGTGTTACTCAACTAACTGACCCGAATTATAAACTCCGAATGATCTTTCAACGCGCCCTTCGACGTGAATTGGCTAGTGCCGCCGGGGCCACCTTCACAGTTTTGTTCAGCATCCTGCTCACCTGGATGCTGATCGGTATTCTCGGCAAGGCGGCGGGCGGCAAGATTGCGTCGTCCGACGTCATGTCGCTGATGGTTTTTTCCGCCCTGATGCAGCTGCCCACCATCATCATCCTCACCGGTTTCATTTCGGTGCTGATGGTCGTCACGCGCAGCTACAAGGAGTCGGAGATGGTGGTGTGGTTCGCCTCCGGCCTGAGCCTGTCGCGCTGGATCTGGCCCGTGCTCAGCTTCGGCCTGCCGCTGGTGCTGGCCACCGGCGTCCTGAGCCTGTACGCCACGCCGTGGGCGCAAAAGAAAAGCGATGAATATGTGGCGCGCTTTGAAAAGCGCGAAGACCTGCAGAAAGTCACGCCGGGCCAGTTCCGCGAATCGGCCGGCAGCAACCGCATCTTCTTTGTCGAGGGCGTCAGCGGCGAGAAGACCGTGGTGCAAAACGTCTTCGTCAATACCGTCGATGAAAAAGGCAGCGCCGTCGTCGTCGTCGCCAAGGAAGGCGTGATCAATACCGACGCCAAGGGCGAACGCTTCCTGGTGCTCAAGAGCGGCCGCCGCTACCAGGGCGTGCCGACGCAAGCGGACTTCCAGACCATGGAATTCGAACAGTACATCATGCGCATCGAGAGCAAGCAGCAGGAACTGGGCGCGGAACTGGGCGTACGCGCCATGAGCACCATGGCGCTGGTCGCCAATGCGAATCCCTACACCATGGCCGAATTGCTGTGGCGGGTCAGCGCGCCCCTGATCGGCCTGATGCTGATCCTGCTGGCCATTCCGCTGGGCTTTGTCAATCCGCGTGCCGGCAGTTCGACCAACCTGATCATCGCCTTGCTGATTTTCTTTACGTACAGCAATCTGATCAAGGTCATCGAAGCGAGCGTGAAGCAGGGCCGCCTGAGCTTTGGCCTGGCCTGGTGGCCGTTGCACCTGCTGGCGGCGCTGGCCGTGGTGGCGCTGTTCGCGTGGCGCCTGAATGTGAACCACCGCTATCATCCGCTGGTCCTGCTGGCGGCTTTCAAGCGCGCGCGCCGCGCCGGCAAACCAAGTAAAGCGGCATCGAAATGAAGATTTTACAGCGCTATTTTGCGGTCTCGATATTCCAGGCGGTGCTGTTCGTGCTGCTCGCTTTTTTGGCACTGCAAGCCTTCATCGACCTGACGGGCGAGCTGCCCAAGGTGGGCCGCAACGGCTATACCATCCAGTACGCCTTCCTGTATGTGCTGGTACTGGTGCCTGGTCACGTGTACGAGGTGATGCCGATCGCGGCGCTGATCGGCACCATTTATACGATGGCGCAGTTTGCCGCCAGTTCCGAATTTACCATCATGCGCGCATCGAGCATGTCGACGGCGATGGCGGCCGGTTTCCTGTTCCGCATCGGTATCGTCTTCGTCGTCATCACCTTCATCTTCGGCGAATTGATCACGCCGCGCACGGAGCCGCTGGCCGAACGCCTCAAGCTGACGTCGCGCGGCGCGGCCGTGTCGAGCGAGTTTCGCTCGGGCCTGTGGACCAAGGACATGGTCAAGAGCGAGGGCCTGACGGGCACCGTCACCGGCTCGCGCTTCTTCAATGTCGGCGAAGCGCGTCCGGACGGCCAGCTGAAAAACGTCAAGCTGTATGAATTCGACACCGACATGCGCTTGCGTACCCTGACCGTGGCCAAGGGCGCGACGTATCAGGGCAATAATATCTGGCGCCTGACCGAGGTGACGGAAACCTCGTTCTCGAACAGCGCGGCCACTTCGCCCGGCTTCGAGCCTAAGCTGTCGAACTACTATGGACAGGAAACGAGCCTGGTGCACACGGTGCAAAGCGCCAGCAAGGACATGACGTCGGAAGTGACGCCGAAGATCCTGACGGTGTCGGCGTCCGATCCCGAGCGCATGTCGGCCAGCGAACTGGCCGTGTACACGCGCCACCTGGCCGAGAACAAGCAGGAAACCGAGCGTTTCCGCATCGCCTTCTGGAAAAAGCTGATCGATCCGCTGGCCATTTTCGTGCTGATGGCGCTGGCGCTGCCGTTCGCCTACATGCATACGCGCAGCGGCGGCATCAGCCTGAAGATCTTCATCGGCATCATGATCGGCGTCAGTTTCATGCTGGTCAACACGCTGTTCTCGCATCTTGGGCTGCTCAGCACCTGGCCGGCCTTCCTGACGGCGGTGGCGCCGAGCGCGCTGTATCTGCTGCTGGCGCTGGGCGCCCTGTGGTGGGTGGAGCGGCACTGATGGAGACGAACGTGCAACAGGCACTGATCTTGTTTGCCCATGGCGCGCGCGCCGCATCGTGGGCCGCGCCTTTCGAACGCCTGCGCGACCTGACCCAGGCGCGCATGCCTGCCACCAGCGTGCACCTGGCCTTCCTGGAGCTGATGACGCCGCGCTTGCCCGAACTGGTGGCGACCCTGCTGGCCGAGCTGCCCGCCGGCGCCACCCTGGACGTCACCGTGGTGCCCGTGTTCTTGGGGCAGGGCGGGCATGTGCTGCGCGACTTGCCGCTGTTGCTGGAAGAACTGCGCCAGCAGCATCCGGCACTGCGCCTGAAGGTGGTCGAGGCAGTGGGCGAGAACGCCAGCGTGCTCGCCGCCATCGCCGATTACTGCGTGGCGGCGCCAGGCTCCAGCATTCTCCCTTGAGCGGCATCGACATCGTCTACCTGTGGGTGGACGGCGCCGATCCCGCCTGGCGCACGCGCCGGCAGCGCGCCTATGCCGCCTGGGCGCAGGCGCATCCCGGCCAGCTGGCCCTGCATGGCAACGTGGCGGGGCGCTACCGCGACAACGGCGAACTGCGCTACAACCTGCGCGCGCTCGAGCGCTTCTTCCCCGGCCACGGCCACATCTACCTGCTGACGGACCGGCAAGTGCCCGACTGGCTGCGCACCTCACCGCGCCTGACGGTGATCGACCATGCGAGCCTGATGCCCGCTGCATCCCTGCCGGTGTTCGACTCGGGCCATATCGAATCGTATCTGCACCATATTCCGGGCCTGTCCGAACGCTTCCTGTATCTGAACGACGACGTATTTTTTGGCGCGCCGTTCGAGACCGCGTTCTGGTTTGGGGAGGAAGGGGAGGGGTGTTTGAGTGTTTTCACGGAGAGCGCGCTGCACGATGATCTGCAGGACTTGCGCGCCGACGTGGCCGCGCCAGCCAACTGCGCCACGTTGTCGCGGCAATGGCTGTCGGCGCAGTACGCCGGATACCTGCATGAACCGCGCCTGTATGCGCATGCGCCGCGGCCCATGCTGAAAAGCGCGCTGCATGCATTGGAAGGGCTGGCGCCGGCCATGTTTGCCGGCGTGCGCGCGACGGTGTTCCGCTCGTGGCAGGTGCCGGCATTGCTGCCCGACCTGGTGCCGCGCTGGATGGTGCATCAGGGGATTGCGCGCTCGCGCATGCTCGACCCGCTGCATATCGCCAGCGGCGATGTGCAGGCGCCGCGACAGCTGGAGGAACTGGCGGCGCGTTTCGGCAGCTTGCCGTTTTTCTGCATCAACGATACCTGCGATGAGGCGGATGATGACGACCCGCGCCTGCTGCGCGTGGCCGCCACCTTGCAGCGGCTGCTGCCACTGCCATCTTCATTTGAAAGCGGTTAAGCGGCTTTCTTCTTTGGCGCCAGGCTGATGCGGGTAGCGGCCGAGCTGTCGGACAGCGAAGCGAGGAACAGCAGCAAATAGGCGCCCAGTTCGAAGACTTCTTCGCCGAGCAGCGCGTAAGCGTCCGGCATGCCATGGAAGACCTTCTTGTCGAACGGCCAGCCGGCGGCCATCAGCAAGCCGCCGATGGCCGTCAGGATGGTGATGCGCATGGTGAAAATCAGGCCGGCATGGGCAAACACCTTGCGCGCGCGCGGCGCGAAAAAGATCAGTATGCGTATCAGTATCAGCAATTCCAGCACGCGCAGGGCTTTTTCCAGTTGCGCCCACGCTGGCGCCGTGCCGAACTGGTCGATATCGAGTTCGCGCAGCAGGAAGCCGAACAGCAGCGCGCACAGGCCTGCGTGCATGAGGAAGCGCAGCGACTGGCGGTCAGTCTCTTGCCAGGCGCGCACGCCGTGCACGGTGCAGGCCAGGGCCAGGAACAGCGCTTGCAGCCACTCCAGCAAATGGTTTTCGTCGTCGATATTCGGGAACACTGTCCACAGGGCGATGGAGGCGAGCATGCTGAGCAGCACAGCGCTGGCAACGCCGACATTGCTGCGGCTGAGCGAAGTCAGGGCTTCGCGCACGGAGGTGAAATTCATGTGTGATCGTAAGGCTAAAGTTGCGCGGCGCGGTATTGCAGCCTGCGGGCGCAGCTTTTTTCGGGGAGATTGCCAGTGCTTCCCGTCAACCGGGAAACCGCATGGCAAGCGCTATGGCGGGGCGAAGCGTGAATTTATTGCTATCACGCAACAACTTCTCGAGAAAAGATGCGTCAGCATCGTATCATGTTTCCTCTGAAGACGTCGGTTACTGACTTTAAAGTCGGTAAAATACGCTGTGTTTAATCAGGCATGGCGCGCCAGAAAAGCGGCCGTTTTGTCGATGGCCTGGTGCGCGCGCGCGGCCATGGCGTCGCCCAGCATCACCAGCACGGGGCCGTGGGTGTCGCCCAGGCCATGCGCCAGGGCGCTCAGCGGCAGGCGCACGATGCGCTGGTCCGGGCGGCTGCAGTTTTCAATCACCACCACCGGGGTATCGGCGCGGCGGCCTTGCGCCAGCAGGCGCTGCGCCGTGGCGATGGCTTCGCGGCCACCCATGTATTGCACCAGGGTGTCGCAGTCGGGAATGCGCGTCTGGTCCGGTTCGCCCGGCGCCGTGCTGGAAGTAAAGAAGGCGACGCTGCGCGACACGCCCCGCTTGGTCAGCGGCTGCTGCGTAGCCGCCGCCGCCGCCAGGGCCGTGGTGATGCCGGGCACCACTTCGACGGCGATGCCCGCCTCTTCCAGCGCGCGCAATTCCTCGTCGGCGCGGCCGAACAGCATGGGGTCGCCCCCTTTCAGGCGCACGACGACGGCGTGCTTGCGCGCGTTGTCGACCAGTTGCTTGTTGATGAACGCCTGCGCCGTCGACAACTGGCCGCAGCGCTTGCCGACCAGGATTTTTTGCGCCTGCGGGCACAGCTCCAGCATCTCTTCGGTGACCAGCGCGTCGTGCAGCACGACGTCCGCTTGCGCCAGCAGGCGCGCGCCGCGCAAGGTCATCAGGTCTTGCGCGCCGGGGCCGGCACCGATCAGGTAGACCTTGCCGGGGAGAGATGGGGAGCTGTTCATATGGCTGCCTTTCCTGGACGATGCGGGGTTAGAGTCGAACCATGCCGGCCGCGACCGTCTGGTGGGTGACTTCATCGATCAGGATGAAGGCACCGGTGGCGCGGATATCGGCATACGCGTCGGCCGCCAGAGCCTGCTGCACATTCAGGCTGATGCGGGCAATGTCGTTGAGTTTCAAGCCTTCGGCCGGATGGCGCTGCTGCGTATTGATGTCGAGGATCGATTCGATCGCCGTCACTTTTGCCGCCGTCTGTTTGGTGCCGTGCTTGATCCAGTACTTGCGGCGCAGGTCCAGTGCGTCTTCCGACAGCCAGCACACGTCGGCCACCACCTGTTTCAGCAGAGTGGCAGGGCGCTCGCTGCTCGCCAGCAAGTCGCCGCGCGAAATGTCGAGGTATTCATTGAGCAGCAGGGTGACGGACTGGCCCACCACGGCGGTGCTCAGCGAGCCGTCCAGGGTGACGATATCCTTGACGGTGGCCGTCTGGCCCGATGGCTGCACCACCAGGGTGTCGCCGATGCTGACCTTGCCCGCCTCGATGCGGCCCATGTAGCCGCGGAAGTCGTTCGCTTCGTGGCCGTTGTGGCGCGCCACCAGCTGCACCGGGAAGCGGAAAGGCGTGTCGTGCGATTCGTCGTAGACGGACAAGGACTCAAGCAGCTCGATCAAAGTCGGGCCCGTGTACCAGCCCAGCTTGTCACCGCGCTCGACGACGTTGTCGCCGGTCAAGGCGGACAATGGAATCGGCGTGATGTCCTTCAAGCCCAGCGACTGGGCGAATGTGCGGTAGGCCGCGACGATACGGTTGTATACCGTTTCATCGTAGTCGACCAGGTCCATCTTGTTGACGGCCACGACCACGTGCTCGATCTGCAGCAAGTGGGCGATCGTTGAATGGCGTTTGGTCTGGATCAGCAATTCCACGCTGCCGTCGTCGCCGAATTTCACTTTCGACACGTCGATCAGGATGATAACGGCGTCAGCCGTGGACGCGCCCGTGACCATGTTGCGCGTGTATTGCTCGTGGCCCGGCGTGTCGGCGATGATGAACTTGCGTTTCGGCGTGGCAAAGTAACGGTAGGCCACGTCGATGGTGATGCCTTGCTCGCGTTCCGCTTCCAGGCCGTCCGTCAGCAGCGACAGGTCGACCGTGTCGCCCACCGTGCGCTTGTGCTTGGAGCGCGACATGGCGTCGAGCTGGTCGGCGAAGATGCCCTTGCTGTCGAACAGCAAACGGCCGATCAGGGTGCTCTTGCCGTCATCGACGGAACCGGCCGTAATAAAACGCAACATGCCGCGCTCTAAACTGTCGGTGGAGGAGGTGTTCTGGAGTGCTGCGTTCATTAGAAATACCCTGCTTTCTTGCGTTTTTCCATCGAGGCTTCGGAAGTCTGGTCATCCATGCGGGTGGCGCCACGTTCCGTGATTTGCGTGATTGCCGTTTCGGCGATGATGGCGTCGACGGTGGCCGCATCGGACGAGACGGGGCAGGTGCACGAGATGTCGCCCACCGTGCGGAAGCGCACGACTTGCGTTTCCACCGTTTCACCTTCGCGCGGCGGCGTCAGATCCGTCAACGGCACTAATAAACCGTTGCGCGGGATCACCTGGCGCTCGTGCGCGAAGTAGATCGGCGGCAATTCCAGCTTTTCGCGGGCAATGTATTGCCACACATCCAGTTCGGTCCAGTTCGAGATCGGGAAGACGCGCATGTTTTCACCAGGATGCACGCGGGTGTTATACAGGTCCCACAGTTCCGGACGCTGGGCTTTCGGGTCCCAGGCGCCGAATTCGTCGCGGAACGAAAAGATGCGTTCCTTGGCGCGGGCCTTTTCTTCGTCGCGGCGCGCGCCGCCGATGCAGGCGTCAAAGCCATGTTCGGCGATGGTTTCCAGCAAGGTCACGGCTTGGGCCGCATTGCGCGAATCCGTGGCCGGGTTGCGCAGGCGCACGGTGCCGCGCTTGATCGAGTCTTCCACGGAGCCGACGATCAGGCGCTCGCCCAGTTCCGCCACTTTCTTGTCACGGAAGGTGATGACTTCCGGGAAGTTGTGGCCCGTGTCGATATGCACGAGGGGGAATGGAAACTTGCCTGGGCGGAAGGCTTTCTCGGCCAAACGCAGCAGGACGACGGAATCCTTGCCGCCCGAAAACAGCAGCGCGGGGTTGGCCGATTCGGCCGCCACTTCGCGCATGATGTGGATGGCTTCCGATTCAAGGCTGTCGAGGTGACGCTGGTTCAAAATATTGCTCATATGGGTGCTTTCTTGTTCTGCTGAGTCTGTTGTGTCTGTTCAGGCTGCCACGGATTTGATGCGTATCAACTTACCGTCCACCATGTGCAGGCCGCATTCCTTGGAGTCCGGGTTTTCCCACCACCAGCGTCCGGCGCGCACATCTTCGCCCGGCTGGACGGCCCGCGTACACGGTTCGCAGCCGATCGACGGGTAGCCCTGGTCGTGCAGCGCGTTGTAGGGCACGTCGTTGGCGCGGATGTAGGCCCACACGTCTTCTTCCGACCAGTCCGCCAGCGGATTGAATTTCGTCATGGCGTGGGCCGCGTCGTCTTCCTGCACGTGCAATTCGGCGCGCGTGGTGGATTGCGCGCGGCGCTGGCCCGTGACCCAGGCCTTGTTGCCGGCCAGGGCGCGGCCCAGCGGCTCGACCTTGCGGATGCGGCAGCATTCGCGGCGCATCTCGACGCTGTTGTAGAACGCGTTCAGGCCATTTTGTTCCACGTAGGCGGCGACGGCTTCCGGCTGCGGGCGGTACAGGGTGATGTCGTGGTCGTAACGGGTCTTGACCTTGTCGAGCACGGCCAGGGTTTCCTGGTGCAGCCGGCCTGTTTCCAGGGAAAAGATGCCGATGGGCAGCTTTGCCTTGAGTATCATGTCGGTCAGCACCATGTCTTCGGCTGCCAGGCTGGACGCGAACACAGCCGGCGAAAAATCCGCGGCGATGCGTGTCAGCGTTTGCTCGGTGGCGTCAATCAAAGAAGTCAAGTCGCTCATGATGGGTTCTCAGATGCCGGCCGCGTTGTCGAGGTCAGGATTCTGGCCTTCGCGCTGGTGGCGGCGGAACAGCGGCGATTTTTGATCCCACGACGCCTGGTAGCTTTCCGAAAAGACCGATAAACCTTTCAGGGCGTCATGGATGCTGCGGTCGGGGCGTGTCGCATACGCGTCAAAGCCGACCCGGTGCATGGAAAACAGCTGGTCGCGCAGCACGTCGCCAATCGCCCGCAATTCACCCTGGAAACCGAGGCGGGCGCGCAGGTTGAAGGCGATGGAATAGCCGCGGCCATCCGTGAATTTCGGGAAGTCCACGCCGATGACGGGCAGTTGCGCCACATCAGCCGCCAACTCTTCCGGACGCTCGTCGCTGGCCAGCCACACGCCGATGTCGGGCAGGCGGGCGGTCAGGGTCTCGCGCTGGGCTTGCCATACGGGCAGCGGCACGATGACCTTGCCGGCAGGCACGACCACCGTTTCCGGCGTGTCGGTTTCATCGAGGCGCAGCAAGCCCCAGGTATTTGGCACCACGGCGGCGTTCTTGATGATTTCTTCGCGTACTTCAAACATATTCGTCTTCTCCCACCAGGTTGCCGACCGTGATCGGCGTTGCATATACGTGTTCCTTGAACGGCGCCACACCCAGGCGCTGGGCCGTGTCGACGAAACGCTCGCCTTCATGGCGGTCGCGCACGTAGACGTGCAGCAGGCGGCCGATGACTTCAGGCATCTGCAGGGAAGAGAACGAGGGTCCGATGATCTTGCCGATGGCCGCGTTGTTGCCTTGCGCGCCGCCTATCGACACTTGATACCATTCGCTGCCATCCTTGTCGACGCCGAGAATGCCGATGCTGCCCACGTGATGGTGGCCGCAGGCATTGATGCAGCCGGAAATGTTCAGTTCGATCTCGCCGATGTCGTGCTGGAAGTCGATGCTGTCGAAGCGTTCCGCGATGGCGGCCGCGATCGGCAAGGACTTGGCGTTGGCCAGCGAGCAGAAATCGCCGCCGGGGCAGCAGATCATGTCCGTCAGCAAACCGATGTTCGGCGTGGCCAGGCCGTGCGCCTTGGCTTCCTGCCACAGTTTGAACAGTTTCGACTGTTCCACGTCGGCCAGCACCAGGTTTTGCTCGTGCGTCACGCGCAGTTCGCCAAAGCTGTAGCGGTCTGCCAGGTCGGCCACGAAGTCGATCTGCTCGGCCGTCGCGTCGCCGGGCGGCACGCCCGTTTTCTTCAGGGACAGCACCACGGCCACGTAGCCGGGGCGCTGGTGCGGCTTGACGTTGCGCGCCAGCCAGTTCACATATGCCTTGTTGTCTGCGTGTTCATTCTTGTAGTCGAGTTCCGGCAGGGCCAGGTAGGCAGGCGGATTGAAGAAGTCCGCCACGCGCTGCATTTCCTCGGCCGTCAGGGTTTCCGGACCGTCCTTCAAGTCGACCCATTCCGCTTCCACCTGGCGCGTGAATTCTTCCACGCCGATGGCTTTCAGCAAGATTTTGATGCGCGCCTTGTATTTGTTGTCGCGGCGGCCGTGCAAGTTGTACACGCGCATGATGGCCTGGATGTACGTCAGCAAATGCTGCCACGGCAAGAAGTCGCGCACGACGCTGCCCAGGATCGGCGTGCGGCCCATGCCGCCGCCGGCCATCACCTTGAAGCCCACTTCGCCAGCGGCGTTGCGCACGGCCGTCAAGCCGATGTCGTGCACGGCGATGGCGGCGCGGTCTTCCTCGGCGCCATTGATGGCGACCTTGAATTTACGGGGAAGGGCGATGAACTCGGGGTGGAAGGTGCTCCACTGGCGCAACACTTCCGCGTACGGGCGCGGATCGATGATTTCATCGGCCGCCACGCCGGCGAACGGGTCCGATGTTGTATTACGGATACAGTTGCCGGACGTCTGGATCGCGTGCATTTCCACGGACGCCAGGTCCGTCAGGATATCGGGCGTTTGTTCCAGCTCGATCCAGTTGAACTGGATATTCTGGCGCGTCGTGAAGTGGCCATAGCCGCGGTCATACTTGCGCGCGATGTGCGCGAACATGCGCATCTGCGTCGACGACAGCAAGCCGTACGGCACGGCGATGCGCAGCATGTAGGCGTGGCGTTGCATGTACAGGCCGTTTTGCAGGCGCAGCGGAATGAATTCCTCTTCCGTCAGTTCATTGGCGATACGGCGCGCAACCTGGTCTCGGTACTGGGCGATGCGCTCTTTGATGATGAGGTGGTCGTACTGATCGTAATGGTACATATCAATTCCTAAAAAAGCCGGGGTGCTGGAAGATTGCCTGGGATTATGTTCTTGATACTGCTCTTGTCACTTGTTCGGTAATTAATAGATTAGCTTCACTGCCACGCCGGTCAAGGTCATCGCCAGCAGCACTCTTAAAAACTTTTCCGGCACGGAGCGGGCAACCCAGGAACCGAGCGTGATGCCGGGCAGGGAGCCGACCAGCAAGGAGGCCAGCAATTCCCAGTGGATGGAGCCGAGCCACCAGTGGCCCAGGGCGGCGATGGCCGTCAGAGGCACGGCGTAGGCGATGTCGGTGCCCGCCACTTCGGCTGAGCTCATGCGTGGATACAGCATCACCAGCAAAGTCGCGCCGATGGCGCCGGCGCCGATCGACGACACCGTCACCAGCACGCCCAGCACGGCGCCGGAAATAATGGTCGCAGCGGCAAGCTTATTACCTTGCAATTGTTTCTCAGGGTGCGCGTTGATCCAGGCCAGCATGCGGCCCTTGAAAATCAGTGCCACGACGGTCAGCAGCACGGAGCCGGCGATCGAGTAGCGGATGATCTGGCCGATTTCCGGCGACAGGGTGCCGAACGATTTCAGCGCCAGGGTCGCGATGACGGCGGCGGGCAGGGCGCCGATGCACAGGCGCTTGACGATATCCCAGCGGATGGTGCCGCGCAGGCGGTGCGTCAGGGTGCCGGCGCTCTTGGTGATCGAGGCGAACGCCAGGTCGGTGCCCACGGCCACGGAAGGCGGCACGCCAAACAGCAGGGTTAACAGCGGCGTCATCAGCGAGCCGCCGCCCACGCCGGTCATTCCTACGAGTAATCCTACGGCAAATCCTGAGACTATATAAGACAAAGTCATGCTTGCACCCCCAAAGTACCCGCAATAGTAATAAACTTAGTGTTTATTCCAAACTACTAAGTACGCATTTGCTTATATGCGATATGCGTATATGCATGAACGCAAAATCATGGGTGGGGCGGAAACTCGGCAAATCACGGCAATCTAGGGCAAACCAGCAATGAATCTCCATCAACTGCGCTTCGTGCGCGAAGCGGTCCGGCAGAATTACAACCTGACGGACGCCGCCAAGGCCTTGTTTACGTCGCAACCGGGCGTATCGAAAGCCATCATCGAGCTGGAGGAAGAGCTGGGCGTGGATATTTTTACGCGCCATGGCAAGCGCATCCGCGGCTTGACGGAGCCAGGCCGCCTGGTGCTGGAGTCGGTCGAGCTGGTCATGCAGGAAATCGACAGCATGAAGCGCATCGGCAAGGAATTCGCGGCGCAGGACAGCGGCAGCTTTACCATTGCCACCACGCACACGCAGGCGCGCTACACCCTGCCGAAGGTCGTGCAAGCTTTCATGCTGAAGTTCCCGAAAGTAAGATTATCTTTACTGCAAGGAAATCCGCGCCAGATCGCCGAGATGGTGCAGCGCGACCAGGCCGACCTGGCCATCGCCACGGAATCGATTGCCGCCATCGATGGCTTGATCACCTTGCCATGCTATCAATGGGAGCACGTGGTGGTGGTGCCGGTCGACCATCCGCTGCTCAAATCGAAGTCCGTGACCCTGGAAGAAATCGCCGCCTTCCCCCTGATTACCTATGACAGCGCGTTCGCCGGACGCAACAAGATCGACCATGCTTTCGTGCTGCGCGGCCTGAAGCCGGACATCTTGCTCGAAGCCATTGATGCGGACGTGATCAAGACTTATGTCGAGTTGGGCATGGGGATTGGTATCATAGCGGGTATGGCCTTCGATGCCGAGCGCGACAAAGGCTTGCGCGCCATCCCTGTCGGCCACCTGTTCGGCATGAATGTGTCGCGCGTGGCCGTCAAGCAAGGCGCGTATTTGCGCAGCTATATTTATACCTTTATCGAGTTGCTGACGCCGACCCTGAACCGCAAGCTCATCGAGCAGGCGATGAGCGGTGATAAAGAGCACTACGAACTATAAACAATGCAGGAAGTCGGCCGGGCGAGTTGCCTGGCCAAGATTATTTAAGAAGAGAAGAAACAATGATTACCGATCAGCTTGCCAAATATTACGCCACCATCGCGCAGCAGTACGAGCGCGTCTATGCCAAGCCCGAACGCCAGGAAGACCTGGAAGTGTTGCGCGACAAGGTCGCCGACGTGCTGGAAGGCCACACCGTGCTGGAACTGGCTTGCGGCACCGGCTACTGGACGGAAGTGGTCGCCGAGTCGGCCGACTCCGTGCTGGCCACCGATATCAACGATGAAATGCTGGCGCTGGCCCAGTCGCGCGGCTTGCCGGACAACGTCAGTTTCGCCAAGCTCGACGCCTTTAACTTGCCCGACGATCTGCTGGGCAAGTTCACGGCCGTGTTCGCCGGTTTCTGGTGGTCGCACGTCAAGCGTGAAGACCAGGATAAATACCTGAAGCAATTGCGCAGCAAGCTGGGCAAGGACATCATGCTGGTGCTGATCGACAATTCCTATGTCGACGGCAGCAGCACCGTGATCGCGCGCACCGACCTGGAAGGCAACACCCACCAGTTCCGCACGACGGATGGGGGCGAGCGCTATGAAGTGCTGAAGAATTTCCCATCGGACAGCCACCTGCGCAAGAAGTTTGCTCACTCGGCCCGTGAAATCCGCATGAAGCGCCTGGAATACTACTGGCTGCTGAGCTGCCGCCTGAAATAAAGCTGATCTGTCTATATGGTAGGTCGGATTAGCGGCGCAGCCGCGTAATCCGACACCGCCGCCTTGCCAACAATGTTGTCGGATTACGCGTGGCCTTGCCACGCTAATCCGACCTACGGTAAATAGGCCTTGCCGCCGCATGAGCCGCCCTCGGGCGGTTTTTTTTCGCCTGTTGTTTTTATCTGACACGATGTTGTGCCAAAAAACAACATCTTGTCGATGTCATATTGTTGAAGTATTTGGTGGGCATGATTCGGTTCAGCAGCTGAGCAGCACCATTCTTGTCCAACCTAATGTAGAGAATCTCAAGTGAAAAAAATTACTCTGGCAGCATTGATCATCGGCACCTTCGCAGCAGCTACGGCACAAGCACAATCGAACGTCACCGTGTATGGCCTGGTTGACCTCGGTATTGCCAAGACCACTGGCCAGCCGACGGTACAACGTGAAAACAACGCGTCGCGCCTCGGTTTCAAGGGTACGGAAGATCTGGGTGGCGGCCTGTCCGCAATTTTCAACCTGGAAAGTGAATTCCTGGCTGACACCGGCGCGCAAAAAGGCGTGTTGTTCGACCGTCAAGCTTACGTGGGCTTGAAAGGCGCGTTTGGTACCGCCATCCTGGGCCGCACCAAGAACCTGGTCGATGGCACCATCGCCCGCGTCGACCCATTCAACACCTACGGCGTGGTCGGCAAGAACAATGAAACCCTGCTGCGTTCGGGCGTCGGCTCGTCGCGCGTCAACAATGCCGTGACCTACAACAGCCCAAGCTTTGACGGTTTCGTGGGCAGCCTGCAATACGTGCTGAGCGAAGTCAACAGCGCTGACGCGGGCGTGATTGGCCTGGCAACCTACGACAACGGCCCGATCAGCTTGCACGCCGGCTACGAAAAAGCCGTACAAGCAACGGCAACGGCCGCCAAGCCTGACCTGTGGTCCATCGGTGGCGGCTATAAATTCGGCCCGGCCAAGATCACGGCCGCCTACTCGAAGGGCGACACCAAGGTGGCTGCCAACGGCGAATTCAAGTCCTACCTGATCGGCCTGAACTACACGGTTGGCGGCGGCGATGCCAAAGTGTCGTATGGCAAGCAAGAGCAAAGCAACAACAAGGTCAAGGATCAGGACACCATCAAGGAATTCGGCGTCGGTTACGACTACCACCTGTCGAAGCGTACCGACGTGTACGCCTACGCTGGCCGCGAGCGCGTCAAGTCCCTGACCTCGTACCAGATCGGTCTGGCACACAAGTTCTAAGCAGCATTCGATGTGACGAAGTAGAAGGCGCCTGCGGGCGCCTTTTTTATGGCGTGGCCGCTTCCGCCGCTTCCGCATGCATGGGCAGCGAGATTTCGATGCGAGTGCCGCCCAGTTCGCTATCGGCGCCGATATGGATGCTGCCGTTCAAGCCCCATACCCGTTCGCGCATGCCCAGCAAGCCCAGGGCCGTGGCCTTTTCCAGGTCGTGTTCGGCGATGCCGCGGCCGTCATCCTGGATGGTGATGGCCAGCGAGGAATCGATGCGGTGCAGGGCGATGGTGATGTGGCTGGCCTCGGCATGGCGCGCGATATTCGTCAGCGCTTCCTGCACGATGCGGTAGATGGCCGTGCTGCGCGCATCGTCGAGCACGAGGTCGGCCTCGTCGGCCAGCAAGTCGAAATGGATGGCGCGGCGCAGCAGGAAGTCGTGGCGCAGTTTTTGCAGCGCAAAATACAACCCCCCTTCATCGAGCGCGCGTGGGCGCAGGTTGCTGGCGATGCGCCGCAACGAGGTGATGGCCGTTACCAGCAAGCCATCCATGCTGTGCAGCAACGCCTGCAGGGACGCGGTGGTGTCCGTGTGCTGGCGCACCAGGGTCAGGTCGACGCGCAAGGTGGCCAGCAGTTGCCCCAAGTCATCATGCAGTTCACGCGCGATATGCTTGCGCTCTTCCTCGCGGATCGATTGCAGCGCGCTCGACAATTCGCGCAATTGCGAAAAGGAGCGGGCCAGTTGTTCATGCATCTGCTGGCGCGCGCTGATGTCGCGCACGATGATGGTAAATACGCTCTGGCCGTCTTCCAGCATGGCCGAGAGCGAGCCTTCGAGGGGAAACATGGCGCCGTCGCTGCGCCGTCCCGTCAGGGTGTAGTCGGTGGTGCGCCGGCCCGTCAGGCGCAGCTCCAGGTTGATGTCGCCAAACGGCGGATCGCCCTCGTGCTTGCCCAGGCCGCCCAGGGTGCGCAAGTCGCGCAGGATGTACTGGCCCAGGCGCATGCCGCGCATGCCGGCCGGCGTGTCGCCGAACAATCTGGCTGCCGCCGCGTTCGCATGCAGGATGATTTGCCGGCTGTCGATGCTGATGATGGCGTCGCTGGCGCTGTCGATGATGGCCTGGCCACGCGCCTGCCGTTGCCGGCGGGCTTTCAGGGGAGGAAACAAGCACAGCAAAAGCGCCGCCGCCATGCCGAGCGGCAGGATACGCAGCAGTGTGGAACTGCCTCGGTCAGGCATGGGCTTCTCCTTGCGAACGTGTGCGAAGGCAGGCAAGACAGGAATGGCGGACAGGACTTTAGCCTATGCCTGTTGGCGCGGCGCGGCTTGATGTGGCGCAGGAAGGGGAAAGAAGAGAGGCATGCGCCGCGCCGGCCAGGGCCGGGCGGCGGCGAGGGACTTACATTTGCTTGAACAGGTGCAGGAAGCTGCGGCTCACTTCGAGCTTGTCGGACTTGCCTTTGATGAGCACAAGGTGGCGGCCGCGGATGTCGCGCGTCACGCCTTCGATGGCATTCACGTTGACCAGGGTGGCGCGGTGGATTTGCCAGAACAGCGAAGGATCGAGCTCTTCGGCCAGGTCGCGCACGGGCTTGCGGATCAGCGCCTCATACTTGGCGGTTTGCACGCAGGTGTATTTCTCGTCAGAACGGAAGAACAGGATTTCTTCCACGGGGATCATGCGCAAGTCCTGGCCGATGCTGGCCTGTATCCATTGCAAATAGGTGGGCTTGGCCGTGATTTTCTCCGCCAGCTGCGACAGCATGGCCGTGACGCTGCTGTTGACGTCCAGAGCCGGCTTGTTCAAGTGCGTTTTCAGGCGTTCCACCGTGACCAGCAAGCGCTCATGCTCGGGCGGCTTGAGCACGTAGTCGACGGCGCCCCGCTCGAAGGCTTCGACGGCGTGGCTATCATAGGCCGTGACGAAGACGATATGCGTCTTGCCGCCTATCACTTGCGCCGCTTCCATGCCCGTTTTGCCCGGCATGCGGATATCGAGGAAGGCAAAGTCCGGCTTGAGTTGCTCCACCAGTTCGATCGCTTCGTCGCCATTCTTGGCTTCGCCGATGATTTCCAGTTCAGGCCAGGCCTGGCCCAGGCGCAGGCGCAGCTGGTCGCGCATCAGTCTTTCGTCGTCGGCAATAATAGCGGTAGGCATAGGTCTCAAGTGTGAACAGGCGAAGATTGATTATTCAATGATTTAGCGTTTTTATCAACTACTCTGTCTTATTTGGACAATTGATATGGCACTTCGATCACGGCGCACACGCCGGACGGTTGATTTGGCGTAATGGTCAGGCTGCCCTCATCGCCATGCAGCAGCTTCAGGCGCTCGCGGATGGTGGGTAAACCGAGGCCCGTGCCATCGCTGGGCACCACGCCAAAGCCGAGGCCGTCATCGGTCACCGTGACGCGCAGCTTGCTGTGCGCCACTTCGGCCACGATGCGCAGGGTGCCACCCTCCGGTTTGACTTCCAGGCCGTGCTTGATGGCATTTTCCACCATCGATTGCAACATCATGGGCGGGAAGGCGGCGCTGCGCAGGCCATCGGGAATCTGGAAGTCGACGGTCAGGCGTTCTTCCATGCGCATCTTCAGCAGGTTCAGGTACGCTTGCACCATGTCCGCTTCGCGGCCCAGGTTGGTAATCAGGGCGTTGTCGCGCATTTGCGGCAGCACGGCGCGCAGATACTGGATCAGGCTGCGCTGCATCTTGGCCGCGCGCGGCGGATCGACCTGGATCAGGTGTTCAACGGAAGCAAGCGTGTTGAACAGGAAGTGCGGCTCGACTTGCGCCTGCATCATCTGCATCTTTGCTTCGCTGAGCTGGCGCTGCATGGATTCCCGTTCGGCCGCCTCATTCGCCGTGACGGTTTCCGCTTCCGCACGTTTCTTGCCGCCGACCAGGGCTTTCATGGCGAACAGGGCCAAGACCAGCAAGGACACAAAGCTCTTGAACCAGGTCGAGGCTTGCTGGTGATAGCGCGACACTTTTTGTTCCGCCGCATCATCGACCGCTTCTTCGATGGCATTCGACAACTCTTCACCGATTTGTGGCGGCAATTCAATATGGACTTCTTCGCCCGAGGCATTCGTCGTTACTGGATAGCTGGGCTTGGCAGGGGCGGCCGGCGGCTCCGGTGGTTCAGGGGGCACGGCACTGGCTTGTGCGTCCGCCTCGGTGGCATCGGCCGGCTCGCTGGCTGCATCGGCCGCGCTGCTGCGTCGGTTCTTGCTGTTGCGGGGATTGAAGTGAATACCCGTATCGTCGATCAGGATATTGGTTTCACCCGAACCCTTGCTGCTGCGTTTATGCGACTTGATGACTACTTCTTCGTCCGGGCTGGACGAGAACAGCTCATCTTGCAAAATGGAACCGGCGATCAGGGCCAGCGCAGCGAACAGGAAGAATTTCCACCAGGACAGTTGGGTGACCCAGGTCGTCGTCGCGTCGAATGCCCGTTGCAACCAAGCGAGGATGGTTTTCAACAAGTGGGGCAGGCTGGAAATCGGAAGCATGGGAGCACTTTCAAGTACAAGAGTTAATCGACGCGGCGGGCAAGTTTAACCCCTTGTTGAGTAGCGTCAGAGTCTGATGTTGCCACTGTGCCTAAAGACCACGAACTACGCCAGCCGATTGCGACAGGCTGCACAAAAAGGCGCTTGAAGTGAAGACTATGCTTGCTGGGCGGTGAGGGCGGAAAAATAGCGCTTGCGGGGCACACGGAGCAGGGCTATAATTCGCCCCCTCGCTGAACGACGCATGCAAATGCTGAGTAAAGCAGGGTGAAAAAAGAAGGAGTTGACGGATTTAGCGAAATGCTTCATACTCTTCCTTCTTCGCAGCTGACAAACA
>NZ_JABXFH010000045.1:0-50650 GCF_013372745.1 Janthinobacterium sp. BJB401 | reverse complement strand
GTGCAAAAAGGACAGCACGCTGTTCAGGCGGTCGTATTGCGGCGTGCCTTGCGCAAAACCCAGCTTGCTGTTTGGTGCGCGGGCGGCCAGGTGCAGCAGGATCGCCATGCTTTCCAGCAGCGGCGCACCCGTGTGCGTGAGCAGGGCCGGCGTCTGGCCCAGCGGATTGATGGCGAGAAAGGCCGGATGCTGCTTGCTGGCCGGATCGCGCGCTTCCACGCGGGCCAAACGATACGGCAAGCCGCTCCATTCGAGGGCGGCAATGGCGGCAAACGAGCAGCCGAACGGGACGCTGTAGATCAGGGTGGTTTCCAAGTCGAACTCCAAGTTGGGTGGGGAAGGGCAGTCTAAGGGCAATGGTTACTATTTGGAAGAAGGCAGAATAATGTGGTATAGGTACATTTTTTATACCAGGAAGGAAGCAAACCATGAAAGACAATGTCTCCGGCTGCGCCGTGGAAGAAGCCATGCGCTTGCTGGGCGGGCGCTGGAGAACCGTGCTGCTCAGCTATCTGATGGCGGGGCCGAAGCGCTTCAGTGAAATCCGCCGCGCCGTGCCGAATATCTCGCAGCGCATGCTGACCCTGGACTTGCGCGCGCTGGAAGAGGCCGGTTTGCTGACGCGCACGATTTATGCGGAAGTGCCCGTCAAGGTGGAATACCGGCTGACGGACGAAGGTTTGCGCTTGCGCGAGCTGGTCGAGATGCTGCGCGCCATCGGCTTGCGCCTGCGCGGGCAGGCGGATGCGGGCGGCGCCTTTCTCGCCCCCGATGGCGAGGATCATTCTCAATAGAAACAGCTGTTGTTATGCAAAGTGCTAGACTGCCGGCCTTAGCTCACTACTCCCGATACCCATGCGCCTGACTTCCCTCGCCCTGACCGCCGCCGCCCTGTTCGCCACCCTGCCGGCCCATGCCGCCACCATGCCGACACTCGAACAAATCCACGCCGCCGTGCAGGCGGGCGTGGCCAAGACCCAAGCCAAGATGCAATCGGCTATGCCGGTACCGATCGCCGTCAAGGTCACCAGCCTGGTCGGCTGCCAGGAGTCGCAGGAAGTGCGGGGCGAAGTGGTGTGCCTGGTGGGCATGAGCGCCGGCATGCGCGATGCTTTTAATGTACTGCCCCTGCGTAACGAGGGCGGCACCTGGGTTGGCGTCGAACGCAAGAACGCCAAGTTCACGGGGCCGTCGCCGGCCGAGGCGCAAGCGATGATACGCGCGTGGGCCAAGGAAGAAGTGGCGCGCAATCCGGAAGCGGCCAAGGACGTGCAGATGCAGGAAGCGCAAAGCACCATGCAGGTCAAGGCCGTCAACGAGTGCGACGTCAAGCGCAAGACGGGCTACCTGGTATGCGAGACGGAATTGAGCGTGCCGAGCCGTCCGGAAGCCATCAAGACGGAACTGACCTTTATGCTGGAAAACGCCAGCTGGCGCTACGTGCCGCGCTAAGCCGCGCCGGCCGCGACGCCGTTCGCGCGTCCGCCTGATACTTCTTTCGCCATAGCGCCAGCCCCACGTCGGGGCGCCGGCGCTGGCGCACTTCCCTTCCGCACAGTATGCCCAAGCGGCGGCCCATGAGGCCGCTGGCAGGCATGCGCCGCCATCATCGGCAGAATGCATACAAAACTGTAAATTCCGCATGGCTTAATTGATATATTTATTGATTTAATATTTATTTCAACGAAAGCGATAGAATTGGTGATAATTGTTGTATTTATTGAGATTTTGCCATATAAAATAAATATTCGTTTTAATCATTATTTTTCAGCGTATGATATTGATAATGCGCAAGTAAATGCCGCGATCTGACTGTGTGGAGAACCGTCGTGCTGAAAAAAATAAGGAGTAGTGAACTGGTGCTGGGAATGTATGTAGAGCGCCTGGGCCGTTCCTGGCTCGATAACCCGTTCTGGGCGCGTTCCTTCCTGCTCGAGTTGCCGGCTGACCTGGACCGTATTCGTGCGGCACGCCTCTGCGAGGTATGGATCGATACGGCGCGGGGGCTGGCGCCGCCGGTTGCCGTGCCGCCTTCCGCGCCGCTGGCTGCAGCCGCGCCGGCAACAGGTAGCGGCCCCGTCCCGAATGCGGCGCCAGCCAGGTCGCGCGACGAGGAACTGGCGCACGCCCGGCGCCTGATCGAACACTCGCGCCAGGCCGTGCAGACCATGTTTGACGAGGTGCGCATGGGCAAGGCCTTGTCTGCGGCGCAGGCCTATACACTGGTCGACGATATCGCCGCGTCGGTGCTGCGCGGCGGTAACGTGCTGCTAGGCCTGGCGCGTCTGAAAACCGCCGACAATTACACGTATATGCATTCGGTGGCCGTGTGCGCGCTGATGACGGCGCTGGCCAGGGAGCTGGGCCTGGCGCCCGAGCAGGTGCGCTCGGTCGGCCTGGCGGGCTTGCTGCACGATATCGGCAAGATGGCCGTGCCGTCCGCCATCCTCAACAAGCCTGGCAGCCTCAGCGAAGCGGAATTTTCTTCCGTGCGCGCCCATCCGGCCGCCGGGCACCGCATGCTGCGGGAAGTGGGCGAGATCGATCCGGTGGCGCTCGACGTGTGCCTGCACCACCATGAAAAGCTCGATGGGAGCGGTTACCCGGAGGGATTGCGCGGCGAGGAAGTCAGCCTGTTTGCGCGCATGGGCGCCATTTGCGACGTGTACGATGCGATCACCTCGAACCGGCCGTACAAGCAGGGCTGGTGCCCGGCCGATTCGCTGCGCCGCATGGCCGCCTGGCGCGGCGGGCATCTCGACGCGCAACTGTTCGCCGCCTTCGTCAAATGCCTGGGCATCTATCCGCTGGGCACCCTGGTACGGCTGCAGTCGGAACGTCTGGCCGTCGTGGTGGGACAGGCGCCGGGCAAGCCGCTGACCGCGCCCACCGTGCGCGTCTTTTTTTCCATCCGCGCTGGCACGTGCATCGCGCCGGCCGTCGTCGACCTGGCCGCGCCGGGTTGCCAGGAGCGTATTGTTTCCACGGAAAGCGCAACCGATTGGCGCTTGCAGGACGTCGACCGTTACTGGGCCGGCGAAGCGGCCATGGCATGACCGCTGGCACAGCCGTAATAAAGTGCATTTTGTTAATAATAAAATATTAAAATAATGGTGCCAGTGCCGTGTCCGCTTTCCTGGCTGGCGACCGTTCCTTGTACGCATACCCGTCACCGTACGGGCTACTTCTGAGGATGTGACCATGCGACTCAATCTTCCCGTCAGCGATACCGAAATCAATCTGAGCGATACCGAGACCATCGTCTCGACTACCGACTTGCAAGGCAATATCACGTATGCCAACCCGTATTTCATCGCCGTCAGCGGTTACAGCGCGGAAGAATTGATCGGTGCGCCGCAAAACATCCTCCGGCATCCGGACATGCCGGTCGAAGCGTTCGCCGATTTCTGGGCCACCATCCGCTCGGGCCGTTCGTGGAGCGGCATGGTGAAAAACCGCTGCAAAAACGGCGATTGCTACTGGGTGCTGGCGAACGTGACGCCCGTGGTGGAAGACGGCGTGGCTGTCGGCTACATGTCCGTGCGCACCAAGCCCACGCGCCAGCAGGTGGCGCAGGCGTCCGCCCTGTACGCGCGCATCAAGGCGGGGCAGGCCGATGGCCTTGTCATCAGCCAGGGCGCGGCCGTGCGCACGGGCTGGCTGGCCAGGCTGGCGAGCTTGCGCGACCTGCCGCTGGGCAAGCGCATCGGCTGGAATCTGGGTTTGCTGAGCCTGGTGTTGCTGCTGCAGCTGGCGTGGAATGCGGGCGTGTTGCCCGATGCAAGCCACGGCTGGCTGACGGGCCTGTCCGTGCTGGCCGTGTGCGCCACCCTGTATTTCTGGCACAGCTTGCACCGCGCCGTGCTGCAACCGCTGCAGCAGGCGCGCCAGGCCTGCGACGTGATGGCGGGCGGCGACCTGACGGGCGAGCTCGACACGACACGGCGCGACGAGATGGGGCAGCTGCTGCGTTCCTTGCGCCAGCTGCGCGTGAATTTGCACTCCATCGTTGGCGACGTGCGCGGCAATTTCTTGCGCATCAGCATGGCCAGCCAGGAAATTGCCGCCGGCAATATGGATTTGTCGGGCCGCACGGAGGCGCAGGCGTCGGCCCTGCAGCAGACGGCGTCGAGCATGGAGCAACTGGCGGCCACGGTGCAGCAAAACAGCGGCAACGCCGTGCAGGCCAGCGACATGGCGGGCAAGGTCCATGGCCTGGCCGGGCGCGGCGGCGAACTCGTCGGCCAGATGGTGGCGATGATGGCGGACATTAACGCTTCATCGAAGAAGATCGGCGACATTACGGGCATTATCGAAGGCATTGCCTTCCAGACGAATATCCTCGCCCTGAACGCGGCCGTGGAAGCGGCGCGCGCGGGCGACCAGGGGCGGGGATTCGCCGTCGTGGCGGGCGAAGTGCGCAGCCTGGCCCATCGCAGCGCGTCGGCCGCCACGGAAATCAAGCAATTGATCACGGCATCGCTGGCGCAGGTGCAGGCGGGCGCGAAGCTGGCGCAGCAGGCGGGTGCCAGCAGCGCGGAAATGCTGGGCGCCGTGCAGGGCGTGCACGGCATCATGGAAGAGATCGCCTCGGCGTCGCGCGAGCAAAGCCACGGCATCGGTCAAGTCAACATGGCCGTCACGCAAATGGATGAAGTGACGCAGCAGAACGCGGCGCTGGTCGAGGAATCGGCGGCGGCGTCCGCGTCGCTGCAGGATCAGACCTTGCAGCTGGAGCAGGCGATGGCCCTGTTCAAGCTGGAACGGCGCAGGGGCGGCCAAGCTGTTCCCCTGCGCGCGCCCGAGCGACGCCGCGCTACAGCAGGCGCTCTGACAGCGCCTTGAAGGCAACCTCGGGCACGACAAAGGCAAACGGTGCTGACACGGGCGGCAGTTGTCCCAGCAAGCCGCAGTCGGCGCGCAAGGCCGTCAGCGCTTGCACCTGATCCACATCAACGGGCAAGTCGATTTCGCCAAAGACCAGCTTGCCGTTGCGCGGCACATGCGCGATGGCCGCATCCTGGCAGGCGAGGAAGGCGACGGCATCGCGCCAGTTGCCGAACAACTGCTGCCAGCCGGCATCGAGGCCATGCTCCGCAACGATGTCCGCCTGCACGTCGAGCAGCGGCGCGCTGCCGGCGCCGCTGGCTATGCTGCAGCGCGCTTGCGTGGCCGTGACTTCCAGCGTCATGTTGCCGGCCAGGTGGGTTGGCAGGATGTCGCTGAACAACCGCGTGCCCAACGCATGGGGCAGGCTGTCCATGATGTTTTTCAAGAAATACACACAGGGCACGTCCGGCGCGCCCGCTGGCGTGTGATCCAGGTACAAGCGCCAGTTGCTTTGCAGCGGAGACGGCAGCAGACGGCGCAAGGGACCGAGCAGTGCCGGGCCGAAATGCCCGTGGCGGTAGGTCAGCACGGTGAACGGCGTCTTGCCGTCGCGTTGCCACAGGGTCACGCCGGCGGGCAGCAGCCGCTGCGCGGCAGCGGCATCGACCAGCCAGCTCACGTAGACGACGTCGCGCACGTCGCTGTGCAGTGTCAGGAAGGGCAGGCGCGACATGACGGCTTGGCGCACACTGGCAAAACGCGTGCAATTGGCGAGCGCGGCAAACAATCGCCCCGGCCAGCCCGCGCGCGGGTGGCGGTAAGTGTTGTCTTGCAATTGGGAACTTTCAGATGCGGTGATGCAGGCGGACGGCGCCGCCTGCCGGAGACGCCATGTGTTATTGCATGTGCCAGCCGTGGCTGACTACGATGGACTGGCCGCTCAGTGCCGTCGACGGGAAGGCCGCCAGGAAAACGGCCGTTTGCGCCACGTCTTGCGTGGTGGTGAATTCGCCGTCGATGGTGTCTTTCAGCATGACTTTCTTGATCACGTCCTCTTCGCTGATGTTCAGCTGGGCCGCCTGTTCGGGGATTTGCTTGTCGACCAGTGGCGTGCGCACGAAGCCGGGGCAAATGACGTTGGCGCGGATGCCGTCTTTCGCACCTTCCTTGGCCACGACTTTGGCCAGGCCCAGCAAACCGTGCTTGGCGGCCACGTAGGCGCTCTTGAACGGCGAGCCTTCGTGCGAGTGCACGGAGCCCATGTAGATGATGGCGCCGCCGCGGCCCGCCTTGATCATTTCGCGCATGCAGGCGCGCGTGGTGAGGAAGGCGCCGTCCATGTGAATGGCCAGCATCTTTTTCCATTGCTCGAACGGGTAGTCGACGACGGGGCTGATGATCTGGATGCCCGCGTTGCTGATCAGGATATCGATGCCGCCGAAGTGGGCCGCGGCATCGGCCACGCCCTTGTCGACTTGCTCTTCGCTCGAGACATCCATGGCGACGGCAAACGCCTGGCCGCCCGACTGCTTGATTTCCTCGGCCGTCTTGCTGGCCGCTTCCAGGGCCAGGTCGGCGATGACGACCTTGGCGCCCTGTTTTGCGTATTCGATGGCCATTTCCTTGCCGATACCACTGGCGGCGCCGGTAATCAGTGCGACTTTGTCTTTGAGTTGCATATTAATCCTTTGCATTGCGGGTTGGAGTGATCGTGGAAAATCTGACTATGCCAGTATAGCGAGAAAACGGACTGCGCATGCCGCGCGCACGGCTAAACGGCTTGCTGCCTGTCAAGGATTTCCTGTAGCCGCCAGGCGCCGGGATTGGTGCCCGCCCAGGTGCGAAACGCGTGATTGAACGCGCTTTGTTCCTGGTAGCCGAGCAGGAAGGCGATGTCGACCAGTGACAAATGCGGCTCGCGCAGATAGTCGCGCGCCAGGCCGTACCTGGCCTGATCCAGCAGGGCCTGGAAACTGGTACCCGCGTCGGCCAGCTTGCGTTGCAAGGTGCGCGGCGTCACGGCCAGGCTGGCGGCAACGGTGGCCAGCCGCGCGGAACCGTGGCGCAAGCCCGCCACGATGGCCGCGTGCACTTGCGCGTCGATGGCGCCGCCGGTGTCTGTTTCAGCTTGACGCTGTGCCAGCAATTGTTCCGCATGCTGGCACAGCACGGGGTACAGGCTGACGTCGGCGTTCGGCACGGGCCAGTCCAGCAATTGCGCATCGAAGGTGGCCGTGTTGGCGGCGGCGTTGAAATCGGGCAGGCTGCCCAGCACGCGCACGTATTCGTCGCGGTGGGCCGCGTGGCGCAGCAGGTCGCCGCCGCCATCGTGGCTGAACGCCAGCCGGGCCGGCGGCAGCGGCATGCCGGCCAGCCAGTCGCCGCTGACTTTGACGCCGGCAAAGACGCTGTCGACCAAATGCCGGCTGGCGCCCGGGTAGTTGCTGGTCCAGCCGTAATGCGCGACCGCGCCATCGCGCTGCAGGGTCGAGCGGCCCAGGTCGTGCGCCAGCCGTTCATAGCGGGCCGTCTGTTCCAGCACCTGGCCCACGTTGCTGCAACTGAGCAGTATCAAGCCGTAGGCGCTGTATGTACCCATGCGCACCCGCTGGCCCACGTGCAGGCCGAAATGCGCATCGCCCGCCAGCTGCGCGCCCGCATCGAGCAGGCGCACGTAGTCGCGCGCGGCCAGGCCTGGCGCGGACGCTTCCAGATTGTGCGGCGCCACGCCGGCCGCTTGCGCCAGGGTGGCTGCCGCGATACCGTGTGCGCCGGCCGCTTCCAGCAGCGGCAGCAGATAGGCGCCGGCGACCCGGCCGTCAGTATTTGTCATGATGGAACAATGCGATTGTCATGAAAAACCAATACCCTTCGTCTGTGGCGGCATATGCTATCGATCAAGCAAGAAAATCAAGCAAGAAAATCAAGCAAGAAAATCAGGCAGGAACAGTATAGCAAGCCGCCGTGGCGCGCAACTGGCCGAACACAGGGGATGTCGATGCAACGCTGGAATGGCTGGGGAGATGAAAGCATCACGTATGCGCTGAGCGAGGACGCGCTGGCGTTTTTGCGCGAGCGCCTGGGGCCGGGCAGCGCCATTGCCGACGCCACCTTCGACGACGCTTGCGCCCAGGTGCCCGCCTCGCGCCTGGCGCCGCATCCGCTGATCGACACTAAGCCTGCCACGCGCGTGCGCCATGCGCTCGGTCAAAGCCTGCCCGACTGGTTCAAGCTGCGCCATGGCCGCATCGGCGCGGTGCCCGACGGCGTGGCCTTTCCCGACAGCGCGCTGCAGGTGCGCCAGCTGCTCGCGTACGCGCGCCAGGCGTGCGTGGCCGTCATTCCGCACGGTGGCGGCACTAGCGTGGCCGGGCATTTGACGGTAGCGGCAGGGCCGCGTCCCGTGCTGTCGCTCAGCCTCGCGCGCCTGTGCGCGCTGGGCCACCTCGACCGCGAAGCGCAACTGGCCACGTTCGGCGCGGGCGTGTATGGCCCCGACCTGGAAGCGCAGCTGCGCGCGCAGGGCTACACCCTCGGTCATTATCCGCAGTCGTTCGAATATTCGACACTGGGCGGCTGGATCGCCACGCGCTCGTCGGGCCAGCAATCGTTGCGCTATGGCCGCATCGAGCAGCTGTTCGCGGGCGGCGAAGTGGAAACGCCGGCCGGCACCTTGCGCATCCCCACGTTTCCCGCTTCGGCGGCCGGCATCGACCTGCGCGAAATGGTGCTCGGTTCCGAAGGGCGGCTGGGCATCCTGACGCAGGCGACGGTGCGCGTCTCGCCATTGCCGCCTTATGAGGCGTTCCACGCCGTGTTTTTCGCCGAATGGGGCCAGGCGCAGGCTGCCGTGCGGGCGCTGGCCCAGTCGCGCCTGCCCCTGTGCATGCTGCGTCTGTCGAACGCGGTTGAAACGCAAACCATGCTGACCCTGGCCGGGCACAAGAAACTGGTGGGACTGCTGGAACGTTATCTGTCGTTGCGCGGCTGCGGCGAAGGCAAGTGCATGCTGATGCTGGGTGTCAGCGGAGAGGCCGCGCTGGCGCGCGCGGCCCTGCGCGGCGCCCTGGCGCTGGCGCGGCGGCACAAGGGCGTGCACGTGGGACGCCACATGGGCGACAAATGGAAGCAGGGACGCTTTCGCAATGTGTATTTGCGCAACGGGGCCTGGGAACACGGCTATGTGATCGACACGGTGGAAACGGCCGTCGACTGGCCGCGCGTGGCCCCGATGATGGCGGCGCTGGAGCAGGCGGGTGTCAATGCTTTGGCGGCGCACGGCGAACAGGTGCACGCCTACACGCACTTGTCGCATGTGTACGCGCAGGGCGCCAGCGTCTACACCACGTATGTGTACCGGCTGGCGCCCACCTTTGAAGACAACATGGCGCGCTGGCGTGCCCTGAAAGACGCGGCCGGCGCCGCCATCGTCGCCAACGGCGGCACCATCAGCCACCAGCATGGCGTGGGCACGGATCACGCGCCATGGCTGGCGGCCGAAAAAGGTGAACTGGGCATCGCCGCCATGCGCGCGCTGCTGCGCCAGTTCGACCCGCAGGGCATGATGAACCCCGGCAAACTGCTGCCCGAAGCGGGAGGCGGCTTGTGAACAGGGTGCAGTTGCCTGGCATCCTGGCGCGCGAGTGGGACGTGCTGATCGTCGGCGGCGGCATCACGGGCGCCGGCATCTTGCTGGAAGCATCGCGGCGCGGTTTGAAGGCCTTGCTGGTGGAGCAGCGCGATTTCTCCTGGGGCACGTCGAGCCGCTCCTCGAAGCTGGTGCACGGCGGCTTGCGCTACCTGAAGCAGGGGCAGTTCGGCATGACGCGCGAATCGGTGCACGAGCGGGTAGCCTTGCTGACGGATGCGGCGGGGCTGGTCGAGCCGCAGGGCTTTGCCTTTGGCGATTACACGGGCAGGAAACCGGGGCGGCGCCAGTTCATGCTGGGACTGGCGATTTATGACGTGATGGCGGGCCGGCGTGCGCGCCGCTATGTCGACGCGGCGGACTTTGCCATGCTGGCGCCGCACATCCGGCGCGAAGATCTGCAGGGCGGCATGCTGTACCAGGACGCGAAGACGGACGATGCGCGCCTGGTGCTGCGCGTGCTGCAGGAGGCGCGCCGCCATGGCGGCGTGGCCGTCAATTACCTGGGCGTGGCGTCCTTGCTGCGCGACGGTGGCAAGGTCGCCGGCGCCACCTTGAACGATGCGCTCGATGGCGCGGTATTCACCGTGCGCGCGCGCCTGGTGATCAGCGCCACGGGCGCCTGGGCCGATGGCTTGCGCGGCCAGGTGGGAGAAAAGCCGAAACTGCGGCCCCTGCGCGGCAGCCATCTGCTGCTGCCGGCATGGCGTTTGCCGCTGGCGCAAGCCGTCAGCCTGATGCACCCGCACGATGGCCGCCCCGTGTTTGCGTATCCATGGGAGGGCGTGACCCTGGTGGGCACCACCGATGTCGACCATGGCGCCAGCCTGGACCTGGAGCCGGCCATCACCCGCGCGGAACTCGCATACCTGCTGGCCGCCTTGCGCTGGCAGTTCCCGCAGCTGGCGCTGGGCGAGGACGATGTGCTGGCCACGTTTGCCGGCGTGCGTCCCGTGATCGGCAGCGGCCAGCTTGACCCGTCGAAGGAAGCGCGCGAACATGCGCTATGGCTGGAAAACGGCTTGCTGACGGTGGCGGGCGGCAAGCTGACGACGTTTCGCGTGATCGCCCTCGACGCCTTGCGCCGCGCCGCGCCCCTTCTGCCGGGCTGGCAGGCGGATTTGCGCCCCTTGCCGATTTTCGACGCCACGCCACCGTTGTCGGGCAAGGCCCTGGTGCTCGACGGCGAGCAGCGCGAACGGCTGCTGGGCCGTCATGGCGCGGGGGCGCAAGCGCTGTGTGAGGCGGCGCAGGATGGCGAACTGGCGCCGATTCCCGGCACGCAGACCCTGTGGGCGCAGCTGCGCTGGGGCGCGCGCATGGAAGACGCGCAGCACCTGGACGACCTGCTGCTGCGGCGCACGCGCCTCGGTTTGCAGCTGGCCGGCGGTGGGCTTGCTATCATGCCGCGCCTGCGCGCCATCTGCCAGGCGGAGCTGGGCTGGGACGACGCGCGCTGGGAAGAAGAACAGCAGCGTTACCTGGCCCTGTGGCGCCGCCATTACAGCGTGCCGCAGGGCGATTGAAAAAGCATAAAAAAGAATAAGGAGAGCATCATCGAGACTACCCTGTTTGGCCAGCCCCTGGAACTGGGCGACGCGCGCATCACCTACGACAGCCTGTCGCCGCTGGACTTGCGCCAGAGTGTGGACGTCCTCGTCGACGACCTGGGCGAAGACCTGCTGCAAATCACGTGCGCGAATGGCGACATCGTCGACGTGGGCTGGTATCCGGCCTGGAATGCACAGGGACGCTTGCGCGTGGTGGCCGTGCGGGGACAGGACTGGGAAGCGCCTGTCTTCAGCGCGCTGCCGGAAAAAGATCCGCAGGCGCTGCTGGCCGCGCTGCGCGCCGCGCTGGCCAGCCTGGGCTGAGGCCATGGCCAGCGCAGCCGGCCAGGGGCCGTACATTCTCGCCATCGACAATGGCACGCAAAGCGTGCGCGCGCTGCTGTTCGACCGCGATGGCAATTTGGCGGCGAAGGCGCAAGTGTTCCTCGAAGCGTATTACTCGGAGCACCCCGGCTGGGCCGAGCACGACGCCGACGGCTACTGGCAAGCCGTGTGCGCAGCGTGCCAGCAGCTGTGGCGCGGCACGGACATCGCCAAATCGTCGGTGGCCGGCGTGGCCGTCACGACGCAGCGCGGCACGGTGGTCAACGTGGATGAAGAGGGACAGCCCTTGCGGCCCGCGATCACCTGGCTGGACCAGCGCAGCACGCGCGACATCCCCCAGTTGGCGCCATGGTGGCGCGCGCTGTTTCGCGCCACGCGCCTCGATGGCACGATCGCGTACTTCCGCCGCGAGGCCGAGATCAACTGGATCAGCGCGCACCAGCCCGACATCTGGCGCCGCACGCATAAATTCCTGCTGCTGTCGGGCTTTCTGAACCACCGCCTCTGCGGACGCTACGTCGACTCGACCGGCTCGCAGGTGGCGTATATTCCCTTCGACTACAAACGCCACGCCTGGGCCGGGCGCTTCGACTGGAAATGGCAGGCACTTGCCGTTAAACCATCGATGCTGCCGGAACTGGTGACGCCGGGCACGCGCATGGGCGCCATCACGGCAACCGCCGCTGCGGCGACGGGCATTTTGGAAGGCACGCCCCTGCTGGCGGCGGCCGCCGACAAGGCGTGCGAAGTGCTGGGCGCCGGCTGCGTCGAACCGCAGGTGGCGTGCCTGAGCTACGGTACCACGGCCACCATCAACACGACCAACCGCAAATACGTGGAAGTGACGCGCTTCATTCCGCCGTATCCGGCCGCCATGCCGGGCGCCTACAGCACGGAAGTGCAGATCTTCCGCGGCTACTGGATGGTCAACTGGTTCAAGGAGCAGTTCGGCGACCGCGAACGGGCGGCGGCCGCCGAGGATGGCACGGGCTTGTCCGCCGAAGCGCTGTTCGACCGCCTGGTCGACGCCGTGCCTCCCGGCTCCATGGGCCTGATGCTGCAGCCGTACTGGAGTCCCGGCATCAAGGTGCCGGGGCCGGAAGCGAAGGGCGCCATGATCGGCTTTGGCGACGTGCACACGCGCGCGCACATCTACCGCGCCATCCTCGAAGGTCTCGCGTATGCGCTGCGCGAAGGCAAGGAGCGCATCGAGCGGCGCAGCGGCATCGCCATCACGGAGCTGCGCATCGCGGGCGGCGGTTCGCAAAGCGACGCCGCCATGCAGCTGACGGCCGACATTTTCGGCTTGCCGGCCGCGCGCGCCCACGTGTATGAAAGTTCGGGTCTGGGCGCGGCCATCGCCGCCAGCGTGGGCCTGGGCTGGCATGCGGATTTCCCTGCCGCCGTGCAGGCGATGACGCGCAAGGGCAAGGTATTTCAGCCGCATCCCGAGCACCGCAAGATCTACGAGCAGCTGTACCGGCGCGTGTACCAGAAAATGTATGCGCGGCTGCAACCGCTGTACCGCGAGATAGCCGACATCACCGGCTATCCGGAATAGCTAGTCATTAAATCGTATTGCGAATCATTCGCATCCGATATATGATGTGTTCCGCATTTCACTAAGGCAACTTATCCCGGTGATTGCAGTGCGCCGCCCGCCATGCGCCGGCGGCGTGTCCGCGCGGGCAGAGTTCCGCCGCAACGCTTCCTTCAACGCCACCGCTTGATCGTGCACCGCTGTCCTCTGCCCCTGCATTTTTTCATTCCACAAGCATCGAGCAGCAAGCAAACCCAGGCAAGGATAGCGATGAAGAGCAGCAGCAAACATGGATTGACCCCGCTGGCCGCCGCGCTGGCGCTGGCATTGGGTGGCGCGCACGGCCACGTGTGGGCGGCGGCGATGGCCGACAAGACCGAGAAGGCCGACGCCGTGCAGATGCCCGCCATCAGCGTGTTCGGCGACGCCATCAGCGCCGGCACGGCCGGACGCTCGTACATCAACAGCGCCGACATCGAACGCCAGCAGGCCGACAATGTCGCGTCCCTGCTCGACACCTTGCCCGGCGTGGACCTGGCCGGTACGGCCCGTCCCAGCGGCCAGAGCCTCAATATATGGGGCTTCAATAAAGTGCAGGACGTGAAAGTCATCCTCGATGGCGTGCCGAAGGGCTTTGAAAAATACCGCCAGGGTTCCATCTTCATCGAGCCGGAACTGATCAAGCAGATCGAAGTGAACAAGGGCGCGCATACGAGTTTGTATGGCAATGGCGGCTTCGGCGGCGTCATCACGGTCGAGACCAAGGATGCGCAAGACTTGCTGGAAGGTGGCGAAAAGGCGGGCGCCATGCTCAAGTACTCGCGCCACTCGAACAATGCGGAAAACGACGCCACCGTGGCCGTCTACGGCCGTACGGGAGATGGCCGTTTCGATGCGATGGCCTTCACTACGCAGCGCAAGTCCGATGACCTGCGCAAACCCGATGGCAAGCCATTCCGCTTTTCCGCCATCGATGCGCCATCGAGCCTGGCCAAGCTCAATATCCGGCTGACGCCGGAGCAGCTCTTGACCCTGACGGCGATGAAGAGCGGCAGTTCGGGCTGGGGCCCGTTCGCCGCCATGGGCGAGGACGTGCCCACGCCGACCGAGGCGGAAATCAAAAAATACGGACTGGAAGAGGCGTGGCAGCGCAAGGCCGTGTACCGCGACCAGGACGACGACACCTATTCCGTGAAGTGGCAGTACGCGCCGCAGAACAATCCATGGATCAAGCTGACGGCCAGCGCCGGCTATTCGCACACGGACCAGCATGACAAGCGCCTGCCCTCCGCGTCGCTCGGTTCCTACCTGGGGTCACTGGGCAATGAGAGCTGGGCTTCGTATGTGGACCGTATCGCGGAGGTGCGCAACGAAAGCGTGTTTAGTACGGGCGCCGTGTCGCACGTGCTGCTGACGGGACTGCAATGGCACAAGAACGTGCGCGACACCTTGATGTACTACCCGTCGTCGACGGCGCTGAAGGACCCCAGCTACAACTATGGCTACTTCCAGCCCTACTACATGCCGGCCGGGCGCCAGGAAACCACGGGCCTGTATCTGCAGGATGCGATGACGTATGGCGACGTGACGGTAACGGCGGCACTGCGCCACGACAGAGTCGTTTCGGAGGGCGTGCCGAACAAGGCGCCGCGCTACAACAGCCCGCTGGCGGCAGCCGGCCACGACTTCAGCGAAAAGGCACACGAGGACTTGTCGCCGCGCCTGGGCCTGTTCTGGAAGGCATCCAGCACGCTGGCCTTGTTCGGCGACTTGAGCCGCACCTGGCGCGCGCCGACCATCGACGAGATGTATTCGAATGAATATTATGTGTCGCCGCGGCTCGGTTCATCGACGCCGGGCACCAGCCGCAACCTGGCCGTCGAGCGCGTGACGGCCGTGCGCGCGGGCGTCATGCTGCACCGCCAGAACGTCTTCATGGAGAGCGACGACGTGCAGCTGCGCCTGACCGCGTACCAGAACCGCGTCAGCGACAATATCGGCCCGCGCCTGGGCATCCTGATCGAAGGCTATGTGCCGGGATCGGGCAAGGTGCCGCCGGCGCTGTCCGACTACCGCAACCTGGCAGGTTTCCGCACGCAGGGCGTGGAGGTCGAATCCTACTACAGCGCGCCGCGCCTGTTTGCCAGCGCCTCGCTGTCAAGGCAGCGAGGCACGCGCAGCGGTTCCCAGCGCGACCCGTGGGGCCAGGACGAACCCGTGTCGACGATTGCGCCGGACAAACTGATGGCGGGCCTGGGCTGGCGCTTGCCTGACCTTGGGGCCAGCATGGGCTGGCAGGGCCGCTTCGTGGCAAAGCAGGAGCGCGTGCTGCCGGTGGGCAGCGTGTACCGCCTGCCGCCGTCGAAAGGCTATGCGCTGCATACCCTGTTCGCGTCGTGGAATGGCAAACAGGGCGTGTGGCGCGGCACGGAAGTGCGGTTGACGGTTGATAATGTCTTTAACCGCAATTACATGCCGTATCTGAGCGAAGCGGTTACCGGCGTGGGGCGCAATGCGAAGCTGAGTGTGTCGCGTAAGTTTTGATTAGTTTTAAGAATGGCGGGCCGGAGACGCGGGACTGAGAAAATGCCGATGGCAGCGTTGCAGCTTCCTTGCCGTACATGCGTACTGTCTGCGTCGCTGCGCCTTGCCCTCGACATTTTTCAGGCCCGCTTGGCCCGGGGTGCCTTTTTTTGTGACTTGGGCCTACTCCGGGTCCGATGCATTTTCCGTTGAACTCCCAACTTCAAACGTCAACGTAACACCAACGCCTTGACCGTTTCCCAGGCCGCGCTGCCCGACTGCGTGACGCGCACCTGGTTGCGGCCCCCTTCCTTGGCCACGTACAGGGCGCGGTCGGCGGCGACGAACAGCGCTTCGCGGTCGTCCAGCTGGTGCGGGCGAATGGTCGCCACGCCGATGCTGACGGTGATCCACGGCGAGGTGATCGATCTCGGGTGCGGCAGTTGCAGCGCCTCGATGTGCGTGCGAATGGTTTCGGCCAGGTGCAGGGCGCCTTCGGCATCCGTGTCGGCAAACAGCAGCACGAATTCCTCGCCGCCGTAGCGGGCCGCCAGGTCACCCGGGCGGGCGGCGTGCGAGGCGATCGCTTGCGCCACCTGCTGCAGGCAGCTGTCGCCGGCCGGGTGGCCCAGGCTGTCGTTGTATAGCTTGAAGTGGTCGACGTCGAGCACCACCAGCGACACGGCGCCGCCGCCGCGCACGGCGCGTTGCCACTCTTTTTCCAGGAAGCTGTCGAAATGCCGGCGGTTGGCGATCTGCGTCAGCGGATCAAGGTAGGCGGCGCGCTGCAAGGCGTCTTCCGACTGCTTGTGGTGCGTGATGTCGTGCAGCAGGCCGATATACAGGGGCTGGCGCAGGTACATCGGCGTGAGGGTCAGGTCCATGCTCAGCGCCTCGCCATTGCGGTGGCGGATCGCCACTTCGCGCGTGCCGTGGTTGTGCGCCTTTTCCGGATTGGCCGCGTGCATGGCGAAGTAATCGAGGTATTCCTGCGTCACCAGGGGGCTGAGCAGCTCGCCGATGAAGCGCCCGGACAGTTCATTTTCGCGGTAGCCCAGGTACTGGTCGCAGGCTGGATTGGTGTACTGGATGCGGCCGTCCGCCTCGATGATCAGCAAGCCCTCGGCCATGTTGTTGACGATGGTGCGCAGGCGCTCGGCCTGTTCCTGCTGGGTTTCATTGTTGCTGCGGATTTGCAGCTGCGCGCGCACGCGAGCGCACACTTCGGCCATGCGCAGCGGCTTGCTGATGTAATCGACGGCGCCGCAGTCGAAGCCGGCCACCACATCTTCCGTTTCCGTCCTGGCGCTCATGAAGATGACGGGGATGCCCTGCGTCAGCGGGTGCTGCTTGAGGCGGCGGCACGTTTCGATGCCGTCCATGTCCGGCATCAGCACATCGAGCAGGATCAGGTCGGGACGGGCGCGCTGGGCGATCGCCAGCGCCCGTTCGCCGGACGTGGCGACATAGGTTTGATAGCCTTGTTCGCTCATCAGTTTGCGCAGCACCTCAAGGCTGGCCGGCGCATCGTCGACAATCAAAATGGCGGCGTCGCGCCGCTGGTAATGTTCCACACTGCCTGAACTCATTGCTTCCGGCCTTCTCGATGTACTTTGCGCTGCCAGCGTTTGCCGCACTGTCGGTGATGCTGACCGGATTCAAATCGGATACAGCGGTCAAATCATACCGCCTTGCCAATTTTTTGGGTAAAAAATCGACGTTGCGCAAGGTGGAAAGTATTATTTTTATACTATTTTTAAAAATATATACACGCAGTTGCTGTCGTGAAGGCGGTTTTTAGGCGGAAAAGGCGCGTGCCCCCGGCGCCGGGGGCAGCTGGGACACGCCCCGCAGCTGCGGGGCGTGAAGAGGCGAGTTACATTTTTGCGGCGATCAGCTTGCCCAGGATGGCGATGCCTTCGCGGATGCGTTCCGGCGGCACCGTCACGAACGACAGGCGCAGGGTGTGCGTTTCCGGCGTGTTCGCGTAGAACGGCGCGCCCGGCACGAATGCCACTTTATTGGCGATGGCTTCATCGAGCAGTTTCATCGCGTCGATGTGCTTCGGCAGGGTGACCCAGATGAACATGCCGCCTTCCGGCTTGGTCCACGTGACGCCGGCCGGGAAGTGCTCTTCCAGCGCCGACAGCATGGCCTGGCACTGGTTGCCGTACAGGCTGCGGATGCTGGGGATATGGCGGTCCAGGAAGCCATCCTTGATCACTTCATGCACGACCATCTGCGTCAGCTGCGAGGTGTGCAGGTCGGCCGCCTGCTTGGCCAGTTCCAGGCGGCGTACCAGCGGCATCGGCGCCACCACGTAGCCGAGGCGGATGCCGGGCGTGAGCACTTTCGAGAACGAGCCCATATAGATCACGCCATCGGGATTCATGTTGATCATCTTCGGATACGGCTCGCCGCTGTAGCTCAGGGCGCCGTACGGATCATCCTCGATCAGCGGCAGGCCGTGGCGGGCGCAGGTTTCCACCAGTTCCACGCGGCGCGCCACGGACAGGCTGCGGCCCGTCGGGTTCTGGAAGTTCGGCAGCGCGTACAAGAGGCGCGCGCCATCGGCGACGGGGTTGATCGACGACGGCACCAGGCCTTCGTCATCGGTGTCGACGGAAACGAATTCGGGACGGTAGACGGAAAACGCCTGCAGGGCGCCCAGGTAGCTGGGGGTTTCCACCAATACCTTGCTGCCTTCGTCGATCAGAACCTTGCCCAGCAAGTCCAGCGCCTGTTGCGAGCCGGACGTCATCAGCACTTGTTCCGGCATGATGGTGCCGCCATTGCCCGAGAGCGAGTCGGCGATCCACTGGCGCAGCGGCAGGTAGCCGTCGGTCGGGCCGTATTGCAGGGCGACCTTGCCATTGTTCGACAGGACTTTGTCGAAGGCGGTCTTCATTTCTTCCACGGGGAAGGTGGCGGGCGAGGGCAGGCCGCCGGCAAACGAGATGATCTCGGGACGCTGCGTGATCTTCAGGATTTCGCGGATGAACGAGCTTTGCAGCTGTTCCGCGCGTTCGGCAAAGCGCCATTGGATCGGATTCGGATTTTCAATTTTCATACGAGTCTCACAGAAGATGCCGAGCTGCGCCGGCTGGATTTGTTGGCCCGCTTGTGGCGGTGCTTGCGCAAGCGGCGCCGGATAGGCGTCGCCATGGTGCTGCGGTATTGTACGGCCTGTACGCCGCCGTGCCCATCCGCACGCGCAAGGGCGTTGCAAATGGGCGTCAGGGAGCGTTACTTCAGCTTGCGCCCGATCCCCACCACGGCGATCACGGCGCCGGCAAACAGCAGGCTTTCACCCGTCAGTGGCTCATTCAGCAGCAGCGCCGCGCCCACCAGGGTGAGGAAGGGCTGCAGCAGCTGCGTCTGTCCCACGCGGGCCACGCCGCCCAGCGCCATGCCCCGGTACCAGAAAAAGAAAGCGATAAACATGGAAAACACGGAGATGTAGGCAAAGCCCAGCCAGGCCGCGCCGCTGGCCTGCGCCATCAGCGCGCGCTGCGGCCAGGCGTTCCACAGCACCACGGGCAGCACGAAAGGTACGGCCAGCAGCAGCGCCCAGGAAATCACATGCTGGCCTGGCATGGCTTGCGCCAGGCGTCCGCCTTCCGCATAGCCGAGTGCGGCCAGTAGCACGGCGGCAAAGATCAGCCAGTCGGCCAGGTGAAAACTGCCGCCGCCCTGGCGCAGCGCGAACGCCACCACCAGCGCCGTGCCGAGCAGGGCCATCAGCCAGAATCCCAGCGAGGGGCGTTCCTTGCCGCGCAGCACGGCAAACACGGCCGTGGCCAGCGGCAAAATGCCCACCAGTACGGCGCCGTGCGAAGCGGGCAGGCTGCGCATGGCGATCGACGTCAGCCACGGAAAGCCCAGTACGCAGCCCAGCGACACGAACGCCAGCGGCAGCCATTGTTCGCGCCGCGGCAGGGGCGCGCGCTGCTGCCACAGCCACAGGCCGGCCAGGCAGGCGGCCACCAGGGCGCGGCCCAGCGCGACAAAAGTGGGGTCGAGTTCGGCCACGGCCAGCCGCGTAAAGGGCAGGGTCAGGCTGAAGAGGGCGACGGCGATGAGGCCCAGCAACAGGCCTGTGCGGTCTGCGCCCAGGCGCAAAGGGTGACTGGAGGTGGTGGTGGTGTGCGATGGCATGGCTGTCCTGGTGCGGGTGTGTGAGATAAAGGCGGGCAGATGTGGATGAATGTGCCCGGTACTGCTATCCTAGGGCGCAATAGCAATACAGTACAAATACACTTCTACGCATAATTTCACATACTGTGATGGTCATATGAGCAATACACTCGCCTCTCCGTCTCTGCCCTTGCTGTCGCGCGCCTCGGGCGAAACCCTGATCGACCAGATCACGCGCTCGCTGGCGGCGCGCATCGACGACAAGCTGCTGCGCGGTGGCGCGCGCATGCCGTCGATCCGCCAGTGCGCCGCCAGCCTGAGCGTGTCGTGCGCCACGGTGGTGGCCAGCTACGACAAGCTGGTGGCGCGCGGCTACCTGGAATCGCGGCGCGGCGCCGGCTTTTTCGTGCGCGAGCGCTCGCCCCTGAACACGCTGGCGCCGCCCGCTGGCGCGCAGGACGCGGTGGCGCAGCCGATGGACGTGGTGTGGCTGATCCGTAACATGTTTCGCCAGACACCGTCCATCCCCGCGCCCGGCTCCGGCATGCTGCCCGCCGAGTGGCTCGATGGCGAGCTGGTGGCGCGCGCCTTGCGCGACGTCAGCCGCCAGCCCGGCAGTTTGCTGCTCGGTTACGGCGCGCCGCAGGGTTTTTTGCCGTTGCGCCAGCAGTTGCAGCTGAAGCTGGCGGAGCTGGAAATCGCCTGCCCGCCCGAGCAGATCGTCACCACGGTGGGCGTGATGCAGGCGCTGGACCTGGTGGCGCGCGAGTTTGCCCGCCCCGGCGAGACCATTTTCGTCGACGATCCCGCGTACTGGCTGATGTTCGGCGCCTTTGCCGCCATGGGCATGACCGTCATCGGCATCCCGCGCCTGGGTGATGGCCCCGATATCGCCGTGCTGGCCGAGCTGGCGGCCCTGCACCGTCCCAGGCTGTACGTGATCAACTCGGTGCTGCACAACCCCAGTTCGACGTCGCTGTCAGCGGCCAAGGCGTTTCAGGTGCTGCGTCTGGCCGAACAGCACGATTTCCTCATCGTCGAAGACGATATCTATTGCGACATGCATCCCGGTGGCGCGGTGCAGCCGGCCACGCGCCTGGCCGCGCTGGACCAGCTGCGCCGCGTGATTTACCTGGGCGGCTTTTCCAAGAGCCTGGCGGCGAACCTGCGCGTGGGCTTCATCGCCACATCAAATGAGCGGGCGCAGCGCCTGGCCGACCGCAAGATGCTGGCCACCCTGACCACCAGCGACATTGGCGAGCGCGTCGTCTATAAAATCCTCTCGCAGGGGCTGTACCGCAAGCATGCGGAGCGCCTGCGCGCGCGGCTCGACAAGGTGCGCGACGGTACCTACCGCAAGGTCGAGCGGGCGGGTTTACGTTTCGAGCCGGCATCGGCCGGCATGTTCGTGTGGGCCGATGCGGGCTGCGACACGAATGTCCTGGCCGAAAAGGCGCTGGCCGAGGGGCTGGTGCTGGCGCCGGGCAGCCTGTTTTCGCCGCGCCAGCTGCCGTCGACGCGCATGCGCCTGAACCTGGCCACGGTGCAGGACGAGCGCATCTGGGCGTTTTTCGACCGCGCACTGGGCTGAAACAGCACATTTTTCGGGAGCTCTTGAAATCGCTTGTACCATCCCCAACTCCGTAGAATCCGTCCATCCACAAGACTATGAGGTAAAAATGGCTGTCTCCGAAAAGCAAACCCTGGGTTTTCAGACCGAAGTGAAGCAAATGCTGCACCTGATGATCCATTCCCTGTACTCGAACAAGGAAATCTTCCTGCGCGAATTGATCTCGAACGCGTCCGACGCGGCCGACAAATTGCGCTTTGAAGCGATCGATAACGACGCCCTGTACGGCAACGATCACGAATTGAAGATCAAGGTCAGCTTCGACAAGGATGCGCGCACCATCACCATTTCCGACAACGGTATCGGCATGACCCGTGACGAGGCGATCTCGCACCTGGGCACCATCGCCAAGTCGGGCACCAAGGAATTCTTCGGCAAGCTGTCGGGCGACCAGCAGCAGGATGCGGCCCTGATCGGCCAGTTCGGCGTGGGCTTCTATTCGGGCTTCATCGTCGCCGACAAGATCACCGTCGAAACGCGCCGCGCCGGCGCGGACGCCTCCGAAGGCGTGCGCTGGGAATCGGCCGGCGAAGGCGATTACAGCATCGAGACCATCGAAAAGACGGGCCGTGGCACGGACATCATCCTGCACCTGCGCGAAGGCGAGGACGAATTGCTGTCGAGCTGGAAGATCAAGTCCATCATCCGCAAATACTCGGACCATATCTCGCTGCCGATCGTGATGCAGAAGGAAGAGTGGGACGAAGAGAAAAAAGAAACCGTCGTCAAAGACGAATTCGAAACCGTCAACCAGGCCAGCGCCCTGTGGGCCCGCAACAAGGCCGACATCACGCCGGAACAGTACGACGAATTCTACAAGCACGTGTCGCACGACTTCCAGTCGCCGCTCACGCATACGCACAACCGCGTGGAAGGCCGCAGCGAATACACGCAGCTGCTGTACATTCCGGCCAAGGCGCCGTTCGACATGTGGGACCGCAACAAGCGCGGCGGCATCAAGCTGTACGTCAAGCGCGTCTTCATCATGGACGATGCCGAGCAGCTGATGCCAACGTATCTGCGCTTCGTGCGCGGGGTGATCGACTCGGCCGACCTGCCGCTGAACGTGTCGCGTGAAATCCTGCAGGAATCGCGCGACGTCAAGGTGATCCGCGAAGGCTCGACCAAGCGCGTGCTGGGCATGCTGGAAGAACTGGCGAACGCGGACGAGCAGGACAAGAAGGACAAGTACGCCGTCTTCTGGAAGGAATTCGGCCAGGTGCTGAAAGAAGGCATCGGCGAAGACGCGGCCAACAAGGAACGTCTGGCCAAGCTGCTGCGCTTTGCGTCGACCGCCAACGACAGCGACGAACAAATCACCTCGTTCGCCGATTACGTGGCGCGCATGAAGGAAGGCCAGGACAAGATCTATTACGTCACGGCCGACAACTACGCCGCCGCGAAAAACAGTCCGCACCTGGAAATCTTCCGCAAGAAGGGCGTCGAAGTGCTGCTGCTGACGGACCGTGTCGATGAATGGATGCTGTCGTTTATCCAGGACTTCGAAGGCAAGGAACTGGTCTCCGTCGCCAAGGGCGGCCTGGATCTGGGCGCGCTGGAAGACGAAGCGGAAAAGAAAGAGCACGAAGAAACGGAAACCTCGTACGCCGACCTGGTGGGCAAGATGAAGACCGTGCTGGCCGACAAGGCCAAGGACGTGCGCGTCACGTTCCGTCTGACCGATTCGCCAGCCTGCCTGGTGGCCGATGAAAACGAACTGTCGGGCAACCTGCTGCGCATGCTGAAAGCGGCAGGCCAGAGCGCGCCGGAATCGAAGCCGATTTTGGAAATCAACCCGAACCACCCGCTGGTGACGCGTCTGAAATACGAAGACGCGGAAGGCGGCAAGTTCGGCGACTGGGCCAACATCCTGTTCGACCAGGCCATGCTGGCCGAAGGCGGCTCGCTGGCCGACCCGGCCAGCTTCGTGAAACGCCTCAACGAATTGCTGCTCAATACGGCGAAGTAATTCCTTTGCCGTAATCCGACACGGCGGCTGATGCATCAAGGCCGGCCCTTTTCTCGCGAAAGGGCCGGCTTTTTTCATGCGCGATGTGCAGCGCCGCATGCGCATGCCCCCAGCCCTGGCCGCGGCGACTTCAGGCATAATTGCCCCTTGTTGAATTTAATCCGTCAATGGCCGGCATGGCCGTTGGTGCAGGAGCCTGTCATGTCAGTGAGTACCCGCGACGCCCTTTTGAAAAGCGCAGAGATCCACCTGCGTTCGAAAGGCTACGCCGCTTTCAGCTATGCCGATTTGTCCGAAGAAATCGGCATACGCAAGGCCAGTATCCACCATCATTTCCCCACCAAGGAAAACCTCGGCGTGGCCTTGATCACGCAATATATCGAGGTGTTTACCGCGAAGCTGCAAGCGATCGATGCGGCGCATGCCGATCCGGTCGAACGCCTGCGCGAGTTCGGCGGGCTGTTCCTGGCCAGCGCCAATGATCATTTGCTGCCGCTGTGCGGCGCGCTCGCGGCCGAAATGGCGGCGCTGCCCGAATCGCTGCAGGCCCTGGGCCGGCAACTGATGGCGCAGCAGCTGGACTGGATGGAAAACAATCTCGTGCAGGCGGCGCAGCTGCACGGCTGGACCTTGCGGAAAGCGCCGAAGGATTACGCCTTCATGCTGCTCAGCGCTCTGGAAGGCGCCAGCTTTATCGGCTGGGCCCTGGGGCCGTCGACCGATCCGCTGGCCGCTTTCCACTACATGCTCGACAATCTGGCGTAGCGCTGGCAAGCCCGCTCAGGCCAACAGGGCGGGTTTGGCGATCATCAGCGCGCAGATGGTCAAAAATACGGCTAGCTTTATACATAGCCAGGTTTTCAGCCTGGCGCCCGCCTGCGCGTATCCCTGTTCCATTTTCTCTTCCACCTTGTCCGCCCAGAAATGGTCGATGGCTTGCGCGCCGATAAACAGCGCGAGGGACAGCTGCATCCAGCCCATGTGCAGCCAGGCCCATTCTTGCTGGTACAGCAGGACCAGCCCGCCGATCAGCAGTATCGAGCCTGCGACGGCGATCTGCTGATGGAGTTTATGTAATGTATCGCGGCCGGCAGGCTCGCGCATCAGATGCAGCAGGCGCGGCGTCAGCATCATCGGACCGATGAAGGCGATGGCGGCGACGATGTGCAATATCAGCAGGAATGTATAGGTGTGCATGGCGTTCTCGTATCGGCAAGGACGGTTGTTTGCGGAACGTTTAGAATAAGTTTTACTACCCACTTCCGCTACTCGCATTCATGGCAAAAACTGCAGCGCATGGAGAACCCCGCAAGCGGCCGTCCCAGGCCAGATCGGCTGCCACCGTCGCGGCGATGGTGGAGGCGGCTGCTCGCATTATTGAAGTGCGGGGATGGGCCGCGCTGACGACGAATCACGTTGCCGAGCTCTCTGGCGTCAGCATCGGCTCGCTGTACCAGTACTTCCCGTCGAAAGAGGCGCTGCTGGCCGAACTGGTACGCCGCGAACGCGCGATGCTGCTGCGCGACGTGGGGCTGGCCATGGCGCTGGAGGGCGAATTGCCGTCCGCGATAGAGCAAGGTGTGATGGCCGGCCTGGCGCACCAGTTCAGGCGCCCTGCGCTTGCGCTCGCGCTGGAATCGGCGCCATCGTCGCCATCGTTGCAGCGCGAGGACGAAGCCTTGCGGCAGGCGCTTGCCGGCCAGCTCGCGGGTCTGCTGGTGCGTCATGGCGTCGCCGATCCTGATATGGCCGCCGCCGACGTGATTGCGCTATGCCGCGGCATCATCGACGCCGCGGCGCTGCGGGGAGAAACGGATATGGCGTCGCTTGCGCGGCGCCTGGGACGCGCGGTCCACGGCTATCTGGACACGGCGGCGCCTGCGAGGGACGCCGCCGCCAGCGCTTAGGGGAGGATGCAGCCGTCCAGGCCACACATCTCGCCGGCCGATGCGGCCAGGTCCTGCCGTGATTGCGCATGGAGATTTTCCAGCGCCTGGCTGAACACTTCTGGCGGCTGCGCACCGGAAATGTGCGCTCCATTGCCAAAGACGAACAGCGGCACGCCGGACGCGATGCGCGAGGCCTGGTACTCATCGTCCTGCACCTGCTGGCGCCATTGCGGTGTCGCCCACGCGCGCTGCACCGCCTCGGCAGGCACGCCCGCCTGGGCCGCGAGCAGGGCGAGGGAATCGCGGTCGAACAGCGACTTGCCGTGCGAAATACTCTGCGCATACAGCACTTCGACGAGGCGCTGTTGCGATGCCGCGTCGCCGGCGGCCTTGACGAGTATGTGCGCGTCCATGGTGTCGCCAAACAGCATGCTGTCGAAGCGGTAGTCCAGGCCTTCCGCCGCCCCATGCGACTGCACCGAGTACAACATGCCCTCGGCGGCCAGCGGATCGCGAAACTTTTTCAGCAAGGCTGCCTTGATCGGTTCGGCCTGATGGTTCGGCGCGATGCGGTAGGCGCGCAGCCTGACCTGCACGGCGTCCCTGTGCTCGAAAGCGGCAAGGGCCTTGTCGAAGCGCCGCTTGGCGATCCAGCACCAGGGGCAGACGAAATCGGACCAGATGTCGACGACCAGCGTTTGTGGGATGTGTTTCATGGTTGCTCCTTGAATGGCGGCGGTATCACGCCTTGTATCAAGCCTTGTCAAATGCGTCCAGCACGTGGGTGCTGTACACAAGGGCGGCGCCCGCATTGAGGTTGATCGCCACGCCGAGCGCTTCGGCGATTTCCTCGGTGGTGATGCCGAGTTTCTTGGCGGCGGCCGCGTGGAAGGCGATGCAGCCGTCGCAGCGCGTCGTGACGGCCACGGCCAGCGCGATCAGTTCCCGCGTTTTCGCGTCGAGATGGTTGGTCTTGTCGCCGGCGCCGCCCAGTGCGGCGATGCCTTTCATGGTGTCGGGCGTCAATGCGTTCAGTTGCAACGCACGTGTGTTGATATCTTGCCGAGCTTGTTTCCAGTCTTCCATGATTTCCTCGCTATGCAGGCGCTTGCGCGCGGGTTGGTGGTTCGATGATTCCCGGAAGGAGAATCAGGCCTCGATTATTTCCAGGGTGGGCAGCATGCGGATGGCCTTCGAGAAATTGGCCAGGTTGACCGACGTTTTGGTGACGGCCTGGTGCAGCGCCTCGACGCGTTCGCGCGAAGCATCCGTGCGCAGCCGCACGACGTAGCTGACTTCGTCGTAGCCGGGATTGACGCTCTCGTCCAGGCCAAGGAAGCCGCGCAGATCCAGCTTGCCATCCGTTTCGATCTCCAGGCTGTGCACGGTGATGCCCATGGCCGCCGCATTGGCCGCGTAACCGACCGACAGGCAGGCGTTGAGGGCGGCCATCAGCAGCTCTTGCGGATTGGGCGCCGTGTTTTGGCCCAGCAACTCATGCGGTTCGTCCGAGGCGATCTCGAAATGGCGCGCATGCTTTTCGCCGCCCAGCACATAGTGGCTGACGGTGGCCACGCTGCGCGTCTGGTGTTGCCAGCGGGTCTTGACGTTGAAACGCGCTTCGCCTTTGGCGGGATGGCCTGCCACGCCCTGGGCGAATTGCTGCAATGCTTCCACGTTGATGCCATTGAGCATGTTGGCGCCGGCCGCCGCGCCATACGCCGGATAGTCGGTATAGCCCTGGGACGGGGCGCCGCTGGCGCCGTAATAGGTCGAGCGGTCGCTGTCGGCCAGCGGCCAGTTGTTTTGCATGCGTTCCACCAGATCCGGGTTGGAAATGAACGGCATGCCGAAGGCGATCAGATCGAGGTCGCCTTTTTCCAGCTCGCTGCGCGCCAGGTCCTGCGTGAAGCCGCCCGCGCCGATCAGGGTGCCGTGGTAGGCCTGGCGGAATTGCGCGCCAAAGCCGGCTGGCACTTCCGCCGCCGTGATGGTGGGCTGGTAGTTCAGGTGCACATAGGCCAGCTGCCTCGTATCGAGCGCCTGCGCCACGCTGCTCCACACCTGCGCTTCGTCGGCATAGGCGCGCATGTCGTACAGGCGGCCGAACGGCGAGATGCGCACGCCGACCTTGCCGCCGCCGATGGCGGCCGACAGGGCGTCTACCGTTTCGAGCAAAAAGCGCTGGCGGTTGGCGATGCTGCCGCCGTATTGGTCCGTGCGCGTATTGACGGCGCTGCTGAGGAACTGGTCGAACAGGAAGCCGTTGGCCGCCATGATTTCGATCCCGTCAAAGCCAGCGTCGATAGCGACTTTTGCCGCATGCACGAAGTCGGCGGTGACCCGCGCGATCTCGCCGGCGGTCAGCGCGCGCGGCACGCTGGGCAGCACCGGTCCCGCCTTGCCCGCTTCGGTCCAGGCGTAGACGGTGGTGTTTTCCGCCGCCACGTCGCTGGGGCCGACGGGCGCCGCGTTGCCCGGCTGGATCGATACGTGCGACATGCGGCCCACGTGCCACAGCTGGGCGAAGATCTTGCCGCCCTTGGCGTGCACGGCATCGGTCACCTGGCGCCAGCCCTGGCCCTGTATGTCGCTATGGATGCCCGGCGTGTACAGGTAGCCGCGGCCTTCATCGGAGACGGGCAAGCCTTCGGTGACGATCAGGCCGGCCGAGGCGCGCTGCGCGTAATACAGGGCGGTGAGCGCGTCGGGATTGTTTTCCAGGGTGCGTGTGCGCGTCATCGGCGCCATGACGACGCGGTTGGCCAGTGAAATGCCGGACAGGTCATAAGGGGTGAACAGTTGATGCATGTAATGCCTCGCAAAGAGTCGAATGCGCCGTGGCGCGAAAGGATAGCCGGGTAAATACCGGGTTCGAGATAAGTCTACCATCTAGTAGGTAGGTTCGTCAATCGATGGTAGCGCCAGCAAAATCGCTATGATGCGGCTTTGCACGGGACGATACGGATGATTGCCATGAAAAACCGCCTGATGGTGGGCCTGGGCGCGCACGCGCTGGGCTGCCTGCTGTTTATTGTGTTGAGCTGGCTGGGATTTTTCCTGTACACGCAGCTGTTCGGCAGCCTCGGCTCGCGCGGCGTGGCCGGCGGCTTGGCCTTGCTGCTCGTGTTTTATGTGTATGCGGGCACGAATCTGCTGCTGGCGCTGTTGCCGCCCGGCAGGTGGAAACCGGTGCTATGCGGTTTGCTGGGCGCGGCCGTGCTCGCGTATCTGCTGCCCCAGCATCCGCTGCGGGCGATCTACTTCAGCGTGCTGGCGGGCGGTTTGAGCTGGCTGGCCGTGCTGGCCAGCGCGCGTTTAAGCGGATACCTGCGCGGCTGACAGCCCCGCAATAAAAGCGGCGACGGCGACGGCGGCCGCTTCCGGCGCCGTCTGCAGCAGCATGTGCGGCGCGGCGATGTCAACCAGTTGCGCGCCCGCTGCCTGCCGCAGTATCTGCACGGCGTTCGCCGGCGGCACCAGGCGGTCGTGGCGGGCGCGCAGATACAGCACGGGCAGGCTGCCGCGCGCGAAGCTGCGCGAGGCGTCGGTTTCCAGCACGGCGCGCAGGCGCTGGCGCAGCACGCTGGGCGGCACTTGCGCCAGCGCCGCTGCCAGTTCCGCCTGCAGTTGCGGCGTGGAGTGGGGCGCCAGCAGCGCCTGGCGCAGCGCGAAGCCGGGCATGGCGCCAAAGGGTACAAGGCCGAGCAGGTGGCGCAGCGGCGCCAGCATCGGGCGCGGATTGCGCACGAACGAACAGCACAGGATCAGCCCGCGCATGCCGGGCGGCGGATCGGTGCGCAACGCTGCCCCCAGCGGCCCGGAAAACGATTCGGCCAGCACGACGAACGGACGGCCCTGCGGCAGGCGCTCGCGCACGAAGGCTTCCAGCGCCGCGTAATCGAGCGGCGCGGCCGGATAGGCGATGGCCAGGGTGTCGATGGCGCTGTGCGCGCGCAAGGCGGCGTCAAAACGGTGGAACAGACTGGCCGTGCCATCCATGCCGGGCAGGAGGACGAGCAGTGTCGAAGCGGGAGGAGAGGTCGTCATTGTGGCCATCATAGCAGCCGTGCCGGCATATGCACCGTCCGCCAGCCGCACCGCATGGGCGCTGGCGCCATGCTAGAATCGCCGGCGCGCCATGCGTGGCCGTAATCGCGGTCTAATCCCCGACAGACAGAATCATGCATATCATTTTTTCGAATTACCGCACCCTGGGCGGCGCCTTGCTGGCAGCGGCCTGCGTCCTTTCCCAGCCTGCCCGCGCCACGGCGGCGCCCTCGGCACCGGCCGGGAAAAGCCTGTCGTCCTTGCTGGCCGGCGGACCCTTGCCGCGATTGAGCGAAGACCCGCAAGTGCGCGCGGCCCTGTTCGATTTCTTCGGTTACGCGCGCGGCAGCTACACGGAAGACGATGAATTGCTGCTGGCGCAGGCGCTCGAAGCGATCAGCGAAAAGCGCGACGCCACGCGCACCGTGCTGGCCGATGGCCGCCAGTTGCTGGCGTCGATGAATGACCGCAAGCAGGGCCGTGAACGCGGCGCCATGCTGCTCGACAAGCGCGGCGCCATCATCGCCTTTGGCCTCGTCAACGGCCATTGCCGCCTGGAGGGACAACCGCTGGCGAAGGTCTGCAATCCCGATCCGAATGCCGTGCTGACGGTGTTCCACCGCAAGGGCATGCTGGTCGGAGATGCGGCGCCCTTGCTGGCCTGGGCCCGGCAATTGCCGCCCATGCTGGCGCTGATCGCGGGCGACAAGGAAGCGGGCGCCGATGGGCAAAAGATCGCCAGCGTTGAATATGTGCTGGCGCAGCCTGCCCTGCCGGGCTGGAATCGCGCCCAGCTGCCGCCCGCGTATCCGCCGGCGCTGCTGCCGCTGCTGCTCGATAAATCGACGGTGCTGACGTCGGCTGGCGCCGGCGTGTTTGCCTATCCGCTGACCCTCAAGGGCAAGAAACAGAACAATGTGCTCGACCATGCGGAAGGCCGCCCGCCGCGCGACCTGGAAGTGGCGCTGCGCAGCTATGCCAGTTTCGACACGGTGGTCGAGCGTTACCGCCAGCTGGCCAAGGGCGCCAGGCTGCAGCGCAACGAGCGCACGGCCTACCTCGATGGCAACATGGGGCAGGGCAGCTACCGCGTCTATATCCGCAACACGGGCGCCGATGGCGTGATGATCGACGTGGCCCTGTGGCAGCGCAAGCTGGCGGCCAGCCGCTGAATTCAATCAGGGCGCGCTTCTTCGTAGCCCAGTTGCGCCAGCTGCGCGGTGATGGCGTCGTCGCGGGTTTTCTTGCCGGTGCGCAGGCGCGCATGCGTGAGCGACGCGGGCAAGCCATGCGCCAGCAAGGCGTCGATGTCGAGCATGGTTTCGGAGGCCGACAGCTGGCGCAGGGCGGGTAGGGCGGCAAGGCCGGGCAGGCTGTCGAGCGTCTTGCAGGTGTGCAGGCTAAGGCGTTCGAGCACGGGATTGGGCCCCAGCGCGATCTGCCGCAGCTTGATCTGGTCTTCCACCCATAGCGCCTGCAGCAGCGGGAAGCGGCCGATATCGCCCAGCGTTTCCAGGCCGCGCACGCGTATCACTTCCAGTTTCCGCAACAACGGCGCCTCGATGTGCGCGAGCGATTCGCGCCCGCCCAGCTGCAACAGCAGCCGGTCCAGGCGGGCCATCTCCGAAATGAAATCCAATGGCACCTTGTTCTTGATGCGGTACAGCGACAGCTCGTGCAGCGCCGGCAGGCTGGTCACAGTGTCGATGTGCTGGTGGTGGCCCTCGATGACCAGGCTGTCCAGCTGCGCATAGTGGCGCAGCGGCGCCAGGTCGATATTGTTTTTGGCCGACTCGCCCAGGTTCAGGTATTCGAGGCCGCGCAAATTATCGAGCTGCAGGATGTCGGCCTGCGCCAGCTGGTACACGCCCAGGCTCAGGCGCTTCAGGTGGCGCAGCTCGCCCAGGGTTTCCAGATGGATGGCTTGCCAGTGGCAGTCGATGGACAGGCTGGCCACATGCGGCAGCGCGCGCAGGATGCGGGCGTCGAACACCCTCGGGTCGTAACCGTAGATGCGGATGGTCAGCGCCGTGCCGCAGGTGGCGGCCAGGGCGTCGAGGTCGGCCAGCAGCGGCTCCGGCTCGCCCAGGGTATCGAACTGCACCAGCACCTGCTGGCCGCCCGCGATGGCGGCGCGGATCGCCGCAGCGTCGATGCGCCCGGGGTTCTGGATGCGTAGCGGCTGTGTTGTTTGCGTCATGGTCATAGTCCTATCGGATAGTCGACTTTCCTGGGGGGAGGGCAGCCTTCCGGTCCCGGAAACGTCTGCTTGCCCGTGTCGTCGTAGCGCTTGCCGCACTCCACGAGCACGCGCTTGCGGAAGGTGTAGATGCTGGCCACCTTGCCGTTCGGGTGGTAGCAGATATTGTCGCCGTCGCGGTCGGTCGAAGCGTAGCTGATCATGGTCTCGCCATTGACCGTGCGCGTGCTGTGGCCGCTGCGCGGCTCCGTGCATTTGAGCTGGCCGCTTTCGTAATAGACGTTGAGGACGGAGGTGTCGGCGGCGCGGTCGACCAGCAGTTCGTCCTTGCGCTTGCCGTTCGGGTAGTTCGAATAGCCTTCCTGGCGCTGGCCGTACTGGAAGGCGTAGTAATACTGCGGCTTGCCGTCCGGGTAGTACATGTGGTGGTACTCGCATACGTCGTCGCGCGTGCTGCCGTACTCCTTGAAGGTGCAGCGGTGGATGTCGTTGAACAGCTGGCCGTCCTCATAGTACTCGCGCAGGTGCGTGAGCAGGCGGCCCTGGTCGATGACGGCCAGGCGCTCCGGCTTGCCGTTCGGGTAGTAGCGCGCGTCCAGGCCCTGCTTCTTGCCCATGTCCCACAAGGTGTCGAGACGCAGGATCTTGCCACTGTCGTCGAACGCCTGTTCGCGCCCATCGAGCTGGCCGCTGCGGTAGGAGGCCGTGTAGACCGCGTATTCCTTGCCGGCCGGGCCCAGATAGCGCGTGCGGCTGCCTTCGAGCACGCCGGCCTGGTAATGGTCGCGCTGGCGCAGCGCGCCTTGCGCATCCGTGTCGATCGCTTCACCCTGCTTTTTGCCTTGCACGAAAGTGACGCTTTGCGTGGCCTTGTCCTTGAGCTTGAGCTTCCACGGCCCGTCGCGCAAGCCTTCGATGAAGCTGCCGTCGCCGTCTTCCGTGATCCACGCGCCATGGCGCGCGCCGTTGACGTAGTTGCCGCGCGTTTGCAGCTTGCCGCCCATGCTGCGTTCGTGCGGGCCGTTCAGCTGGCCGCCCGCGTAGGTGTCGAAGCCCGTCACTTCCTCTGCATCGGCATAGTTGACGACCGTCCAGCGGCCTTCGCGCTTGCCGGCCCGGTACATGCCGCTCTCGCTCTGCTTGGGATAGTTGAAGGACCACAGGCCTTCCTGCAGGCCGTTGACGAAGTGGCCTTTTTCGCTGCCTTCGTGCATGCCGTCGCGCACCCACAGGCCCTGGCGCTTGCCCTTCGCGTACTGGCCCCGCTCGACCACCGAGCCGTCGTCCCAGGCCAGGCTGTAGATGACGGAAGGGCCTTCCTGGCTGCCCGTGAACTGCTTCGGCGCCGTTTCCCACGTCACTTGCCACAGGCGGTAATTGCGCAGGATGCCGGCGCCGACATCGCTGTACAGGGTGTAGCTGGCGGTGAGAAAACGCTCGCCTTTTTTCTCGAAGGTTTTCTTGTAGATGATGGCGTCCTGGCTGCCGGCCGCCACGGGCTTGCCCTCATCGCTGTAGTAGCCGACGATGGTGCCCTGCGTATGGTCGATGGCGTCGAAGTCCGCATTGCCGCTCTTGCCGCGCGCGACGCTGTAGTCCATCGGCGCCAGTTTCGCCAGCGCCGCCTTGACCTGGCCCGCGTTGGGCGCGGCGCTTTGCGCCACGATGCGGTTCAACGCCGGCTGCAAGCCGTCCAGGCGCCTGTATTTGCCGGAACTGCGGTCGTAGCGGTAGGCGCGCAGTCCGTTCTTGCCGTCCTGGCGGAACAGCACCAGCATGGTTTGCACGCTGTCGTCCGAATCCTTGTCCAGCGAGGCGTAGAAGACGGAACGGATGACGGCGTTGCCGAACTGGTCGAGCAAAATGGGTTTCGAGCTGCTGCTCTTGCACTCGCAGTAATAGCCGTTGACGCCTTCTTTTTCCTTGAGAAAGGCGACGTCAAGCCCGCTGTCCTGCGCGGCGCTGATGGCGGGATGGGCGAGGGTCTTGCCTTCGTAGAAGGGCGCGCCGTGGGCGAGGGCGGAGCAAAGCAGCAAGGGCAGAAGCAGACGTTTCATCGTGAGGCTGGCGCCGGGGCGCCGCAATGGAAAGGCCACGATTCTGCCTGCGTTCTTACTTGCGGGCAAATGGGCGCGCGTCTATCGTGTGCGCGCCCCCGTTCAGGGCTGGTGCGCGGCGCAGAAGTCCAGCAGCAGCTGTTCGCCGTCCGGCCACGGGCCGTAGCCGGCGTCGCCGTTGATATGGCCGGCGTCGCCGATCATGGTGAAATCGCTGCCCCAGGCGGCGGCAAACGCGCGTGCCCGCGCGAAGCTGACGTAGGGATCATCGCCGCTGGCGACCACCAGGCTGGGAAACGGCAAGGCTTGCAGCGGCATCGGCGCAAAGCCCGTCGTGCCGGCGGGGTAGGAGGGCGCTTCCACATCGCTGGGGGCGACGAGGAAGGCGCCGGCGATCTTGTGCGGCGAACCGCTGGCCGCCCAGTGGGCCACCAGCGTGCAGGCCAGGCTGTGCGCCGCCAGCACGGGCGGGCGCTCGCAGGCGGCGATGGCGCGGTCGAGCTCCGCCACCCATTCGTCCTTGTCCGGCGTCTGCCATTCCCCGTGCGGCACGCGCGACCATTGCGGGTGGCGCGCTTCCCAATGGGTTTGCCAGTGCTGCGGCCCGGAATTCCACAGGCCGGCCAGGGTCAGGACGAGAGACGACATCGATGCTCCTTAAAGTTATAACTCCGTGCGAAGGGCAAACAGCTCGGGGAACAATACCACGTCGAGCATCTTGCGCAAATAGCTCACGCCCGCCGTGCCGCCCGTACCCGTCTTGAAGCCGATGATGCGTTCGACCGTCGTCACGTGGCGGAAGCGCCAGAAGCGGAAGGCCGTTTCCAGGTCGACCAGCTTTTCGGCCAGCTCGTACAGGGCCCAGTGTTTCGACGGGTCGCGGTAGACTTCCAGCCACGCCGCCTTGACGGAGGCGTCGGTGCTGGTCGGCAGGGTCCAGTCGGCGTTCAGGCGCTCGGGGGAGATGGGCAGGCCGCTGCGCGCCAGCAGCTTGATCGACTCGTCGTAGACGGAGGGCGCGCGCAGGGCGGCGTCGAGCACCTTGTAGGTTTCCGGCGCCGTCGTATGCACGTTGAGCAGGGCCGCGTTCTTGTTCCCCAAAATGAATTCGATCTCGCGGTACTGGTAAGACTGGAAGCCGGACGAGGCGCCCAGGTAAGGGCGGATGGCCGTGTATTCGGGCGGCGTCATGGTGGCCAGCACGTCCCAGGCGTGCACCAGCTGGTCCATGATGCGCGCCACGCGGGCCAGCATTTTAAAGGCGGGCGCCAGGTCGCCGCTTTGCAGGTTGGCGCGCACGGCGTGCATTTCGTGCAGCATCAGTTTCATCCACAATTCGCTCGTCTGGTGCTGCACGATGAACAGCATTTCGTTGTGGTTCGGCGACAGCGGATGCTGGGCCGTCAGAATGCGGTCCAGCGCCAGGTAATTGCCGTAGCTCATAGATTCGCTGAAATCCATCTGCGCGCCATGCCACTGCGCATCCTGGCCGCCCGCATGCATGGGGCAGCCGCTGGTGTTTTCCTTGTTCATATTCTTGTCGTCGCTCATGGGATGCTTCAGGTGACGGCATCGCGCTTGGCGGCGATGTCGTAGGCTAGTGTGTCGAGGATGTCGCGCAGAATTTCCACGGCATCCCACACGTCGGCAAAGCTCGTGTACAGGGGCGTGAAGCCGAAGCGCATGATGGCCGGTTCGCGGTAGTCGCCGATCACGCCGCGCGCGATCAGTGCCTGCATCACGGCATAGCCGTGCGGGTGCGTGAAGCTGACCTGGCTGCCGCGGCGCGCATGCTCGCGCGGCGTGACGAGGCCCAGCGGATGGCTGGCGCAGCGCTGCTCCACCAGCGCGATGAACAGATCGGTCAGGGCCAGCGACTTGCGGCGGATGGCTTCCATGCTGGTTTGCGCAAAGATATCGAGGCCGCATTCGACCAGGGCCAGCGAGAGTATCGGCTGCGTGCCGCACAGGGCGCGGGCGATGCCGTCGGCGGGCGCGAAGCCCGGCTCCATGGCGAACGGCGTGGCGTGGCCCCACCAGCCGGACAAAGGCTGGCGGAAGCGCGCCTGGTGTTTTTCAGGCACCCAGATGAAGGCGGGCGAGCCGGGGCCGCCGTTCAGGTATTTATAGGTGCAGCCGACGGCCAGGTCGGCGCCGGCGCCGTTCAGGTCCAGCGGCACGGCGCCGGCCGAATGGGCCAGGTCCCACAGCGCCAACGCGCCTTGCGCGTGGCAATGGCTGCTGATGGCGGCCATGTCATGCTGGTAGCCGGTGCGGTAGTTGACGTGCGTGAGCATGGCGACGGCGCAATCGGCAGCGATGGCATGCGCCAGTTCGTCGGGGTTGTCGACCAGGCGCAATTGGTAGCCGCGGTCGAGCCAGGCGGCCAGGCCTTGCGCCATGTACAGGTCGGTGGGGAAGTTGCTGCGTTCGCTGACGATGATGCGCCGCGCCGCATGCGCGGGATCGCTGGCCTGCATCTGCAGGGCGGCGGCCAGGGCCTTGAACAGGTTGACGGAAGTGGTGTCGGTGATCACCACTTCGCCCGTGCCGGCGCCCAGCAGCGGGGCCAGGCGGTCGCCCAGGCGCTTGGGCAGGTCGAACCAGCCGGCCGTATTCCAGCTGCGGATCAGGTCCGTGCCCCATTCGGCCGTGATGACGTGCTGGGCGCGGGCCAGGGCGGCTTTCGGCCGTGCGCCCAGGGAATTGCCGTCGAGGTAAATCACGCCTTGCGGCAAGTCGAATTGCTGGCGCAGGGGCGCCAGGGGATCGTCGAGGTCGCGCGCGCTGCAGTCATGTCGAGAAATCATGGTGGCTTTCATATTGATACTTGTCTCAGTGGCACGATATTGCTTGAAGCTTAAAGTATTGTGCGGAAGCAGGCAGTGTAGCAAATTCACGCTGGAAAGCGGAATTTCCGCTCGGGTTGAAGCGCGGAATGTACCTGCCTGCGGGGCGTCAACGAAAAAAATCACGATTTTTAAAAATATTTTCAAATAGCCCTAAAGTTCTGCGATTCGCCGCCGTCAACGATTACATGAACGGTGTCAAACCGACGGAAAAAGAATGCGGGTTTTTGAAATATTTTTCAAAAAAGCCCTAAAGTTCCCGCCAGGACAGCCGTTATCTAGGTAGACAGGCTTGATTCCAATCAAGTTGTTGTAAAAAAGTGATATTTTTTACAGGCCAAAAATTGGCTAAATCCGGCCCAGAGCCAACCCTCCATACCCGCGCCGTTGCTGGTGCGCGACCATGATCGAGTAGTGTTTGTCAGACAAACACCTACGATCCCATCCGCTATTGCCCGACCAAAAATACAGCGCTACGCCTCTGTTGCATTTAATGTTGCTCCTGCAGAATGTATCTCACTGGCAACACACAACGCCAGCTGAATTCAACGGATTGAGGAGATGGAAATGACTGCTAACGATATGATGGCTGAGATTCGCGACGCTAACCTGAGCTACCTGATGCTGGCCCAGCAAATGATTCGTGCGGACAAGGTAACGGCCATCTTCCGTTTGGGCATTGCCGCCGAAATCGCCGAACTGATCGAAGGCATGAGCAATGCGCAGATCCTGAAGCTCGCTGGCGGCAACATGATGCTGGCCCGCTTCCGCTTCGACGACAGCGCCATCCTGGGCATGTTGACGAACTACAATAAAGACCGCTCGCTGGCGCAATCGCACGCAGCTATCCTGATGGCAGGCCAGGGCGTCGAAGAAATCGCTTGATTCAGTAATCTTCAGTCAGTAGTAGTTAGTTAGTATCAGTCAGTCGCGGAGTACACAGCATGGCCAAGAAAAGTGTCGTATCGGAAGCGCAGGAAATCCAGCTGGCCATCGAACTGATACAGCTGGGCGCCCGTTTGCAACTGCTGGAGACCGAAGTCTCGCTGTCGCGCGAACGCCTGCTCAATCTGTACAAGGAATTGAAGGGCGTCTCGCCGCCCAAGGGCATGCTGCCGTTTTCCACCGACTGGTTCATTACCTGGCAGCCGAATATCCATTCCTCGCTGTTCATCAACATCCACAAATTCCTCGTCGACCACGCCGGCGCCACGGGCATCGAAGCCGTGATGAAGGCGTATAAACTGTATCTGGAACAGATGCCGCCCGAAGCGGGCGAAGAGCCGCTGCTGTCGCTGACGCGGGCCTGGACCCTGGTGCGCTTTTTCAGCAGCAAGATGCTGGACATGGCCCCCTGCGGCAAGTGCGGCGGCAAGTTCGTCGTCAACTGCCTCGACCTGAACGCCGATTATGTGTGCGGCCTGTGCCACATGCCTTCGCGTGCCGGCAAAACCAAGAAGGCGCGCGATGAAGCGGCCGCTGTCGCGCCACCGAGTGTCGCCGCCTGATATTGCCCGAATTACTGTCCCAATAATAGCCTCAGTGAAAACCGGAGCGGTCGCCAGACCGGACTCCGGTTTTTTCATGGCGCTTTCGCTTACACTGGCGTTTTCCTCCTTTAACTTGCCCATGCTGCAGCAAATCCTGCGCGCGCCCGCGCTCAAGGCCATCCTGATCCAGGTGCTGGCCTTTCCCTTGATGTTGCTATTGGTATATGGTCTGGCGCGCGCCGGCGTGGCCATGTCGCTGCCGGCCGTGGCGCTGGTGCAGGGCGTGCTGGCGGCGCTCATCACGTGGCGCGCGGGACTGGCGCGCTGGTGGTGCGCCATCGGCCTGCTGTTCGCCCCCGCCTTGCTGGCCGCCAGCCTGCTCGATCTGCCGCCGGCCGTGTTCCTGGCGGCCTTTGTTTTCCTGCTGAGCTTGTACTGGTCGACGTTCCGCACGCAAGTGCCGTTTTACCCGTCGGGGCCGAAGGTGTGGCAGGCGGTGGCGCAGCTGATCGCGGACCGTCCCGGCGTGCGCCTAGTCGATATCGGCAGCGGCCTCGGCGGCCTGGTGCTGGACCTGGCGCGGCGCCGGCCCGATGGGCAGTTTTCCGGCATCGAGCTGGCGCCGCTGCCGTGGCTGGCAAGCCGCTTGCGCGCACGGCTGGCGGGCAGCCGCGCGCGCTTCCTGCGCGGCGACTACGAGGCGCTCGACTTCGGCCGCTACGATGCCGTCTTTGCCTACCTGTCGCCGGCGGCGATGGCGGCCTTGTGGCGCAAGGCGGAAAAGGAAATGTTGCCCGGTAGCATGCTTCTTAGTTACGAATTCCAGATCGCGGCACGCGCGCCCGATAAGACCATCGCCGCCACAGAGGGTGGCCCTTTACTTTACATATGGTGCTTTTAAGCAATTGTCTGCGTTATTTGCTTGCCCGTGGGGCAATCTCACGTTATTGTAGTTCCACACGGCATTTTCTCGGAATTGCATTGAAAAGCAGCACCTTTCAATTAACTTCCGGTTGCTTTTTTTGCCGCTGTCTTTGCCGGCGGCGCAGCCGCCAGAAGGCAGAACAGGTTTGAACATGCCGGGCATACAGTCCCGGCCATTATTGGGAGTCAGGGCACTTGTTAGTCATAATCGGATACATCATCGTCTGCGCCTCGGTCTTTGGCGGCTTCGCAATGGCCGGCGGCCATCTGGCGGCGCTGTTCCAGCCGCTGGAGTTGCTGATGATCGGCGGCGCCGCCCTGGGCGCCTTCCTTGTTGGTAACAATAACAAGGCCATCAAGGCGACGATCGCCGCCTTGCCCAGCTTGTTCAAGGGTTCGCGCTATACCAAAGAGCTGTACATGGAACTGATGTCGCTGTTGTTTGAAGTGCTCAGCAAGGTGCGCAAGGAAGGCTTGATGTCGATCGAAGGCGATATCGACAAGCCCGAGGAAAGCCCGCTGTTTTCCAAGTACCCGGCCGTGCTGGCCGACCACCACATCGTCGAATTCATGACCGATTACCTGCGCCTGATGGTATCGGGCAATATGGATGCGTTCCAGATCGAAAACCTGATGGACAACGAAATCGAGACGCACCATCACGAAGGTGCCGTGCCGGCCCACGTGATCGCCAAGGTGGGCGATGGCTTGCCCGCGTTCGGTATCGTCGCCGCCGTCATGGGCGTGGTGCACACGATGGAATCGGTGGGCATCCCGCCGGCCGAGCTGGGCATGCTGATCGCGCACGCGCTGGTCGGCACCTTCCTCGGCATCTTGCTGGCGTATGGCTTCGTCGGCCCGCTGGCCAGCCTGCTCGAGCAGAAGCTGGAAGAGTCGAGCAAGATGTTCCAGTGCGTGAAAGTGACCCTGCTGGCCAGCCTGAACGGCTATGCGCCGGCGCTGGCCGTGGAGTTCGGCCGCAAGGTGCTGTTCTCGACCGAGCGTCCGACGTTCAACGAGCTGGAAGACCACATCAAGAAATCGAAAACGAAGTAAGCAGTGAATATACGCCTGGACACCATGAGTCATTTGCAGCACACGGAAGGGGGACGCCATGGCCGATGAAGGCATGCGCCCGATTATCGTCAAGCGTATCAAGAAGACGGCTGGCGGACACCATGGCGGGGCGTGGAAAATCGCCTACGCCGACTTTGTCACGGCCATGATGGCCTTTTTCCTGCTGATGTGGCTGCTGGGCTCCACCTCGAAGGGCGACTTGAACGGCATTTCCGAATTCTTCAAGACGCCGCTGAAAGTGGCGATGGCGGGCGGTTCCGGCAGCGGCGAGAGCAATTCCGTGATCCAGGGCGGCGGCCAGGACTTGTCGCGCCAGGATGGGCAAGTGCGCAAGGCGCAGGAAGAGCAGCAGCGCAAATCGTTCGACCTCAATTCCGCCAAGGCCGCGCTCGAACGCGAGGAAGGCAAGCGCCTGCAGGCGCTCAAGGCGCGCATCGAAGCGACCATCGACGCCAATCCGCTGCTTAAAAAATACAAGAACCAGTTGTTGCTCGATATCACCAGCGAAGGCTTGCGCATCCAGATCGTTGATGAGCAGAACCGTCCGATGTTTGCGCTGGCCAATGCGAACCTGCAACCTTACACCAAGGAAATCCTGCACGCCATTGGCTTCGTGCTCAATGAAGTGCCGAACCGCATCGGCCTGTCCGGGCATACGGATTCGACGCCCTACATGAGCGATGCTGGCTACAGCAACTGGGAACTCTCGGCCGACCGCGCGAATGCGTCGCGGCGCGAACTGGTGATTGGCGGCATGAAGGAAGAGAAAGTATTGCGCGTGGTGGGACTGGGCTCGGCCGCCCACCTGGACAAGCTCGATCCCTTCAATCCGATCAACCGGCGCATCAGCATCATCGTCATGAACAAGCGCACGGAAGAAAATGTCCTGCGCGATGGTTCGGCGATCGAGCTGCCGGTGACCGATGCCGCTTCCGCCGCTGTCGCTTCAGGGCTGGCGGCGGGGGCGCCGCCCGCGGCGGCGCCAGCCCCCAGCCCGGTAGCGGCGAAAAAATAACACGCAAGGCTGTCGACGCGTGATGTATTGAAACAATGAGACCTTTATGACAAGAAAGAAAATACTTGGCTCGCATGTAAAGCGCCTGCTGTCTGGCGTGTCGGACCATGGCCGCAAGCACTTGACGGAGGTGGAAACCGACCTGGTGCAGACCGGCATCTTGCTGGAAGAGGCGATCGAGAAGCTGTCCTTCAATTTCATGGCGATACATGCAGCCGTCGCTGCGCAGCAAGACACCATCGCGCTGCTGCTCGACGGCGGTATTCCGGCCGAGCAGCAGCGCGAAAAACTGCTGGCGTTGCAGGATGAGGTGGGGGGCTACGTGAATGCCGCCATCACCAGCCTGCAGTTCCAGGACATGACCAGCCAGCTGATCGAGCGCACCTTGAAGCGCGTGACGGGCTTGCGCGAGTTCCTCGGGACCCTGGGCGAGCATGGCGCGGAGATGTTGCCGGAGAGCGACAATGAAGAAATTGTCGCCTTGCTGGGGCGGGTCAGCATGGCGCTGGCGATTCAAAGCCTGGAGTTGCGCAGCGTGCTGCGCAAGGCTGTCAGTCAACAGCATTTGGAAAGTGGCGACATCGAGCTGTTCTAGCATGCCAGTGCTGAACGCTTGTGGTTGCATGGATTGATTAATCAAATACTCGGGCAGGATGCCCGGAATAAGTGGGAGCAAAGATGGCCAAAACGATACTTGCAGTGGACGATTCCAGCTCATTGCGCCAGATGGTGGCGTTCAGCCTGAAAGCCGCCGGTTACCAGGTGGTGGAGGCCGTCGACGGCCAGGACGGACTGGAAAAAGCCAAGCTGCAAACCGTGGACCTGGTCTTGACGGACCAGAACATGCCGCGCATGGATGGCCTGGAGCTGATCAAGCTGCTGCGCGAACTGCCGACCTACCAGAAGGTGCCCATCCTGATGCTGACGACGGAGTCGTCGGACGAGATGAAATCGAAGGGACGTGCCGCCGGCGCCAATGGCTGGCTGGTCAAGCCATTCGATCCGCAACGCCTGATCGAAGTGGTCAAGAAGGTGATCGGCTGATGCCAGCCGCGCAGCACAACGATGCAATTGACGGAGTCACCCTATGACCATCGATATTAGCCAGTTTTTTCAGGTCTTTTTCGATGAGGCCGAAGAACTGCTGGCTGAAAAAGAACGGCTGCTGCTGGCCGTTGATATTGCGGCGCCCGACGCCGAAGACCTGAATGCCATTTTCCGCACCGCCCATTCGATCAAGGGCGGCGCATCGACGTTCGGCCTTTCCGACATGAGCGAGGTGACGCACATCCTCGAGTCGCTGCTCGACCGCATCCGCCAGGGCCAGATGGCCCTGACGGCGGAACACGTCGACGCCTTTTTGGCGGCCAAGGATATCCTCAAGATGCAGCTCGATGGCCATCGCCTGGGCAGCGCCGTCGACCAGGATGCCGTGGCCAATGTGCGCATGATGCTGCAGTCGTTCTCGCAGGACGTGCCCGTGGCCGCGCTCACGCCCGTCGCGCCGGCCTTCCATACGGCGGAAAAGGCCGCCGTCAGCCATGCCGGCGGCCATCGCATCCGCCTGGAACTGCCGCAGATGGAAGGGCGCGAAGTCGATGCGCTGGCGGCCGAACTGGGCTTGCTGGGCGACGTCGCCGTGTCCAGCTTGCCCGACGCGCGCAAGGTGCTGGAAGTGACGACGCATGAAAGCCTGGACGATATCCTGGCCATCTGCTCGTTCGTGCTCAATCCGGACGACATGGTGATCACGCAGGCGCCGCCACTGGCGCCAGGCGAAGCCGAAGCGGCCCGCGCGGCGCAGGAAAAGGCGCAAGGTTACGGTTTCTTCGACCCGCTGCCAGGTGCGCCTGGCGCGGCCGATCCCGGCTATGGCTTCTTCCAGCCGCTCGAGGATATCCGCGCCGCCGCCGGCGTGCAGAGCGACGCCGAACAGGGCTACGGTTTCTTCCAGCCGCTCGAACAGATACGCGCCGACGCGGCCAGGGCGGGCAACGCCAGCGCCGCCGCCGCGCCGGTCGTGGCCAGCGCCGTGGCCGAAGCGGAGCAGGAAAAGAAACCGGCCAAGAAAGAAGGCGACAAGGCCGGCGCCGAATCGTCGTCGATCCGCGTCTCGATCGAGAAAGTCGACCAGCTGATCAACCTGGTGGGCGAACTGGTGATCACGCAGGCGATGATCGAGCAGCGCGCCAGCGCGCTCGATCCGATGCTGCATGAAAAACTGCTCGACAGCGTCAGCCACCTGACGCGCAACACGCGCGACTTGCAGGAAGCGGTGATGTCGATCCGCATGATGCCGATGGATTTCGTCTTTTCGCGCTTCCCGCGCATGGTGCGCGACCTGGCGACGAAACTGGGCAAGAAGGTCGATTTCATCACGAATGGCGCCGCCACGGAACTGGACAAGGGCCTCATCGAGCGCATCGTCGATCCGCTCACGCACCTGGTGCGCAACAGTATCGACCATGGCGTGGAAATGCCGGCCGCCCGCGTGGCCGCCGGCAAGACCGAGGCTGGCCGCTTGTTCCTCTCGGCCAGCCACCAGGGTGGCAACATCATCATCGAAGTATCCGATGACGGCGCTGGGTTGAACCGCGAGCGCATCCTGGCCAAGGCCGCGCAGCAGGGCCTGGACGTGTCCGAGACGATGAGCGACGCCGACGTGTGGCAGCTGATTTTCGCGCCCGGTTTTTCCACCGCCGAAGCCGTCACCGACGTGTCGGGCCGCGGCGTGGGCATGGATGTCGTCAAGCGCAATATCAGCGCCATGGGCGGCGTCGTCGACATCCGTTCGGCCAAGGGTTTCGGCACGACGATTTCGATCTCGCTGCCGCTGACCCTGGCCATCCTGGACGGCATGTCGATCCGGGTCGGCGACGAAGTGTATATTTTACCGCTGGGCTTTGTCATCGAATCGCTGCAGCCAGCCGTTGAGGATATCAAGGACATCAGTGGCAAGGGGCAGGTGGTGAAAGTGCGCGGCGAATACCTGCCATTGATCCCGCTGTACCAGATGTTCGACATCGCGCCGCGCTTTACCAGCCCCTCGGAAGGCATCTGCGTGATCCTCGAGACGGAAGGGCGCAAGGCGGCCCTGTTTGTCGACGACCTGGTGGGGCAGCAGCAAGTCGTGGTGAAAAACCTCGAATCGAATTACCGCAAGGTGGTGGGCATTTCCGGCGCCACCATCCTGGGCGATGGCGGCGTGTCGCTGATTCTCGATGTCGCCGCCCTGATCCGTTCCTCTCGCCAGCTGGCCGACGAGTCCATTTTTTCGTAATACCGATAGATAAAGATAGGAAAACGCACCATGTCAGATACTCAACAAACATCCGGAAGCAATGCGGGCGACGGCAAGGACATCGCCGGCCGTGAATTCCTGGCCTTCACCCTGGGCTCCGAAGAGTACGGCATCGATATCCTGAAGGTCCAGGAGATCCGTGGTTACGAAGCGGTCACCCGCATCGCCAACGCGCCTGAATTCATCAAGGGCGTGATCAACCTGCGCGGCATCATCATTCCCGTGGTCGACATGCGCATCAAGTTCAACCTGGGCACGCCCGTGTACGACCAGTTCACGGTGGTGATCATCCTGAACATCGGCGGGCGCATCGTCGGCATGGTGGTCGACAGCGTTTCCGACGTCACCACCCTGACGCCGGAGCAGGTGAAACCGGCGCCGGAAATGGGCACCGCCTTCTCGACCGACTACATGATCGGCCTGGGCACCATCGACGAGCGCATGCTGATCCTGGTCGACATCGACAAGCTGATGTCGAGCAGCGAGATGGGCCTGATCGACAAGCTGGCGGCGTAAGCCTCCGCATGGCAGCAAGGCGGCGCCCGGTGCGCCGCCGTTTTGGCACGCAAAGAATCACTACAGATATGCATGTACCGGCGCGGCCAGAGGCGCGCCGGCAGGCTGCAAGGTCCGTCAGAGACCAGGCCACAACACGGCGCCGTCCGGTTGAACGGGCGCCGTTCACATAAATATTGGAGACTGTAATGAGTTTGCGCGATTTCAAGATAGGCACCCGGCTGGGGATAGGTTTTGGCAGCATTCTCGCCATCCTGGTGGTGGTGATCGTTTCGGCGAATGCACTGAATTACCGTAACAAGGCCCAGTTGCTCACGGGCCTGGCGCTGGCAAGCGAAAAGAATACGCAGGCGTCGCTGATGAAAAGCGCGATGCTGGAAACCGGTATCGCCATGCGCAATATCGGTTTGCAGGGCGATGTGGCCCTGATGCAGGCGGAAGAGGGCAAGGTGCGCGAGCAGCGCAAGCTGTACGACGGCGCGCGCGGCAAGCTGGCCACCCTGGGCCTGTCCGATGGCGAGAAGGCGCTGCTGGCCAATATCGCCAAGGTCGACGGCGATGTCGATGCCGCCTTCAAGGAGGCGATGGGGCAGGTGCTGGCGTTTAACAGCGAGGGCGCGGCGAAGGTGATCGCCACCCGCATCGACCCATTGAACAAGACGACCCTGGCCGATATCAACAAGCTGCTCGACTTGCAGCACGTGGCGCAGCAAAGTTTCATGGATGATTCGCTGGCGGCCGATGCGCGCCTGATGACGGTATTGTTCATCCTGGGCGGCGCGGCGGTGGCGATCGGCGCCTGGTGCGCCATCTTCATCACACGCTCGATCACGGTGCCATTGTCCGGCGCCCTGGCCGTGGCGCAGAAGGTGGCGGCCGGCGAGCTGACGTCGCGCGTGGTGGTCGAAGGCAAGGATGAAACGAGCGCCTTGCAGCAGGCGCTCAAGGACATGAACGAGAGCCTGGTGCAGACGGTCAGCGACGTGCGCAATGGAACGGACACGATCACCGTGGCGTCGCGCGAGATCGCCAGCGGCAATGCGGACCTGTCGGCGCGCACGGAAACGCAGGCCAGTTCGCTCGAAGAGACGGCATCGTCGATGGAAGAACTGACGTCGACCGTGAAGCAGAACGCGGACAACGCGCGCCAGGCCAACCAGCTGGCCGTGTCGGCGTCGTCGGTGGCGGAGCAGGGCGGCAAGGTGGTGGCGCAAGTGGTCGATACCATGGGCTCCATCAAGGACAGTTCGCGCAAGATCGTCGACATCATCGGCGTCATCGACGGCATCGCGTTTCAGACGAATATCCTGGCATTGAATGCGGCCGTCGAAGCGGCGCGCGCAGGCGAGCAGGGACGTGGATTTGCGGTGGTGGCGTCGGAAGTGCGCAATCTGGCACAACGATCGGCCGGCGCGGCGAAAGAGATCAAGGGCCTGATCGGCGACTCGGTCGACAAGGTTGATGCGGGCAGCCGCCTGGTGGACGAGGCGGGGCAGACCATGGGCCTGATCGTCACGTCGATCCGGCAGGTGGCCGACATCATGGGCGAGATCACGGCGGCGACGCAGGAACAGAGTCATGGCATCGAAGAAGTGAACCAGGCCATCGCGCAGATGGACCAGATGACGCAGCAAAACGCGGCGCTGGTCGAGGAAGCGGCGGCGGCGGCCGAAAGCATGCAGGACCAGGCGCAGAAACTGGCCGACGCCGTCAGCATCTTCAAGCTCGATGGCGAGAGCGCGGCGCAGGTGGCCATGTCCGTACCCGCGCCAGCAGTCAAGGCGGCGGCACGGCCGGCACCGAGCGTGGCGGCAAATACACGGCGGTTGGCAAAGACGGCGCAAGCCGGCACGCCAGCGCCCGCGAAAAAGCTGGCGGCAGCCGGCGGCGACGATTGGGAAGAGTTCTGACGCCAACCCGGTCCCGCTAGTTATACTTGCAAAGGCATTGGTCAGAGTAGTCATAGAGAGGTAAAAATAAAATGCCGCAAACTAAAACGGATTCGGTCAAGGAATTTGATTTCACTGGCAAGGACTTCGAGCGGGTCCGCGCCATGATTTACAAGCGGGCCGGCATCGCGCTGGCCGACAGCAAGCAGGAGATGGTCTACAGCCGTCTGGCCAGGCGCTTGCGCGCGACCGGCATCTCCTCGTTCGTCCGCTACCTGGACGACCTGGAAGCTGGCCGCATGGGCGATGAGTGGGAAGCGTTCACGAATGCGCTGACGACCAACCTGACGTCGTTCTTCCGCGAGGCGCATCATTTCCCGCTGCTGGCCGAGCACGTGAAAAAACTGAGTGGGCCGATCACCATCTGGTGTTCGGCCAGTTCCACCGGCGAGGAGCCGTATTCGATCGCCATGACGGTGTGCGAGGCGTTCAATACGCTCACGCCGCCCGTCACCATCATCGCCACGGACATCGACACGAACGTGCTGGCCACGGCCGCCAATGGCGTCTACAACCTGGACCGGCTCGACAAGATGCCGGCCGACCGTGCGCGGCGCTTTTTCTTGCGCGGCAAGGGCGATCGCGAGGGGCAGGTGCGGGTGCGCCCGGAACTGCGCCAGATGATCACCTTCAAGCCGCTCAACCTGCTGGCCGACGGCTGGCCATTGACGGGCCAGTTCGACGTCATCTTTTGCCGTAACGTGATGATTTATTTTGACAAGGCGACGCAGCGCAAGATCCTGTCGCGCTTTGTGCCCTTGATGAAGCCGGATGCCCTGCTGTTTGCGGGCCATTCGGAGAATTTTCTGTACGTGTCGGATTCATTGAAGCTGCGCGGTAAAACAGTCTATGAGCTCGATCAGCCTCGGGGCGCCGCGCCCAAGGCATCGTCGCATCGTACATGAGAGTGAAATATGAGCCTGGAATCCAAAGAGCAATTCGCCACTAACGTCTATTACGACAGGACGTTCAATTGTGACGCCGCCAAGATCTTGCCTGGTGAGTACTACTTTACCAACAAGGACATGCTGATCGTCACCGTGCTCGGCTCCTGCGTCTCGGCCTGCATCCGCGACCGCGTCACGGGCCTGGGCGGCATGAACCACTTCATGCTGCCCGATGGCGGCAGCGACCCGAACAGTCCGATTTCCGCGTCGATGCGCTATGGCACCTACGCCATGGAGATCCTGATCAACGATCTGCTGAAGGCGGGCGCGCGGCGCGAGAACATGGAAGCGAAAGTGTTCGGCGGCGGCGCCGTGCTGCGCGGCTTCACGGCGATCAACGTCGGCGAACGCAATGCGGCCTTCGTCATCAATTACCTGAAGGCGGAAAAAATGCGCGTGGTGGCGGAAGACCTGAACGACATCCACCCGCGCAAAGTGTATTTTTTCCCCCGCAGCGGCAAGGTGCTGGTGAAAAAGCTGATGCAGACGCATAACGATACGCTGGTGCGCCGCGAACTCGATTACGCCAGCCGCTTGAAAGTCGCGCCGGTGGGCGGCGAAGTCGAACTGTTTTAATAGTGTGATATACAGATAACAACACCTGATCACACCGTAGCGAGCGGATGGGAGTTGTGGCCGAGACGCGCAGCTGTGCTTTAGCACAGTGAGCATCGGAGGCCGCAAATCGCGACGCGCAGTAGGTGGGATCAGGTGCTTTAATGGGCCGGTAGGCCCAAAGGAAAATATATGAAGATCAAAGTATTGATCGTGGATGATTCGGCGCTGATCCGCAGCGTCATGACGGAAATCGTAAACAGCCAGCCCGACATGGAAGTGGTGGGCGCGGCGCCCGATCCGCTGGTGGCGCGCGAGATGATCAAGCAGACCAACCCCGACGTGCTGACCCTCGACGTCGAGATGCCGAAGATGGATGGCCTCGACTTCCTGGAAAAACTGATGCGCTTGCGCCCGATGCCGGTCTTGATGGTGTCGTCGCTGACCGAGCGCGGTTCGGAAATCACCATGCGCGCGCTGGAACTGGGCGCCGTCGATTTCGTCACCAAGCCGAAAATTTCCATCCAGAGCGGCATGCGCGAGTACACCGACATGATCGCCGACAAGATCCGCGCCGCCTCGAAGGCGCGCATCCGTGCGCGCACCCTGCCGTCGGCCGGCGACAAGGTGGCCGCGCCGCTGCCTGCCCTGCGCAGCCCATTGACGTCGAGCGAAAAGCTGATCATCGTGGGCGCCTCGACGGGCGGCACGGAAGCGATCCGCGAATTTCTCATGCAGATGCCGTCCGATTGCCCCGGCATCCTGATCACGCAGCACATGCCGGAAGGCTTTACGCGCTCGTTCGCGCGCCGCCTCGATTCGCTGTGCAAGATATCGGTGCAGGAAGCGGCAGGCGGCGAACGGGTGCTGCCCGGCCACGCCTACATCGCGCCCGGCCATTCGCACCTGACCCTGACGCGCAGCGGCGCCAACTACATGACCAAGATCGACCAGGGCGAACCGGTGAATCGCCACCGCCCGTCCGTCGACGTGCTGTTCCGTTCGGCCGCGCAATCGGCCGGTAAAAATGCCGTCGGCGTGATCCTCACCGGCATGGGCAAGGATGGCGCACAAGGCATGTTGGAGATGAAGGCCGCAGGAGCGTATAATTTTGCGCAGGATGAAGCCAGTTGCGTGGTGTTCGGCATGCCGCGCGAGGCGATCGCCGTTGGTGCTACGCATGAGGTCGGCGCTCTGACGGCCTTGCCTGGCATGGTGCTGGGACACCTGGCGGCGCATGGCATGCGTGCTTTGCGCGTGTAAGCCACGTTTTATATGATCTGAGGCAAGTTTGTTCGCCTAAAAGCAACGAAAATGCTATCCTACAACTTGCTGCCGTAGTGTCGACCATAATGTCGGCATTCATGTCGATATTATTAACAAACCGCTACAGAAACAACGGAGTTATTCATGGCTGATCCAAAGATGAAATTTTTAGTCGTTGACGATTTTTCGACGATGCGCCGCATTGTCCGGAATCTGTTGAAGGAACTGGGTTATGCCAACGTCGATGAGGCGGAAGACGGCGTGATGGGCCTGGCCAAGCTGCGCGCGGAATCGTTCGATTTCGTCGTGTCGGACTGGAACATGCCCAACATGGATGGCCTGACGATGCTGCAGCATATCCGCGCCGATCCCGCACTGGCCAAGCTGCCCGTGCTGATGGTCACCGCCGAAGCGAAAAAAGAAAACATCATCGCCGCCGCCCAGGCTGGCGCCAGCGGTTATGTCGTCAAGCCGTTCACGGCCGCGACCCTCGATGAAAAGCTGAACAAGATTTTCGAGAAGCTGGAAAAAGCCGGCGCCTGATCCAGGCTTGACCGTTATCAAGAAAACGCTGCCCGTGCAAACCGGCAGCGTTTTTTTTCGTCCGCCTGCGCCGATCACATGAGATTGCGCAAAGGAATTAAATATTTCCTAAAGTTAACTTTACACGTCAAATAATTTGGCCCATGATCGCTGCAGTATTTCCCTTTGTCCCCGACCCCGACAAGAAGGAGCGCGCGATGCGCCGAGCACCCATATTATTTTTCGCCCTGAGCACAGCCATGTTGGCGGGCTGTGGCGTGAGCCTTGAACAAACCACCGCTGCGCCTGTCGCGTCGGTCGAGATGCAGGAGCTGGCCGCGCAGCCGCCTGCCGAAGCCGATGGGCGGCATGCTTATCTGCACCGCGTGGGCGGCCATGACTATGTCAGCCTGAGCCAGAACGGCCCGGAAGGCGGCTTGCCGATCCTTACGGGCACACAGCGCCATGCGCACGCCATTCGCCTGCTGGCAGCCGATCCGGCCCAGGCAAGGGCCATCCTGCGCAGCCTGAGGCTGCCTGCAAACCAGCGCAAGCTGTGGGTGGGAGAAGAAATCGTGCTTGATGCGGCCAGCTATGACATGTTGCAAGCGGCACGCGGCAGCAACAAGCCGCTGTTTGCCGAACTCAAGCTGGTGGGGATGGAGAAGTAAAAAAAGAAAGGCTCTGTCATCGATAAATAGGGGATCTGCCTGAATCTTTCCTTGGCTGTACTGTCTGACTCTGCATACCCACCATGCAGGAGCCGATCATGCAGCCAGCCGAATGGATGCGCTTTATCGCGCAGTTTGCGCAGTTGAACCGACGCCAGCGGCAGGCAGGAATAGCCTTGCTGTGTGGCAATGGGCCACAC
>NZ_JABXFH010000044.1:0-52592 GCF_013372745.1 Janthinobacterium sp. BJB401 | reverse complement strand
CTCCCCCTTCGTCACGGAGCCGCCATGCCAGCCTATCGCCACATCGATCCTGCCGTGCTGTTCCACGCCACCGGCCACGACCTGGAGATGTTCCGCGCCCTGTCGCAGACTTACCTCGACACGTCGCCGGCCATGCTTGCGCGCGTCGAGCAGGCCGTGCGCGGCGGCGCGGCGCAAGCCATCGTGCACAGCTGCCATACCTTGCGCGGCACCGTCGCCCTGCTGGGCGCCAGCGCCCTGGTGGCACGCCTGGCGGAACTCGAACAGCTGGTGCGCCACCAGGGCGTGGCGGCACCGGGCTGGCTGGCCGAAACGGCGGCGCTGGTCGGAGAAGTGGAGCGGGAGGTACGCCGCAGCATGCTTGACTACACGGGGGCACAGGCATGAACGGGGGCCAGGAGCGCGGCGCGGCCATGGCGCCGCAGCCGGGCGAGGAAGCGGCCTCCCTACCCGCACCCGCCCCGGAACCGGGCGCGCGCATCCTGCTGGTCGAGGACACGGCGCTGAACCGCCAGCTCGTGTGCCTGCAGCTGGCCGGCCGCGGCTACAGCATCGACACGGCGGAGAACGGCGCGCTGGGCCTGCAAGCGCTGGCCGCGCAGCCATACGACCTGGTCCTGATGGATTGCATGATGCCCGTCATGGACGGCTACCAGGCGTGTGAAGCCCTGCGCGCGCGCGAAGCGGCCAGCGGCGCGGCGCGCCTGCCCGTCATCGCCCTCACGGCCGGCGTCACCGACGACGACCGCCAGCGCTGCGTGGCGGCCGGCATGGACGATTACCTGTCCAAACCCTTCACGGCCGCCCAGCTGCGCGACATGGTCGAGCGCTGGCTGACACGCCAGCCGCCCGGGCCGGCGTCCGATACAACACTTCCCACATAAAAATCATTTTATTCGATAAAATCAATTATATTCGCTATAATTGATACATATTAATACATCACGCGCCGGTGACGCCGGACATTCGCGCACAACGACAGAGCTGGCAGACCTTGCGGAGGCGGCATGCGGCAGCACACAGATGGCAAGGCCGTGGCCTGGGAGCGCTGGGATGCGCGCACCCTGCTGTCGCTCTTCATGGCCATCCTGCTGGCGGGGCTGTGGAGCATCACCGTGCTGCAACTGCGGCACGCCTATGACGCCGCCATCGCCGGCGCCGGGCGCGATGCGCGCAGCATGGCGCGCGTCTTCGACGAGCACGCAATCCGCACGATCGAGGCGGCGGACCAGGCGGCCACCTACCTGCGCAGCCGCTACCAGGCGCTGGGCAACCGCCTCGACATCGTGGCGGATCTGCGGCAAGGCCTCAATCCCGGTCCCCTGTACAACCTGTTCAGCATCATCGACGAACACGGCGACACGGTGCTGTCGAGCCGCCCCTTCCAGCCGACCAATCTGGCCGACCGCGAGCACATCCGGGTACACATGCAGCGCGACAGCGGCGAACTGTATATCAGCAAGCCGGTGCTGGGCCGCGTGTCAAAAAAATGGTCGCTCCAGATGACGCGCCGCATCAACCACGCCGATGGCCGCTTCAAGGGCGTCGTGGTGGTCTCGATGGACCCGTATTACTTTACGCGCCTGTACGATGAAGTCGACCTGGGCGAGAACAGCTCCATCGCGCTCGTCGGCAGCGACGGCGTGGTGCGCGCGCGCCGGGTCGGCGCCGTCAACACCATCGGCCAGGAGGTCGGCGACAGCAAGGTATTTGCCCTGATGCGTGGCGGCGCGCGCGGCAGTTTCACCGAGCGCAGTCCCGTCGATGGCACGCTGCGCCTGTATGCGTTCGAAAAACTGGCCGGCTACCCGCTCTACGTGCTGGTCGGCCTGGACCGCGACACCATATTGGCCGACTACTTTTCGCGCCGCGACCAGGCCTTGCTGATGGCGGCCATCACGAGCGCGCTGATCGTGCTGTCGTGGGCCGCGCTGGTGCTGCTGATCGGCCGCCTGGTCGACAGCCGCGCCAGGGCCATCGCCGCCAGCGAGGCCAAGTCGCGCTTCCTGTCGAACATGTCGCATGAATTGCGCACGCCCCTCAACGGCATCCTCGGTTTCTCCGAGCTGCTGCAGGAACAGTTGCGCGAGCCGGAGCAAGCCGCCTACGCGCAAACGATACACGACTGCGGCCGCCAGTTGCTGTCCATGGTCGAGGCGGCGATGGAATTGAGCGCGCTCGAGCACGAGCAGGTGCGGCTGGCGCCGGGCGCCGCGTCCCTGGAACAGCTGCTGGAACTGGCGCTGGCGCCGCACCGGCCGCGCGCGGCGCACAAGGGCTTGCAGCTGGCCGCGCAAGTCGCCCCCGCCACGCCGCCCGGCATCGATTGCGACCGCGTCCGCCTGGTGCGCGTGCTCGATATCCTGCTCGACAACGCCATCCGCTACACGGTCGCCGGACGGGTCGACGTGCACGTCATGCACAGCGGCGACGAGCTGCAGATCGAGGTGCGCGATACGGGCATCGGCATCGCGCAGGCGCGGCAGGGCGACATCTTCGACAACTTCTCGCAGGCCGACGACTCGCCGAGCCGCGCCCATGGCGGCGCCGGCATGGGCCTGGCCATCGCGCGCCAGCTCGTCACCCTGATGGGCGGGCGCATCGGCGTGACCTCCGCGCCGGGCCGCGGCGCCGTCTTCCGCCTGCACCTGCCGCTGGGCGGCAAATTGACCACACTATCAACTGCATAGTCGCGCGCAAAAGTTGTTCTTCGTGCATATCGGGTATAGCATCGCCACATGAACCTCCACCCAGATGCGGCGGCAGTGCGCAGACGATTGATCGAATGGCTGTTTTTCCTCCTCGGGCTGCTGATCATGGCCGCCGCCCTCGCCTACGCCCACCTTTCTGAAGTTTTGCGGCATGACGCGGCCGAACGCGAGCGGCTCAGCGTGCTGACGGCGCTGCTGGCAAAAAACATCGAAGTCGACCTGGCGGCGACCAACCTGGTGCTTGACGGCGTGATCCGCGACTACCTTGGCGCCGGTGCCGCTGCCGACGCCGGGCTAGCCCTGCCCCGGCGCCTGGCCGCGCTGGTCGACGCCATGCCGGGCGTGCGCACCATGCTGGTCATCGACGCGAATGGCAAGCCGGTCGCCACCAACATCCCGGAACTGGCCGGCCAGGACTTTTCGCGCCGCGGCTACTTCCAGACGGCGCGCGACGCGCCCGATGCGCGCATGCTGTACATCTCGGCGCCTTTCCTGTCCTTCAAGCGCGACCTGGTCATCACGGCGGCGCGCATGGTGCAGGACCGGCAAGGCCGCTTTGCCGGCGTCGTGGTGGCCACCTTCGACCCCGAATACTTCACGGCCAAGTTCCGCACCGCCATGTATGCGGCCGATGTCTGGGCCGTCGTCGTGCATGGCGACGGCCGGCAATTCCTCAACTATCCGGCCAGAAGCGCGAATGGCGGCAATGTGGACCTGCCCGGCAGCTTCCTGCGGCGCTTCCGCGACAGCGGCTTTCAGGCGGGCGTGCTGAACGGCGTCGAGATTGCCGGCGCCGCCGCCTCCCCCCGCGTCATGGCGATGGCGACCATCGCCCCCGCCGCGCTGCGCATGGACCGCGCACTGATCATCGGCTTGAGCCGCGAAGAAGCGGCCATCGCCGCCCCGCTGCGGCGGCAGGCGCTGAGCTACATCCTCGGCTTTGCCATGCTGGCGCTGGCCGGCGCCAGCCTGCTGTTCTGGAGCCAGCGGCGGCGCCGGCAGCAAGCCGCCTGGCAGGTGGAACAGGAAAGGGAGCGCCAGGCCATGCAAGCCGTGTCCGACAGCGAAACGCGCTTTCGCACCCTGATCGAAGATGCGCCCGTCGCCATCGCCATCCTGCGCCATGGACGCTTCGTGTATTCCAATCCCCGCTACCGCCACCTGCATGGCTATGCCCCCGAGGATGACCTGAGCGGCCTGGCCTGGCGCAGCATGCTCACGGCCGCCTCGCAAGTGGCGCTGGCAAGCAACGAAGCGCTGATCGAGGCCGATTCGGCCAGCGAACAGATGTTTGAAGCCGTCGGCGTGGACAAGCAGGGCCGGCCCGTGCCCATCCTCAAGACCAGCACGCGCGTGATGCTCAAGGATGGACCGGCCACCCTGATCTTTGCCCAGGATATTTCCGCGCAAAAGCAGGCCGAGGCGGCCATGCTGCTGGCGCGCGACGGGGCCGAAGCGGCCAACCGCAGCAAGGCGGAATTCCTCGCCAACATGAGCCATGAAATCCGCTCGCCGCTGAACGCCATCCTCGGCATGGCCTGGCTGCTGGAAAGGGGCAGCCAGGACGAAGAAGGGCTGCTGATGACGCGCAAGATCCGCGCCGCCGGCCAGTCCCTGCTGGGCATCATCAACGACGTGCTGGACGTGTCGAAAATCGAGGCGGGCCACATGACCATCGAGCAGGCGCCGTTCCGCCTGGCCGAGGTGATCGAGAAGACCGCCGCCAGCATGGGCGTGGCCGCGCACGACAAACCGGTCGAGGTGCGGATCGGCCCGCTGCCCGACGGCATCGACCACGTGCTCGGCGACGCGCTGCGGCTGGAACAAGTGCTGGTCAACCTGGGCAGCAATGCCATCAAATTCACGCCGCAAGGCACGGTCGAGCTGCTGACGACGCTGGAGAGCCGCGACGGCGACGCCGCCGTACTGCGTTTTTGCGTGCGCGACACGGGCATCGGCATCGCCCCGGAAGTGCAGGAGGCGATCTTTTCCGCCTTCGCCCAGGCCGACAGCTCGACCACGCGCCGCTTCGGCGGCACGGGCCTGGGCCTGACCATCTGCCGCCAGCTGGTGCGCCTGATGGGCGGCACCCTGCACCTGCAAAGCGCGCTGGGCCAGGGCAGCGCCTTCAGTTTCACGGTGCCGGTGCAACTGATGCACACCAAAGCCCCGTCCTCGCCCGGCATGCAGGGCATGCAGGGCATGCGCGTCTTGCTGGCCGATGGCAAGGCCGGCACGCGCGAGGCGGTGGCCGCCGTGGCGCGCGGCCTGGGCTGGCACGTGCATGCCGTGTCCGGCGGCCAGGCGGCGCTCGACTATGCGCTGGCCTGCGCCGACGACGCGCGCCCCGGCGTGGTGTTGCTGGCCGCGCGCATGCCCGACATGGAAGGGGAAGCCGCGGCGCGCGCGCTGCGCGAATACTTGCCGCCGCAGGACTGCCCCGTCGTCATCCTGGCCGCCAGCGGCGCGCCGGCGACGTCACCCGCGCGGCGCGGTACCGACCCGGCCAATGCCGCCGATGCCATCCTCAACGAACCGGTGACCGCTACGAGCCTGTACAACGCGACGATGGAGGCGCGCCAGCAGCGCGCCATGGCCGCCGGCCTGGACGCCAGTCTGGTGCCGCTGGAAGAGCGCCAGCTGGCTGGCGTGCGGGTGCTGGTGGTCGACGACAGCGAGATCAACCGCGACGTGGTCAGGCACATCCTGTGCGACCAGGGCGCCTTGCCCTCGTTCGCCTGCGATGGCCAGCAGGCGCTGGACTGGCTGCTGGCCCACCCTGACGACGTCGACATCGTGCTGATGGACGTGCAGATGCCCGTCATGGATGGCTTGCAGGCGACGCGCGCGCTGCGCCAGTTGCCGCAGTTTCAGGATTTGCCCGTGGTGGCGCTGACGGCCGGCGCCTTCCAGACGCAGCGCACGGCGGCACTGGAAGCGGGCGTCAACCATTTCATCAGCAAACCGTTCGACGTGCCGCAGACCATCGCCTTGGTCGCGCGCGAGCACCGGCGCCATGCGCAAGGCTTGCCAGCCCTGCCGCCGGTCGTGGCCGACATGGCGATGCCCGTGCTGCCTGGCGGCGCGGCGTCCGCGATCGACGTGGCGCAAGGGATGGCACAGTGGCTCGATGAAGCGCCCTACCGCCAGAACCTGTCGCGCTTTGGCGACACCTACAGCAACACGGTCGGCGCCATGCGCGCGCTGCTGGCGGCCAATGCACGCGACGACGCGGCCGCGCTGGCGCACCAGCTGGCCGGAGTGGCCGGCAGCCTGGCCCTGCCCGCCACCCTGCATGCAGCCCGGCATGCGGAACAGCTGCTGCACACGGGCGACGACGCGGCCGCCGCGCTCGATGCACTGGAACAGGCGCTGGCGCACGCCATCGAGGCCGCCGCCGCCTTCACGGCACAGACGCCGGCCGGCCAGGCTACCATGCCAGAAACTCAACATGGCCGGGCATGTCAATGATAAACTTGTCAACATGAAAACTGGGGGAACACTATGATCTGGTGCAGGGATTTGCTGCTGAAGGCCATCATGCTGGCCCTGCTACTCTTCGTGGTGGGCGATTCGCTGTCCTACTGGGCACCGGAAATCAGGAAACTGATAAGCTGGCGCCCTTTCTGACCCTGGCCTAGCCTTCGCGGCCATCGACCCGCGCGCGCCACAGGTAGGGCGCATACACGCACGCATACAGGCCAAAGGCCAGCGACCAGCACGCGCCGCCTGCCAGCAACAGCGGCATGGACAGCGTAGCGGGACCGACGGCGGCCAGCAGGCGCGCCAGCGCGCCCACTTGGATCAGCCAGTACATCGCCGCCTCCGCCCTGCCGCCCTTGAGCGCACGTCCCGTGTGGCCCAAGGTGGTGCGCGTCATCATGCCGATGATCAGGCCCGCCATCGAGCCCACCGTCAGCGCGTGCAAGGCGGCGCTGGCCGGCAACAGGCCCAGGCTGGCGGCCGCCAGCAGCGCGAAGCCGATGCCTATCCACGCATACGACAGGTGCAGAATCCACAGCAGCGGCACGCGCAAGGTGCGCTGCGGCTGCCAGGCCAGCAGGTTGGCCAGCGACACGCCGCTTGCCACGAGGGCCAGCGGCGCAGTCAGCCAGGCCGGCGCGCCGGCCAGCCACGCGATCGCGGCAGCCGCCATGCAGGCCACGGCGACCAGCGCGCACTTCGGGCTGGCCACGGGCGTGCTGCCAGGTGCCCCATTGCGCGTAAACATGGGGATCACCCGTGCGCCGATCACCGATTCGATCAGCACGATGATGAAGATGGCCGCCTGCACGGGCAGGAACAGCGACAGCGGCAACCAGCCCAGCACGGCCGCGTGGAACAGGCCATTGGCCAGCGCCAGCAAGGCCAGCAGACCGACGAGGAACAGGTTGCGCGTATTGCCCGAGCGGCGCAGCACCAGGTACAAAGGCCAGGCGGCCAGCGGCAGGAACAGCCAGTCGACCAGCGCCGGCAGCAGGCCGGGACCGCACAGCATGGCCACGCGCCCGGCCAGCCAAAGCCCCACCAGCGCCATCAGCTGCACGCCGTGCGGCGTGGGCAAGCCCGTCCAGTTGCGCCCTGCCGTGTACAAAAAGCCCACGACGACGGCCAGCGCGAAGCCGAACACCATTTCATGCATATGCCAGCCCAGCCCCACCTGCAAGCCGCCCGTCAGCCAGCCGGCATAGCTGGCCAGCCACAGGGGAATACCGAGGGCCGCGAACACGGCCGCCAGCAGGTAAAACGGGCGAAAACCCAGTTGCCAGACGGCGTGGCGCGCATGCCAGGGCGCGGCGCCTGCCGTCGTGGAAGGTGGGGAAGGTTCGCTGATCGGGGTAATGGCCATGATGGGCTCGCTTTTAAAGATATATTCAATATACTACTTTAAAAGCGCAAGGACATCCATCGGCAAAAAGGACTAGAGAGAGATTCGCCATGGGGTCCGGCCCGGCGGGTCAGACCCCGGCTAGCGGGCTACTTGCCCTGGCGGTGCTCGACCGCGTACACGGCCGCCTGCACGCGGCTTGTGAGGTTGAGTTTTTTCAGCACGTTCTGCACGTGGATCTTGACCGTGCTTTCGGCGAGGTCCAAGGTGCGGGCGATGCCCTTGTTGCTCTCGCCGCGCGACAGGCAATCGATGATTTCCTTTTCGCGCGGCGTGAGCTTGTCCAGTTCCGACACGGGTTCCTCGCGCCGCGTGCCCGCCTGCAGCTGGGCCACCAGTTTGCCCGTCATGGCTTCGGCGATGACGACTTCACCTGCCGCCGCGCGGCGGATGGCGCGCACCAGGTAGTCGGCGTCGATGTTCTTGATCAGATAGCCGCAGGCGCCCGCGCGCAGGGCCGTCGCCAGGTCTTCCGCGTCTTCCGACACGGTCAGCATGACGATGGCCGTATCGGGGCAGTCGTGCTGCATCAGCTGCAGCGCTTCCACGCCGGACATGCCGGCCATGTTCAGGTCCAGCAGCACCACGTCGGGTTGCAGCTGGATGGCGCGCTTGATGCCTTCCACGCCATCGGCCGCCTCGCCCACGACGGAAAAGTCCGTATGCCGCTGCAGCAGCGAGCGTATGCCGCTGCGGAACAGCGCGTGGTCGTCGACCAGCATGACGGTGATCGGTTTATCGGGTGTCTCCATTTTTTATACTTTCAGGTAGTTACTCAGGCGGCGCGGCGCTGCTCGCGCGACAGATGCAGTTCGACCGTGGTGCCGCCGCCCTGGCAGGCATGCACGTCGAACGTGGCCTCGATGCGCTGCGCACGCTCGCGCATGATATGGATGCCGACATGGCTGTCGCCCTTTTCCAGCACGGCGGCGGCGTCGAAGCCAACGCCATTATCGCTGATCGTCAGCGTAAAATCCTGGTGATCGGCGAGGCGCACTTCGACGTGGCTGGCCTGGGCGTGCTTGCGGATGTTCGACAGCGCTTCCTGCACGATGAATAATAACTGCAATTGCTGCTCGCGGGGGAATGGCGCGCCGTCGACGTCGGCCAGCAGATCGGCCTCAATGCCCGTCTGGCGGCGGAATTTGTCCACCGCCGCGCGCAGGGAGCCGATCAAATCATCCTCCATCAATCGGCTGCGGAAGTTGGCCAGCAATTCGCGCACGTCCTCGTAGCTTTCCTTCACGCCCGCATGCAGGGCCGGCACGATGCCCGCCACCTCGTCGAAACGCGCGTTGCGTACGGAGTCGTCAAGCATCTGCACTTGCAGGTTGAGGAAATTGAGGCTTTGCGCGATGCTGTCGTGCAGGCCCTGTGCCACCAGATTGCGCTCTTCGGAAATGGCCATTTCGCGTTCGCGCGCGGCCAGGCGCAGGTTTTCCAGCGCGATGCCCAGCAGCTGGCCCAGGGTTTCGAGCAAGGCCAGTTCGCGCGCGGAAAACACGCGCGCATGGCGGAAATGCAGGTTGAAGAAGCCCAGGTGCTGTTCGTGCGCGTGGATATGGAAGACGGAGACGGTGGCAAAGCCCTCGCGGTGGCAGCGCAGCTCGTGCGCCTTGTCGATGCGGCGCATGTCGTGCACCTTCGCCACTTTCATTTCGACGGCCGTGCCGCACAGGCAGTCGCCCACCTTCAGGCAGTGCTCGGACGCCACCAGTTCTTCGGACAGGCCCGTATGCACCACCATGTGCAGGTTGCCGCGCTCGGCGTCGAGCACGCGCACGGTGGAGCCGTCCGCCTCGAAATAATCGACGATACGCTGCATGAAGCCGCCGCAAATGTCTTCCAGGGGCTGCGGGCGCTGCAGGAAAGCGGCGCTTTCGTACAGCAAGGCCAGTTCGCGGTTGCGGTATTCAAGCGTGGCCGTCTTGCTGCGCACGCCCTCTTCCAGGTTGCCGTACAGCGCCTGCAGGCGGTCGGCCATCTGGTTGAATCCACTGGCCAGCTGGCCGAATTCGTCATTGCTTTCGACGGCCAGGCGCACGCTGAAATCGCGTTCCTTCATGCGCTGCATGCCCAGGCGCAGCCGCGTGACGGGCTCGATGATGAGCATGAACATCAGGTAAATCATGCTGACCGTGCCGATGACGGCCATGCCGACGAGGATCAGTTGCGAAGCGCGCAGCCAGAAGGTGCGCTGTTCGCTATCGTGCTCGATCAGGCGCACCAGTTGATCGACCTGGCCCACAAAGGTGTCGGCGTCATGCTCGAACTGGCGCGCGCGCGCGGTGGAATCGGCGGCCAGCGCGGCCGGGCGCAAGGCGCCGCGCCAGGCAGTGCCGATGCGTTCGAATTCGGATTTGATGGCCGTGCTGGGAGGCAGGAACAGGGGGCGCTGCGGGTCGCCGTGGCCGATCTTGGCCAGGGTCTCGTCGATCAGCAGCACTTGCTGGTGCGCCTGCTCGCGGGCGTCGCTGGCAAGCAGCAGGGTCAGGCGGTAGGTCTGCATGCGCAGCCGGCCCGTCTCGTTGATGGCGGCCGAACTGCCTTCGAGCTGCCACGACAAAAACAGGGTGCAGCCGATGGCGCTCAGGGCCAGCACCAGCATGAGCAGCAGCGCGCCGACGATCTTGGTCGACAGCTTCTGCCAGGAGGAAAACATCGCTTTAAATTTCATACACCCTTTACTTGGCACCGCCCCGTTCAGCCTCCGGTTTGGGCCATAAAACGGATAATCTTGTCTGGCTGCGTATTGAAATCATGCTGCTGCGGCTTGAGTTCGATGGCGGCGCGGATCGCCGCTTCGATCTCCGCATCCGTGGCCCCGCCGCGCAGCATGGGGCCGAGGGCGAATTTCTCTTCCTGGCCCAGGCACAAATACAGGGTACCATCGACGGACAGGCGCACGCGGTTGCAGGTGGCGCAAAAATGCTGCGACATGGGCGTGATGAAACCGATACTCGAGCGTCCGTCGGGGGTCGCCATGTAGCGCGCCGGCCCGCCGCCCAATTCCTGCGCCTGCGGCACCAGGCCAAAACGGGCCGACAGGCGCTCGCGCACGGGACCGAGCGGCATGTAGCTGGCATTGCGGCCTGTACTGCCCATCGGCATGGCTTCGATCAGGCGCAGAATGAACTGCTGCTCGATGCAAAACGCCGCCATGGCCTCGATCTGGCCGTCATTGATGCCGCGCATGGCCACCATATTGATCTTGATCGGGTCGAAACCGGCCGCCTTGCCCGCCATCAGGCCATCGAGAATCGGCTGCAGGCTGTCGCGCCCCGTAATCTGTTGCATGCAGGCGCGGTCGAGCGAATCGAGGCTGACATTGATGCGGTCCACGCCCGCCGCGCGCAAGGCCACGGCGTGCTTGCCCAGTTGCGTGGCGTTGGTCGACAGCGACAAGTCCTGCAGGCCAGGCAGCGCCGTCAGCTTGCGCGCCAGTTCCGGCAGATTGCGCCGCAACAGCGGTTCGCCACCCGTCAGGCGCACGCGGCGCGTGCCGAGGCGAACGAAGATGGCCATCAGGCGCTCGATCTCGTCGAACGTCAGCCAGTCCTTCGGCTCCTCGAAGCCCCGAAAGCCCTTGGGCATGCAGTAACTGCAGCGCAAGTCGCAGCGGTCGGTGACGGACAGCCGCACATAATCGATCGAACGGCCAAAACGGTCCTGCAACTTGACGCTACCCATGACGCTACTCCTGATTCTTTCGTGATTGTAAAGGCTGGGGCACGATCTGGCTGTGCCCCAGAAGGCCTAGCGGCCTACGCCTTTCGGCCTACGCACTTCTACCTACTGAACCAGCGGACTGGCCGTGCCTTCGAGCTCGATGCCGGCGATCTCGGCGCGCCCCACCAGCAAGTGCAGATACTGGTGCACGGCGCGCTGCCACGCGGCGCGCGACAGGCGGTCGGCGATCTGCGCCTGCACGGCCTCGTAGGCGATGGCCTGGCCTTCGACCCGGCGCAGCACTTGCACGATGTGGTAGCCGAAACGCGTTTCCAGCAAATGGCCGGCCAGCGCGCCCTCTTCCAGGCGGAACAGCAGCGCGTCGAATTCCGGCACGCTCTGGCCCGGCGACAGCTGGCCCAGGTTGCCCCCCAGGGCGCCCGACGGGCAGTTCGAATACTGCGCCGCCAGCTCGCCGAAGCGCTCGGGCGCCAGTTTCAAGGCGTCGAGCACGGCCTGCGCCGTCGTGCGCAGCAGCTCAAGAGGCGCCTCGGGCGTCACTTGGAACAGGATGTGGCGCGCCTCGACCAGCGCCCCGCTGCTAAACAGCTGCGGGCGCTGCGCATAAAAGGTGCGGCAAGCCGCATCGTCGGCGGGCGGCACGCGCACTTCCTGCGCAAACAGCGCTTCGATGCGGTCATCAATACTGCCGCCCTGCACGCCGAGGCGGTCGGCTTCGTCTTGCAGCAGCCGGCGCAGCACCAGTTCATGCACGGCCTGTTTCAGCGGATTGCCGGCACCGTCGTGGTGCGGCAGTTCCTGCGCGATGTCGGCATCGTCGATATCGATGCCATTGACGGAGATTCCCATGATGTAGCTCCTTTCTTAGCGGCGGCGAACTAGTTGATAGGCACGGCCCAGATATCCGATGGCGCCAAAGCCGCTCCACACGTGCACCAGGCGGGTGAACGGGAAGATGACGAACAGCGACATGCCCATGAACAGGTGCAGCTTGAACACCAGCGGCGCATCGACGATGAAGCTGGCGGCGTCACCGCGGAAGGTCACGATGTGCTGCGCCCAGTTCATCAGCAAGACCATCATGTGGCCATCCATGTGCGACGCCGAGACGAAGATCGACGACAGGCCCAGCAGCAAGGTCAGCAAAATCCACAGCATCACCAGCTTGTCGCCGGCCGTCGTGACGGCGCGCAGCCGGTCGTTACTGAAGCGGCGCACCAGCAGGATCAGGATGCCGACCAGGCACAAACCGCCCATCACGCCGCCGGCCGCCATGGCCACGCCCTGCTTCAGGCTGTGCGACACGCCCAGGGTATCCCACACCCAGACGGGGGTGAGCAAGCCGGCCGCATGGCCGAACAGCAGGCCGATGATGCCGAGGTGGAACAGGATATTGCCCAGGCGCAGGCTGCCGCGGTGCAGCAGCTGGCTGGAATCGGACTTCCACGTGTATTGCTCGCGGTCGAAACGGATCAGGCTACCCAGGAAAAAGATGGCCAGCGCGATGTATGGATAAATGCCATACACAAATTGATGCAAATAATTACTCATGATGTACTCTCCTCATGCGGGCGCAAGCGGCCAATTAAGCAGCGCGCCGCGGCTGCGGGTGAAAATGCACGGGATGGACGCCGCCCGGAACCTGGGCCGGACCTTGGCGCAGCAGCGGTTCGACGCCGTCCGCACCGGGACCGAAGGTTTCCAGCGCTTCGTCCATGTCGCGCACCGGCGGTTCGGCCAGCATTTCCGCCGCCACGGGACTCAGGCGTTCGAGCACGGTGAAGACGGGCGCGTATGGGCTGCCGTTGGCCGTCAGCTTGCGGCCGATGTGCGCCAGCACGTGGACGGCGTCGCCCAGCAGCGGTGCCGAGACTGCCTCGTCGAGCTGCGCCAGGAATTCCAGGAACAGCGGCACGAAGTCGGGCAAGTCGTCGCCCACCATTTGCAGGCCGTGGCGCTTGTATTCCTCCATCAGGTCGACCATGGCCTGGCCCCGGTCACGCGATTCGCCGTGGATATGCTCGAACAGATGCAGCGAGTGCGACGGATTGCGGTCGAACGTGGCCACGTACTGCTGCTGCAGGTCGATCAGGCTGCTGCTTTCCAGGTGCGCCAGCAAGGGCCGCAGCAGCGCGTGCTGTTCCGGCACCGCCGCCAGCGCGGCATCGAGCTGCGGCAGGTGGGCGATCAGCTCCGGCTCCGGATACAGCAGCAGGCGCGAGAGGATTTGGTAGTGATGCATAGCGTGTTCCATATCAGCTCCTTAAGCGCCTGGCGCCGTTTTGCGCGACTTCGGCATCTGCATGAAGATGGCCGAACCGTGTTTTTTCTTGCCGAACAAGGTCGGTTCACTGGTGCCGTCCGAGCAGCCGTTGCCGAAACTGAAGCCGCACGAACCCTTCTCGTTGAAGCTGTCCTCGGCCATTTCCTTGTGGCTGCTGGGGATGACGAAGCGGTCTTCGTAATTGGCAATCGCCATGATGTGGTACATGTCCTCCACCTGCGCCTTGCTCAAGCCCACCTGTTTCAGAACCGTGAGGTTTTCCACCTTCTCGACGGTCTTGCTGCGCATGTAGGCACGCATCGCCAGCATGCGGTCCAGCGCCGTGACGATGGGCGGCTGGTCGCCGGCCGTCAGCAAATTGGCCAGGTACTGCACCGGAATGCGCAGGCTTTGGGTGTCCGGCAGCATGCCGTTCACGCCCAGCTTGCCCGATTCGGCAGCCGCCTGGATCGGCGACAGCGGCGGCACGTACCATACCATCGGCAAGGTGCGGTATTCGGGATGCAGCGGGAACGCCACTTTCCACTCGACGGCCATCTTGTAGACGGGCGACTTGACGGCCGCTTCCAGCCACAGGTCGGGAATGCCCTGGCGGCGCGCCTCGGCGATGATGGCCGGGTCGTGCGGATCGAGGAACAGATCGAGCTGCGCCTGGTACAGATCCTGCTCTTGCGGCACGGAGGCGGCAGCCTCGATCTTGTCGGCGTCGTACAGCAGCACGCCCAGGTAGCGGATGCGGCCCACGCACGTTTCCGAGCACACGGTAGGCTGGCCCGCTTCGATGCGGGGGAAGCAGAAGGTGCACTTCTCGGCCTTGCCGGACGACCAATTGTAGTAAATCTTCTTGTACGGGCAACCGGAGATGCACATGCGCCAGCCGCGGCACTTGTCCTGGTCGATCAGCACGATGCCGTCGTCTTCGCGCTTGTACACGGAGCCGGATGGGCAAGACGCCACGCACGTCGGATTGAGGCAATGCTCGCACAGACGCGGCAAGTACATCATGAAGGTGTTTTCAAACGTGCCGTACATCTCCTTCTGCATGTTGTCGAACAGTTTATCCTTGCTGCGCTGGGCAAACTCGCCGCCCAAGTCATCTTCCCAGTTCGGACCCCACTCGATTTTTTCCATCTTTTTCCCCGTCAGCACGGAGATCGGACGGGCCGTCGGCGGCGTCTGCGACAGCGGCGCGCTTTGCAGGTGCTCGTAGTCGTAGGTGAACGGCTCGTAGTACTCGTCGATGGCGGGCAGGTTCGGGTTGGCGAAGATATTCGCCAGGATTTTCAGACGGCTGCCCTGGCGCGGCTCGATCTTGCCCGCATCCGTGCGGCGCCAGCCGCCGTTCCACTTGTCCTGGTTTTCCCACTGCTTCGGATAGCCGATGCCCGGCTTGGTCTCCACGTTGTTGAACCATGCGTACTCGACGCCGTCGCGGCTGGTCCATACGTTCTTGCAGGTGACGGAACAAGTGTGGCAGCCGATGCACTTGTCCAGGTTCAGCACCATGCCGATTTGCGCTCTGATTTTCATACTATGCTCCTTCTTCCTGCAACGGGCCTTCGAGCCAGTCGACCTTGTTCATCTTGCGCACCAATACGAATTCATCGCGGTTGGAGCCCACCGTGCCGTAGTAATTGAAGCCGTACGCCAGTTGGGCGTAGCCGCCGATCATGTGCGTCGGCTTGGGCACGGCGCGCGTCACCGAGTTATGGATGCCGCCCCGCTTGCCCGTCATCTCCGCGCCAGGCACGTTGATGATTTTTTCCTGGGCGTGGTACATCATCGTCATGCCGGCCGGGATGCGCTGGCTGACGATGGCGCGCGCCGTCAGGCTGCCATTCACGTTGAAGACTTCGATCCAGTCGTTGTCGACGATGCCGGCCGTCTGCGCGTCCGTCTCCGACAGCCACACGTGCGGTCCGCCACGCGACAGGGTCAGCATGCGCAGGTTGTCCGAATACGTGGAGTGGATGCCCCACTTCTGGTGCGGTGTAAGGAAGTTCAGCGCCAGCTCCTTGTTGCCGTTCGGCTTGGTGCCCAGCAGCGCTTCCGTCGTCTTCGTGTTGATGGCCGGCTTGTACACGCACAGTCCCTCGCCAAAATCGCGCATCCACAGGTGATCCTGGTAAAACTGCTGGCGGCCCGTCAGGGTGCGCCAAGGGATCAGTTCATGCACGTTGGTATAGCCGGCCGTGTAGCTGACTTCTTCGCTTTCCAGGCCCGACCACGTCGGCGAGGAAATGATCTTGCGCGGCTGCGCCTGCACGTCGCGGAAGCGGATGCTGTCATGCTCGCGCGGCAGCGCCAGATGCGTATGCTCGCGTCCCGTGATGGCGGACAGCGCGGCCCAGGCTTTCACGGCCACGTGGCCATTCGTTTCCGGCGCCAGCGACAGAATCATCTCGGCCGCATCGATGGCCGTATCGAGGCGCGGCTGGCCCTGCGACACGCCTTCTTCCAGCACCGTGCGGTTGATGCCGCGCAGGACCTCGACTTCATGCCCCGTTTTCCAGGAAATGCCCTTGCCGCCATTGCCGATGGTTTCCAGCAGCGGGCCGATCGAGGTGAACTTCTTGTAGACGTCGCGGTAATTGCGCTCGACCACCGTCATGTTCGGCATGGTCTTGCCGGGGATAGCGTCGCATTCGCCGGCGCGCCAGTCCTTGGGATCGAAAGGCTGGCCCAGTTCACCCGGCGTGTCGTGCATCAGCGGCGTGAGGATGATGTCTTGCTGGGTGCCCAGCAGCTCGCCGCCGATTTCCGAGAATTTCTCGGCCAGCCCTTTGTAGATTTCCCAGTCCGACTTCGATTGCCACAGCGGCTGCACGGCTTCGGACAGCGGGTGAATGAACGGATGCATGTCCGACGTGTTCAAGTCGTCTTTTTCATACCAGGTGGCAGTCGGCAGCACCACGTCGCCATACAGGCAGGTGGTCGACATGCGGAAGTCCAGCACCACCAGCAGATCGAGCTTGCCTTCGGCGGCCGGGCGCACTTTCACCTGTTTCGGCGTGATGCAATCTTCTTCGTCGCTGAGCAAGCCATTCTGCGTGCCGAGCAGGTATTTCAGGAAGTACTCGTGGCCCTTGCCCGAGCTGCCGAGGATATTCGAGCGCCAGACAAACATATTGCGCGGGAAGTTTGCCGGATTGTCCGGATCGTCGCACGAAAACTGCAGCTGGCCCGCCTTGATCTGGTCGAGCGCATACGCGGCCGGCTTCTGGCCTGCGGCGGCAGCGGCCTTGGCCACTTCCAGCGGATTGGTTTGCAGTTGCGGCGCCGATGGCAGCCAGCCCATGCGTTCCGCCTTGGCGTTGTAGTCGAGCAGGGTCAGGTCGCCCGTGCCGCCGGCCGCCGATGGCGAGGCGATGTCGCCCGTTTCCAGCTTTTCGTGGCGCCACTGGCTCGTGTGGGCATAGAAGAACGAGGTGCCATTCATCTGGCGCATCGGACGCACCCAGTCCTGGGCGAAGGCCAATGGCGTCCAGCCCGTTTGCGGACGCAGCTTTTCCTGGCCCACGTAATGGGCCCAGCCGCCACCGGACTGGCCGATACAGCCGCACATCATCAGCATGTTGATGATGCCGCGGTAGGTCATGTCCATGTGGTACCAGTGATTCAGGCCGGCGCCCACGATGACCATGCTCTTGCCGCGTGTCTGGTCAGCGTTTTCCGCGAACTGGCGCGCCACGGTGATGACGTCGGCGCGTTTCACGCCCGTGTGCTTCTCTTGCCATGCGGGGGTGTACGGCACGTCGTCGTCATAGCTTTCCGCGACATTGGCGCCGCCGAGGCCACGGTCGATGCCGTAGTTGGCCAGGGTCAGGTCGAACACGGTGGTGACGAGGCCCGTCGTGCCGTCAGCCAGGCGGATGGTTTTCACCGGCACTTTGCGCAGCAGCATGTCGGACGCGTCCTTGCCGCCGAAGTAGGCAAAGCCCACTTCCGTGACGGCGTCGCTGTCGTTGATCATGGAGAGCATCGGCACGATGGGTTCACCGCTGCCGCCAGCCTTCTGTTCCAGATTCCACTTGCCCGACTCGCCCCAGCGGAAGCCGATGGAGCCGGCCGGCGCGGTAATGGCGCCCGTGGTCTCGTCGATGACGAGGGTTTTCCATTCCGGATTGTTGGTTTCGTCGAGATTGTTGTCCAGGTGCGAAGCGCGCAGGAAGTAGTCGGGCACCAGGGTGCCGTTATGTTCCTTGAGCAGCACCAGCATCGGGAAGTCCGTGTACTGGCGTGCGTAGTCGCGGAAGTAGGCGCTCTGCCCTTCCGAGTGGAATTCCTTGAGGATGACGTGGCCCATGGCCAGCGCCAGCGCGGCGTCCGTGCCCTGCTTCGGCGCCAGCCAGATGTCGCCGAACTTCACCATTTCGCCGTAATCGGGCGAGATGGCCACGGTTTTCGTGCCCTTGTAGCGCACTTCCGTGTAGAAGTGGGCGTCCGGCGTGCGCGTCATCGGCACGTTCGAGCCCCACACCATCAGGTAAGTCGAGTTGTACCAGTCGGCCGATTCCGGCACGTCCGTCTGCTCGCCCCACACTTGCGGGCTGGCCGGCGGCAAGTCGCAGTACCAGTCATAGAAACTCAGGGCCACGCCGCCGATCAGCGACAGGTAGCGCGTGCCGGAGGCATAGCTGACCATGGACATGGCGGGAATCGGCGAGAAGCCGACGACGCGGTCCGGGCCGTATTTCTTGATCGTCAGCGCATTCGCGGCGGCGATGATTTCATTCGATTCATCCCACGTGGCGCGCACGAAGCCGCCCAGGCCGCGGATGGATTTGTACTGCTGCGAGCGCACGGGATCCTGGCTGATCCAGTCCCAGGCCGTGACGGGATCCATGGTCTTGCGCGCTTCGCGCCACATTTCCATCAGGCGGCCGCGCACCATCGGGTATTTCACGCGCTGGGCCGAATACACGTACCAGGAATAGCTGGCGCCGCGCGGGCAGCCGCGCGGTTCGTGGTTGGGCAGGTCGGGCCGCGTGCGCGGGTAATCGGTTTGCTGGGTTTCCCAGGTGATCAGGCCATTCTTGACATACACCTTCCAGCTGCACGAGCCGGTGCAGTTCACGCCATGCGTGGAGCGCACGATCTTGTCGTGCTGCCAGCGCTGGCGGTAGGCGTTTTCCCAGGTACGGTCTTCATCGACCACGGTGCCATGGCCGTTTGAAAACGGCTCGGCGGGCTTGCTAAAAAATTTCAGGCGGTCCAGAAAGTGACTCATGCTACCTCCACATTGCGCCGCCGACAGCGGCGCCAGGTCTTAAAAAACGCTGCAAGCAGGATGGCTCAAGCGTCGATACAAACAGTCTATCGATGCGCCGCGCCCGGCGGTATTGGCAAGAAGTCGGTTTCCGGCACCAGGAATGCATAGGCGCGTAGTCACCCGGATAGTCACTATTGCCTATGGGCGGCGCGGCGGAGCTGCGGTATACCTGTCGTCATCGTTCAACACAGAGAAAGAGCATCATGCCGATTACCGATTACGCCAGCCTGCTGAGCAGCGCCCGCAACCAGGAACAGCCGCAACGCCTGCTGTTTACCTTTACCCAGGCGCAGGCCCAGCCTGGCGGCCAGGGCAAGTCCCTCACGCCCGTGATGTGCGCTGACAAGCTGCCCGAGGAACTGGACAGCTTCGAGACATTGAAGGAGGAGTCGAAACAGATGCAGACGCACTGGGACGTGGTCTTCGTGGCGGGACTGGCGGGCCGCGAGGGCCAGCCGCCCGCGGCGCAGGAATGCGAAGCGCCCCTGCGCGCCATGGTGACGGCCATCGAGCAAGGCCGCATCGACAGCCTGCTGGCGTTTGACCGCAGCGGGGATTTGTTACGGTTCAGCTGAGGGAAGTTGTCGGATTACGGCCTGCGGCCTAATCCGACCTACGTGATTGATGTAGGTCGGATTAGCGGGGCAACGCCACGCGTAATCCGACACATTGTTGACGGCGCCCTGTTGGATTACGCTACGCTAATCCAACCTACTTGCCCGCATCCGGCCAAGGGCGCTCATGCAAATGCCGCGCCCTTTCTATCGGACAGACCAGCGGCAAAAACTGCTGCTGGCGCGCCGAATACGCCATCAGCGCCCCGCTGTCGATATCGAAATACCATCCATGCAATTTCAATAATCCCTGCTCCACCCGGCGTTTCAGCCATGGGTAGGTGAGCAGGTTGTCCAGCGACTGCAATATGCTGGCCAGCTCGCACGCGTGGTGCTGTTCCGCCGACGAGCGGTGCGCCAGCTCGCGGCGCACGCGCTGCGCCACCGGTTCGGCGATGCGCATCCACTGTCCCACGAAGTCCGTTTCCTGCCCTTCCGCGCGCGGCTGCGGTTCCAGCAGCGCGCGGATGCCGCCGCAGCGCGCATGTCCGAGCACGATGACCCTGGCCACTTCGAGCTTGCAGACGGCGAACTCGATGGCCGAACTGACGCCGGGTGGCGCGTCCGGGGTACAGGGTGGCACCAGGTTGGCGATATTGCGCACGACGAACATGTCACCCGGGTCGCTGCCCGTCAGCAGCATGGGGTCGACCCTCGAATCGCAGCAGCCGATCAGCAAGGTCGAGGGCCGCTGCCCGTCGCGCAGGCTGTCGTACAGGGTTTGCGGCTCGCTGAAATACTGCTGCTGAAACAGGCTGAAGCCGTTGACGAATTTTTCCAGTTCTTCCATGACTACCTCTTACTGTGTTCAACGCCGGGCAAGCAGGACTCGCCCGGCGTTCTGACGCTAACTAGCAAGGCATAGCCGCGTTCTTGCGCGCATAGCACCACCAGGTGATCGCGATGCAGCTGACATAAAAGCCGATGAAGCACCACAGGGCCGCGTCGGGGCTGCCCGTCAGCGCGATCGAGGTGCCATAGCTTTTCGGGATGAAGAAGGCGCCATACGCGGCCACCGCCGAGGTGAAACCCAGGACGGCGGCGCCTTCCTTGTTGGCGTCGACGATGGCTTGCTCCTGCACCGCCTTGCCCTTGCCGGCGGCCGCGCGCTGGTGTTCCGTCAGGAAGATCACGGGAATCATGCGGAAGGTCGACGCATTGCCGACGCCCGTGCCGGCGAACAGCAGCATGAACATCCAGAAGAAGCCATTGAAACTGCCACCCACTCCGCCTTGCGGCATGAAGTACAGCACGCCCAGCACGGCGGCTATCATCAGCAGGAAGGACCACAGGGTGACGCGGGCGCCGCCCAGTTTGTCGGAAATCACGCCGCCGGCCACGCGCGCCAGGGCGCCGACCAGGGGGCCGAGGAAGGCGTAATCGAGCGGATTCACGTCGGGGAACTGGATCTTGATCAGCAGCGGAAACGCGGCCGAGTAACCGATGAAGGAGCCGAAGGTGCCCGTGTACAGCCAGCACATGAGCCAGTTGTGCTTGCGCTTGAAGATCACGGCCTGTTCGGAAAACGAGGCCTTGGCCGACGCCAGGTCATTCATGCCGAACCAGGCCAGCAAGGTGGACAGCGCGATGAACGGCACCCAGATGAAGCCCGCGTTTTGCAGCCACATGTCCTTGCTCACGCCATTTTTCACCCAGGTGAGCGAATCGCCGCCCCAGGCGCCGAAGACGGCAAACGTGATCACCAGCGGCACGACGAACTGCACCACCGATACGCCCAGGTTGCCCAGGCCCGCATTCATGCCCAGTGCGAAGCCTTTGCTCGCCTTTGGATAGAAAAAGCTGATGTTGGCCATCGACGAGGCGAAATTGCCGCCGCCGAAGCCGCACAGCAGCGCCAGGATCAGCATGGTCGGATAGCCCGTGTTCACATCCTGCACGGCCAGGCCGATGCCGATGGCGGGAATCAGCAGCGAGCCCGTGGAAATGGCCGTCCAGCGGCGCCCGCCGAAGATCGGCACCATGAATGAATAAAAGATGCGCAAGGTGGCGCCGGACAGTCCCGGCAAGGCCGTCAGCCAGAACAGCTGGTTGTTACTGTAAGTAAAACCGATGTTGGGCAGATTGACCACCACCACGCTCCACACCATCCACACGGCGAATGCCAGCAGCAGCGCGGGAATCGATATCCACAGATTGCGCGCGGCCGTGGCCTTGCCCGTGTTTTGCCAGAAGCTCGGGGTTTCCGGCTCCCAGGTATTGATCATGTAGCGGCTCATGCTTTAACTCCTGCAGGTTGAGGGATAGTCGCCGCGCGTAGCGGCTTGAACGAGAAATACATCCAGACGAGGGAAACGCAGACGGTGCCGTACAAGAGCATGAAGGAGCTCGAACGCACGCCCGTGAAGTCCACCAGGGCGCCGAACATCACGGGCAGGATGAAGCCTCCCAAGCCGCCGGCCAGGCCCACCACGCCCGAGACGGCGCCGATGTTGTCGGAAAAGTCATCACCGATGAACTTGAAGACGGACGCCTTGCCGACCGCCATGGCGATGCCGACGATGAACAGCAGCACGGTGAACCACAGCGGCGACAGGCCGATGTGGATGGCCAGCGGCCCCGTGACGGTCTCGATCACCATCTGCGTTTGCGGATACGACAGCAGGAAGAAGCACACCCAGCACACCCACATCACGGCCCAGGTAACTTTCGCCGCCCCGTATTTGTCGGAGATCCAGCCGCCAAACGCGCGCAGCACGCCGCCCGGCAGCGAGAAGCAGGCGGCCAGCAGCGCCGCGTGCTTCAAATCAAAACCGTATTCGGCCACGTAGTATTTCGTCATCCACAGCGCCAGCGCCACGTAGCCGCCGAACACCACCGAGTAGTACTGGCAGTAGCGCCACACGCGCGGATCCTTCAGCACCTTCATTTGCGCCGTAAAACTTTCGCCCGATGGCGCCAGGTGCGATTTGTCCGTGTACGAAAACAGCCAGAAGATGATGGCCGTGGCCAGCATGGCGACCGCGTACACCTTGGGCAGCATCTGCCAGCCGAAGGCGGCGACGATGCCCGGCGCGACGAACTTGGTCAGCGCGGAACCGGAGTTTCCGGCGCCGAAGATGCCCATCGCCAGGCCGCGGCGCTCCTTTTCATACCAGCGCGCCACATACGGCGTGCCGACGGAAAACGAGCCGCCCGCCAGGCCCACGAACATGCCCAGCACGAGGAAGTGCCAATAGGCGGTGGCGTAGGAAATCAGGTAGATCGGCACCACGCTGGCCAGCATCAGCCAGAAGAAGACGCGGCGTCCGCCGTATTTGTCCGTCCAGATGCCCAACGGCACGCGCACGAGGGAGCCCGTCAGCACGGGCATGGCGGCCAGCAGGCCGAATTGTGTTTCAGTCAAGCCCAGGCTGGTCTTGATGGGGATGCCGAGCACGGCAAACATCATCCAGACTGCAAAGCAGATGGTGAAGGCGAAGGTGCTGCTGATCAGCACGGACGCCTGCTTGCGCCGCATGCCGGGTTCGACTGCCTTGTTACTACTGTTGTTCTTAGTGCCATCTAGGGTAGCCACGATGTTTCTCCATGAATGCACTGGCCGTCTGGCCAGCCGTCCCGACCAGCTTACGTGCCAGAGTCGAAAGGCACTATCGGTCACAGGGTGATTCTGGAAAGGCAATCTGGATAGCCGTATCGGCAAAAGTGACTAGATGAAGAGGTATGGACCTAGCCTGGATGGCGGGTGTTTTACAAACGCAGGTATTTTTGGCACACTCGGCGCCTGGAGAAAAGGAGCGGCATGCAGAACAGAACGGAAGCAGATGAAATCATCACGCGCACGGCGCTGCCGGGCGATGTGGCAGCCATGCTGGCCTGCGACGCGTACGCGCAGACGCACGCCAGCCGGGGCGACGCCGTGCGCGCCGCCGTCGGCAAAGGTCAATGCCAGGTGGCCATCCGCGCTGGCCAGGTGGCCGGCTATGTCCTCACGCACGACGACTTCTTTGGCTGCGGATTTGTCTCGCTGGTGGTGGTCGCTCCCGGCCAGCAGCGCTGCGGCGTGGGATTGCGCCTGCTGGCAGCCGCCGCAGACGCGTGCCGGACAGGGAAAATTTTCACGTCGACGAACCAGTCCAACCTGGCCGCGCAACAGCTGTTCGCCAGCGCGGGCTTCGTGCGCAGCGGCCAGATCGACCATCTCGACGAGGGAGACCCGGAACTCGTGTACGTGAAATTCCTGCCTTAGGACAGTCTCCTCCCGACGGTGTATGGCGCGGCGCGCCAAAGGCGGCTATGCTGGCGCCACCATCAATCAACGCCCACCACATCACGCATGGACTATCTGAGCCTCAAGCATTTCCACATGGGCTGCGCCGCGGCCAGCGGCTTTCTTTTCCTCTTGCGCGGCGCCTGGATGCTGCGCGCCTCGCCCGCCTTGCAGCAGCGCTGGGTAAAAATCCTGCCGCACCTGGTCGACACGGCCTTGCTGGTCAGCGCCATCACCCTGGCCGTATGGAGCGGCCAGTCGCCGGGCAGCCAGCCCTGGCTGGCCGCCAAGCTGTGCGCGCTGGTGGCCTATATCGTGCTGGGCACCATCGCCCTGAAACGCGGCAAGACGCCAGCCGTGCGCGGCGCCGCCTTCGCGCTCGCCGTGCTGGTCTTCGCCTACATCGTCGCCGTAGCCGTGACCAAACAGGCCTGGCCGCTCTGATGCAGCAAAAAATGTAGCGCAGGGTCGCGCCTGCAGTACAGAGTGACGCGTGCGCGGCGCGACCTGCAGGTGCTTATTTGGCGCGGTTTCTTTCCTGAATTTCCTTGCCAAGGGCGTCCTGTAGCCACCATTCACGCACCTCGAGCGCCTTGTTCTCGATGCTGGCATTGGCCAGCAAGGGATTTTTCTTCAGGTATGCGATATCTTCCTCGAAATTGTCGTATATCGAAGCCACTTGCAGGAAACGGTTGGCATCCAGACGTCCCAGGTAGGTGACCTTGCCAGCAACGACGTCAAACTCGATCGGCTTCGGCGACGATTCGGAGTACCTGGACCTGAATCCATAGTCAAGCAGCCAGATGATGACGCTGTAGCGCCCCGGCGTCAGCTGCAGCGCAAAGGTGCTGCCCTTGCCCGTAGGCACTTTTGGCAAGACATTCTGCAAGGCGACCTGGCCGGCGGGAGCATGGCTGGATAACCACAGACTTTTTCCCTCGAGGGCGGCAGGGTCGCTGCTGACGATGCCGAACCTGGCGCCATGCGCCTCGAAGACGGAGCTCTCGAACACGGTGCCGACGACAACGCCCTTGGCAAGGTCGGGTGTCGTGTAGGTAAACGCAGGCGCGCTATTGCGGCCGGTGACGCAGGCCGACAACAGCGCAGGCAGCAAGACGGCGCACGCCAGCGCGCGCAGCATGGTGGTTCGGACAAACATGGATGATCCTGAATAAAATGAAAAATGGGTCACAAGTGATGGGCAAAGGGCAAAGGACGGCAAGCGCGCCTGTGCCTGCATGAGTCCAGATAAATATTGCTAATTGGAAATATTTTCAGTGTATCCGCCTGGCACGAAAATGTCTAGTTGACAAGTAGCCAAAGGACGCCATACGACTTCTGCGGAACGCGGCAAGCTGCACGGTAATGATAGTATTGGCAACTTCATCGACAAGGCAGCCACCGTGGCCGTGCCGCTCCCCTGAAAGGCAACCATGCTCTTATCTGAACTATTGACCAAGCTGACCTGCGGCGACCTGGAAGGCGAGGAACTCGACGACGCCGTCGCCGCCATCACCGAAGCTCCCTCCGCGCCGCGCGACGAGTGGATCGACAGCGATGCGCAAGCCTATGCGGTGGAAATGCTCTCGCAGCTGGCCGGCCATATGGCGTCGAGCGACAAGCTCGATGAACTGCACGAACAGATACAGGACATGTTCGACGAATTCCCCGACTTCCCGTACGCGCTGCTCAAGGACAGCGGCGGTAGCGCGCTGCCCTATTTCGAGTGGCTGGACACGGAACTGGCGCAGCGCGCCGTGGACGAAGGCGGCTATGACCTGATCCAGATCGACGGCAATGGCACCGATGAAATGGATGCGCTGGTCGTGTACCGGCGCGATACAAACGACATCATCCAGGCGGCGGCATTGATGGGCGTGACGATAGGCCGGCCGCTCACCTACTATCGCGGCATCGAGGCGATGGTGGGCAAGCGGCCGGGCTAAGGGCCGGCTAAGGCTGGTGGAGGTTATCCTTCGGCGCGCGCTCGAAGCCGGGCACGGCATCGAGCATCAGCCACGGCGCGCCGCCGTCAGACAGCACCTCGCCGGGCGCGTCAAATGCCAGCACGCCGTCGCGCCACGTCACCCGCACGGGGTGCGCCCGGGTCTGCGCGGGCGTCTCCTCGCGCCAGCCGCCGTCGCGCCAGCGCCAGGCCTGAACGGCGGCGATCCGCGCGCCGCGCAGCCGCAGGTCGACGGCGCGCGGCGCGCCCAGCAAGGCCTCCGCCTGCGCCGCGTCAACATGGCGCACGGCATCGGGCACGCTGCCGCCACTTTTCACCTGCGCCAGCAAGGCATCGATTTCCTGCGGTGTGCGCGCCGCGGCCCAGGCCAGCAAGGCCAGCGGCGCGTAATCCTTCAGCCAGCCGTTCGCCACGGCCTCCGGCGCCGCCCCCACGGGAATCGCGCTGGCGGCCAGCGACTGCGTGGCGGCGTCGGCGCCGCGCAGCAGCAAGGCGGACAAGGCGGACACGCCGCCCGCGTCGCCGGCGCACAGCAGGCCGATGGCGCCTCCCAGTCCCTGCGTCAGCCATAGCGCGCCATCGGCGCCGCGCAAGCCCGTTTGCGCGATGAAATGCTGGCGCGCCATGGCGGCGGCGATGTCGGCGCGGCGCAGCGCGCGTCCCGTGCCCGCTTGCGCCACATCCCAGCCCGGTCCTTCCGGCAGCAACAGGCGGCCGTCAACCAGCGCCGTGTTACCCATGCCGCGCGGCATCTGCAGCACCTCCCGCACGGCGGGCGCCTGGCCAAGGCGGCGCGCCACGCAGCGGCGCATGTCCGCCACATCGGCGCCCACGGCCTGCACGGTGGCCGCCCTGCCCGCATCGTGGAACAGCACCAGTCCTGCCACCTGCGACGACTGCGCCTGCGGCGTCCACCAGGCGGCGAAATCGAGCGCGTCAGCGGCAACCCCGCGCTGCGTGGCGATGCTGGCGCCGTCCTGGCGCCGCACCGTCCAGCGCCATGCGCCAGCGGAAGCCGGTGCGGGAGCGATTCCCGTGGCCGCCACGGCGGCGGCAGGCGGCAAGGCAGGCCATTGCGCCGGCAAGTCCAGCGCGATACGGTCGTTCGGCGCGCGCACGATGCGTTCGCGGTCCAGGCCCAGGCGCGGCGCCAGGTCGGCCGCCCGTGCCCACACGCCACCGGCCAGCATCCACGGCGGCGCGCCTTTCGCATCCCAGCCACGCGCCGCGACCTGCCAGCGCAGCAGCAGCTCGCAGCCCGGCGCCGCGCATGCGGGCAGCGACAACTCGGCATGCTCGCCATCCTCGCGCAGCGGCACGGGTTTGCCACCCACCGAAGCCTGCAAGCCATGCAAGCCGCGCGGCAGCTCCAGCTGCAGCACGCCATGTTGCGCCACCACCCCATGCAGGCGCCATTCGCCGCGCACCGTGGCGTCGGCCGGCGACAGGTCGATGGCCAGGTCGCCGCCCGTGGCGCTGAACGGGGCCGCCTGCGCCAGCCAGCGGCGCTCCCAGGCCGCAGCGTCAGCCAGGTCGCCATCGAGCGAGCGGTAGCCACCCTGCTCCACCAGCCGCAGGTGCTGCCATGGCCCCAGCAAGGCCAGCGCCAGGACGGCGGCCAGCCCGGCCAGCCCGACAGGCCCCATCAGACGGACACGCGCCTGGCGCAGCGCCACACGCCAGCGCCCGTCCGTGCCGCGCGGCGCGGCCAGTCCCGCCAGCGCCAGCATCAGCAAGGCGCAGGCCAGCTTCCAGGCGTCGCCCGCCAGCAGGCGTTCCGTCCACGGCGCCCAGCCCGTCAGGCCCGACATCAGCACATGCGCGGGGATCGCCACTTCGGCCGGCGGATACGCCACCAGTTCCAGCTCGTGGTTGACGATGAAGATGAACGCCACCAGCATCGAGGACGCATACGCCAGTCCCGCAGGCCGGATCAGCGCATGCATCAGCACCATCATGGCGGCCATTTCCAGCAGCGCCGGCAGCATCACCGCCAGCTGGTACGTGAGCGGCAGCAGCGGATCGACGCCGCCGGGCGCCGACAGCAGCACCACCATCACGCCGGAGACGCCGGGCACCAGCGCGAAGACGGCCGTCATGGCAAAGACGGCGGCGGCGCGTCCCGCCAGGCGCACGCCATCGGGTGCGGGAGCGGCATCGAGCATTTCGCCGAAGCCTTCCACGCCGTCGCGGCGCACGATCAGGCCCGCCGCGCCGGCGACCACGAAGGCGACCAGCAGGTACATCATCTTGAGCATCAATGGCGCCAGCAATTCCGCGCGCGGCACCAGCGGGCCATCCGCGTGGCCCACCACGTGCGCATATGCGCCAGCGACGCCAATCAGCACCAGGCCGCCGGCGGCCAGCCACAAGCCCTTGCGCGCCAGCGCCTGGCGGCACTGCCAGCACGACTCGGCCCAGGCGGCCAGCAGCCAGCGCGTGGGCGCTGCGGCCGGCGGCACCGCCACGGGCGCGGCGGCGCTGGCCACACGCGCTGCAACACGCCTCTGGCGCGCCGGCCGCTCCAGCACCAGCTGTTCGCGCCGCGCGCGCAGCACGGTCCAGCCCAGCCACAGCAGCGGCAAGCCGCACCACAGCAGGCGGTTCAGCAGCAACGCCGGCGTGAGGGCAAGCAAGGCCGTCGATTTTTCATGCGGCGTCCAGTTCAGGGCCTGGCTTTCCGCCTCGGCGAAACCGGTGGGATCCAGCAAGGTGGACCAGAACGGGTCCATGTGCGCGTCCTTCAGCACGATCATGGCAAACATCCAGCACATCATCAGGGCGGCGGCGGCCGCGAACGGGCCGGCCAGGCTGCGCGTACGCAGGCCGGCGATCAGGTACAGCGCGCCGCAGCCCAGCGAGCCGGGCACGACGAACACCAGCCAGGCCCAGGCCAGCGCGGCCCAGGGCGTGGGTCCCACCGAGCCGGCCGGCACGATGCCCAGCCACTCCAGCACGGGCGCCATGAGGAAACCCAGCACCTGCGAGGAACCGAGCAGCATGGCGACGGCGGCGGCGCCGAGGAAGCGTCCCAGCAGCAGCGCGCGCAGCGACACGGGCGCCGCCATCACCAATTCCTGCAATTGCGCCTGGCGGTCGCGCATCACGGGCTGGGCAAACACCCAGGCCCAGGCGAACAGCAGGAAGAAGGCGTCGCCCGAGGTCATCATGTAGACCAGGCTGGGCGCGTTGCGGGGGATATCGGCGGCGCCCATCTGGCGCAGATAGCCCGCGTGGCTGAGCACCATCAGCAGGTAGGCCGTCAAGCCGATGAAGATCAGGGCGATGACGCCGCTGCGCAGGCCGAAGGCAAACTCGCTGCCTGCCTCGCGCCATGCCAGCTGCCAGGCGCCCAGGGCCGTGTGGCTGGCTGGCCGGCTTGCGGCAGCGCGCGCCGCAGCCGCTTGCGGGACGGCGCTCATGCCGCTTCCTCCAGGCCCAGGCTGCCCAGGGCCAGGTGGTACACATCTTCCAGGCGCGGCACATGCGGCGCATAGCCGGCGCCGGGCATGGTGTCGTCCTGCACGATGACGCGCGTGCCGTCCGGCGTGGCGTGCGCATGCAGGACAGGCGGCAGCGCTTCGCCGCGCGGCACCACGCGCTGCCACAAGCGGCCACGGTAGGCATCCGTCAGGCTGGACGGCGTACCCTGTGCGACGATGCGCCCGCCCGCCAGGATGGCCAGGCGCGGGCACAGGTTTTCCACGTCTTCGACGATATGCGTCGACAGCAGCACAACCGCCTCGGCGGCGACATCGGCCAGCACGCGGTGAAAGCGGTTGCGCTCGGCCGGGTCCAGCCCCGCCGTCGGCTCGTCGACGATCAGCAGGCGGGGCGATCCGATCAGGGCCAGTGCGATGCCGAAGCGGCGCAGCATGCCGCCCGAATACGTCGACACGGGCCGGTGCGCCGCATCGGACAGGTTGACCCGCGCCAGCAGCATCTGCACTTCGGCGCGGCGCCGGGCCTTGTCGCTGTTGCCCTTGAGCCAGGCAAAGCGTTCCAGCAGGCTGTGGCCGGATACGCCCGGATAGGCGCCGATCTGCTGCGGCAGGTAGCCGAGACGGCGGCGCAGGTGGTCGGGGTCGGCCAGCACGTCGACGCCATCGAGGTGGATGCTGCCGCGGTCGGGCGCCTGCAGGGTGGCCAGGGTGCGCATCAGGGTACTCTTGCCGGCGCCGTTCGGCCCCAGCAAGCCGTACAGGCCGGGCGGCACTTCCAGGTCGATGCCGTTCAGCGCGGGCACGCCGTTGGCATAGGTCTTGGCGAGTCCTCGAACGACGAGGCCGGGGGAAATGGACATGAAAATCCTCTCAACAGAAAGCGGGGGCTGGGCCAGCGCGGCAGGCTGCGCGCGCCGGAAACTGCCACGATATGCATTGCTGTCGATTTTTTCCGCCCGGATCGGCTGCACTTCTGCCCGGATCCGGTTAATGATTACCCGCCGCGTTTTACCTCGGCCGGATTGACGCCGAACTGCTTGCGGAAGGCAGCCGCGAAATGGCTGGCGTTGGTGTAGCCCAGGTCCGACGCCACGCGCATGACGGACAGGTGGCCGCCGCGCAGGCGGCGGCGCGCGTCGTGCATGCGCTCCTGCTGGAACAGGCCGTACACGCTGGCGCCGAACATCTGGCGAAATCCCCGTTTCAGGCGCAGCACGCTCAAACCCGTATTGCCGGCCAGTTCCGCCAGAGTGGGGGCGCGGCTCAGGTCCGCCAGCAGGCGGTCGCGCGCCTGCTGCAGCAGCTTCCAGTCCGCATGCGACGAATCGCAGGTACACGGCGTGCCGCCGCGTCCTTCCAGGAACAGGCCCACCATCGCCAGGCCCTGCGCCTGCAGCCACAGGCGGTGGCGCGCCGGTTCGCCCAGCAGGCGCGTGCGCGCCGGATGCAGCGCCTGGCTCAAGGCATGCGCCGTGGCGTGCAGTTCGGCGCCCCGGTGGCCTTCGGCGAAGCAGCGCCCCGCGGCCAGCGCCTGGCGCAAGGACGGGTCGACCTCGTCGAGCCAGGTGCTGAAAATGTCCGGCCGCACCATCACCGTCACGCTCTCGAACGCGCCTTGCTGGCTGAAGCGGCCGCGCCGGTCCGGGCCATAGTTGATGCTGCCTTCGTTGATCCTGACGGTATGTTCGTGGCCGCCCACGCCGCCCTCGAACCAGCAGCGGCAGTTGCCCTGCAGCGGATACGTGAAGTGTATGCGGTCGCTGTCGTCGCGCAGGGCGATCTCCAGCGGCTGCTCGAAGCTGCCCTTCCAGCTCATCACCTCGATGCCGTCCTGCAGCGGTACGGTGGTCAGGCGGCAGTCGTGGTCGGGGCCGAGCCGCAGCACGGAAATGTCGGCCAGCAGCGCGGCGGCCGAGATATCGGGAACGATGACGGGTGGATCGAGCAAAGCCATGGCGGGTCCTGTTGTCCCGATGCGGGCCGAAATGGCACGGATTCGGGCGGAAATATCAAATGGGAATGATTATCATCTAAATGCTGTGCTTGCACAATCAAAGAGTGCCACGCGCCGCAACGCCCTGTTTCCTCCTTCCTGATACCCAACCGTGCAAGACGCCCATACCATGATGCCTGTTCCCGTCCCGTTCCTTCCCCGCTTGCGCCGCCTGGCCTGGCTGACCGCCGCCGCACTGGCATCCTGCCCCGCCGCCCACGCCAGCGATGCGCCGCCCGCCGCCGACAGCGGCACCTTGAGCCTGCCCAGCGTCAGCGTGACGGCGCGCCGCAGCAACGAACTGGCAAAAGACTTGCCCTTCAGCGTCAGCGTGATCGGCGGCGACACGGTGGAGCAGCGGCGTCTGCTCAACCTGGACGACGCGCTGCGCACCCTGCCCGGCGTCGACATCAATTCCTGGGGCGGCTTCAACGACGCCAACGTGCGCATCCGCGGCGTCGGCTCGCTGTACCAGGTCAGCGCCGAAGACAGTTCCGTGGTCATGAGCGTGGACGGCGTGCCCCTGTCCAGCCGTGGCGCCTCGCTGGCCACCATGGATATCGAACGCATCGAAGTGCTGAAAGGCCCGCAAGGCACCTTGTTCGGCCGTAACAGCGAAGCGGGCGCCATCAACATCACCACGCGCCGCCCCGGCCGTACGCCGGAAGGCCTGCTGCGTGGCGAGATGGGCCAGGACGGCCAGTACCTGACGGAAGCGGCCGTGGGCGGCCCCCTGTCGGCCAGCGTCAGCGCACGCGTGGCGCTGCGCGGCGCCGGCGCCGACAGCCAGGTGATCAACGTGCAGGATGGCCGGCCCGTGCTGAAGGCGCGCGACGCGGGCGCGCGCCTCAGCGTGCTGTGGCAGCCGGCGAGCGCCACCTCGCTGCTGCTCGTCGCGGAACGCCAGCGCCAGCGCGGCAAGGTCGGCATGATGCTGCTGCGTCCCTACGCCGAGCCGCCCACGATCGACCTGGCGCCGGGCGGCTTTTATGCCCACAACACGGTCACGCGCCACTCGGTGGAGATCAATCACGATCTGGCCGCCAGCCGCCTCACTTCCCTCACCTCCTATGTGCGCAGCGACATGGACCAGCGCAGCGGCGCCGACCTGCGCATGGCGCGCGAGGTCTATGGCCTGCCCATGGAGTATTTCAAGACCGACCGCGCCAGCGATGACCTGATCCAGCAAGACCTGCGCTGGTCGTCCCTGCCCGGCGCACGCGTATTCTGGGTGGCCGGCGCCAACCTGCTCAAATCCCTGCGCGGCGCGGACATGCACGACGAAGTGAGCGGCAGCCTGGCGCTGCGCCGTTTCGACACGCGCGCCAATGCCGTGTATGGCGAGGCGACCTATCCACTGGCGGCGGCGCTGAAACTGACGGCCGGCCTGCGCCATGCGCACGAACGCAAGTCGTATGCGGCCAACTTCAGCGGCGCCGGGCCGGCCAGCAGCGATGCGCGCAGCCTGCGCGACAGCTACAGCACGGGCAGGGTCGCGCTGTCGTGGGCGGCCACGCCGTCAACCAACCTGTATGCGGTGGCCGCGCGCGGCTACAAGAGCGGCGGCTTCAACGACAGCAGCAGCAGCGTCGCCGACGGCACGCCGTACAAGGCGGCCAGCGCGAACACCCTGGAACTGGGCTTCAAGATGGAGGACGCGGCGCGCCGCCTGGCCCTGAACGGCGCCATTTTCAGCAACCAGGTGCGCGACGACCACATGATGGGCTACGACTACGCCACTTTCGCCACCACCGCCCTGAACACCGACACGCGCAGCCGCGGCGCGGAACTTGAAGGCGTGTGGCGCATGGCGCGCGCCTGGACCGTCACGGGCGGCGTCAACTTCACCGATGGCGAAATCACGCGCGGCGTGGCCGGGGTCTCGGGCGGCGACGTGAGCGCCGGTAACCGCCTGCCCGATATCGCGCGCTGGAGCGGCGCCCTGTCGCTGGCGCACCGTCTGCCGCTGGCATCGTTTTGGGGCCTGGCCGCGCCCAGCGTGCGCACCCTGCTGTCCTACCGCTACACGGGACGCCGCGCCAACGATCCGCAAAACCATTTTGAACTGGGCAGCTACCAGAAACTCGACCTGCGGGTCAGCCTGGCGGCCGGCAATGGCGAAGTGTATGTCTGGGCCGACAACCTGCTGGACCGCCGCCACGAACTGTATGGCTATTACTTCACCCCCACCGCCAGCGCCGGCATGCCCGCGCGCGGGCGCAGCATCGGCGCCGGCGCCAGCTGGCATTTTTAAGGAGCGCGCATGCCAGGCCATGTCAACAACAAGACGGGCGGCGATACGCCCTGGGCCATCATGCGCCCCGTGCGGGGGCAGGTGCGGCTGGCCATGCTGCTGTCGGCCTGCGGCGCCGTGCTGGGCATGGCGGCCCTGGCGCAACTGGCGTGGCTGGCCGACAGCCTGCTGCGCGCGCCGCACGCCTGGCCATGGCACCTCATGCTGGGCGCGGCCGCCTGCACGGTAGCCGCGTACGTGCTGCGCCTGACGGCGTTCCAGCAATCGCACTTCGCCGCGTTTCGCCTGGAAACCGTGCTGCGCACGGAACTGAGCGCACACCTGGCGCGCGTGCCGCTGGGCCAGGTGCAGCAACTGGGCGCGGGCGCGCTGGCCAAGGTGCTGCAGGACGACGTCAAGGAACTGCATATTTTTATTGCCGACAGCACGCCCCTGTTTGCGCGTGCCTATGCCCTGCCCCCGCTGACCTGCGTCGTGCTGCTGTGGCTGGACTGGCGCCTGGCGCTGGCCGCCGGCGCCGTGCTGCTGGGCGGCTTCGGCGTGCTGTCGCTGGCCATGCGCGGCCACGGCGACATGACGCGCCAGTACAATGCGGCGCGCGAGCGGGTCAGCGCCGCCGTGATCGAATTCGTGCAGGCCATGCCCGTCGTGCGCAGCTTCGATACGGGCCGCAGCAGCTTTGGCCGCTACCAGGCGGCGCTCGATACCTACCTGGAAGTGCTGACGCGCTGGTACCGCGGCGCGGGGTTCAGCGCGCGCTTCTCGATGGCCGTGCTCAATCCCATGCCGCCCCTGGCGGTGCTGCTGTGGCTGGGCGCCTGGCTGAGCTGGCACGACAGCCTGTCCTTCGGCGCCTGGCTGGCCGTGCTGCTGCTGGGCACGGGCATGGCCGAAGCCATGCTGCCGCTGATGCTGCTAAATCACATGGTGGAGAAATCGCGGCTCAGCATCGCCCGCATCGTGCAGGTGCTGCGCCTGCCCGCCCTGCCCATGCCGGTGCACAGCCAGAGGCCCGCCGACGCCAGCGTGGTCTTCGAGGACGTCGATTTCAGCTATGCAAGCGGGGACGAGCCGGCCTTGCGCAACATCAGTTTCCACGCCCCGGCCGGCAGCATCACGGCGCTGGTGGGTCCGTCGGGCGCAGGCAAGAGCACGGTGGCGCGCCTGATCGGGCGCTTCTGGGACGCCGGCGCGGGACGCATCCTGGTCGGCGGCGTCGACGTGCGCGCCATGGATGCCGATACCCTGATGAGTCATGTGGGCATGGTATTCCAGGATACTTTCCTGTTTGCCGACAGCATCGCCAATAATATCCGCCTCGGTTTGCCCGCAGCCAGCCTGCAGGACGTGCAGGCTGCCGCGCGGGCGGCGCAGGCGCACGACTTCATCATGGCCCTGCCGCAGGGCTACGAAACACAGGCGGGGGAACAGGGCTTGTTCCTGTCGGGCGGCCAGCGCCAGCGCATCACCATCGCGCGCGCCATCCTGCAAGACCGGCCCATCCTCGTGCTCGACGAAGCAACCGCCTTTGCCGACCCGGAAAACGAGGCGGCGCTGGTGGCCGCGCTGTCGGCCCTGATGCGCGGCAAGACCGTGCTGATGGTGGCGCATCGCCTGTCGACCATTTGCGATGCACAGCAAATCCTCGTCTTCGAACGGGGCCAACTGGTGCAGACGGGCCGCCATGCCGGCCTGCTGGCCGAGGGCGGCGTGTATGCGCGCCTGTGGGCCAGCCATGAACAGGCGCAGCGATGGGCACTGCACGCGCATGCGCCCCTGCAGCCGCCCGGCCCCGCCACCCCACTTCAGGAGTCCCTGTTTTGAGCACACCTGCCGTCACCCCATGGCGCGACACCTACCGCCAGCTGCTGCGCAGCGCCGGTCCGCTGGCGCCGCAGCTGCGGCGCGCCCTGCACGGCCTGGCGCTGGCCGCCGCCGTGCAAGGCCTGGCCCTGGCCTGCCTGTTTCCATTTTTCCGCGCCATGCTGACGGCGCCCGCGCCGCGCACCGCCACGGCCTGGCTCGGCGCCATGACGGCGCTGATGCTGGTCTCCAGCGTGCTGCGCTGGCGCGCCCAGGGCTTCGACTATGACGGCAAGATGGCCGCCACCACGCATGCGCTGCGCACGCGCCTGGGCGCACAGCTGCGGCGCATGCCGCTGGAACTGCTGCGCACGCGGCGCGCCGGCGAAATCAACGCCACCTTGCTGGGCAACGTGGATGAGCATTTCAACTATGCGCTGAGCATCATCAATATCATCCTGCTGGCCCTGGTCACGCCGCTGGTGACGGCGCTGGCCGCGCTGGCGTTCGACTGGCGCCTGGGCTTGCTGCTCCTGCTGGTCTTCCCCGCCATCGTGCCCCTGTACCGCTGGCGCCGTCCCGCCTATGGCCGCGGCATGCGCGCGCTGGCCGCCGCGCACCAGCGCAGCGCAGCCGATATCGTCGAATACACGCAGGGACTGCCCGTGCTGCGCAGCGCCCGCAGCGTGGGCGCGCGGGCGACAACCCTGCAAGCGAGCCTGCTGCGGCTGCAACAACTGCAGACCATGGCGCAAAAAAAAGGCGCCAAGCCGAATGTGGTGGTCGCCAGCGTGGTCGAACTGGGCTTGCTGCTGGTGGTGGCGGCCGGCGTCGCCTGGGTGGTGCAAGGCAGCCTGGACCTGGGCATGCTGGCCGCCGTGCTGGTGGTGGTGGTGCGCTTCGCGGAACCGCTGGCCACCTTCGTCAGCTATACGGCCATTTTCGAGCTGATCGAGGCGGCGCTGGAGCGCATCGAGGCGCTGCTGGCCGTGCCGCCGCTGCCGCAATTGCAGCCCGCGCAGGCGCCCGTCGGCCACGCGGTGACGTTCGAAGGCGTGACCTTCGCCTATGCCGATGCGGGGCAGCCAGCCTTGCGCGGCTTCGGCGCGCGCCTGGCGCCGAACAGCATGACGGCGCTGGTGGGACCGTCCGGCTCCGGCAAGACCACCGTGGCGCGCCTGCTGCTGCGCCACGCCGACCCGCAGCAGGGCCGCATCGCCATCGGCGGCGCCGACCTGCGCCACCTGGGAACGGAAGCGCTGGACCGCCTGGTGGGTGTGGTCTTCCAGGAGGTATATCTGTTCGACGACAGCGTGCTGGCGAACATCCGCATGGCGCGCCCCGAGGCCAGCGACGACGAGGTGCGCGCGGCGGCCGGCAAGGCGCAGTGCATCGATTTCATCGAACGGCTGCCGCAAGGCTGGCACACTCCCCTGGGCGACAACGGCGCGCGCCTGTCGGGCGGCGAGCGCCAGCGCCTGTCGATCGCCCGCGCCCTGCTCAAGGATGCGCCCATCGTCATCCTCGACGAGCCGACGGCAGCCCTGGACACGGAAAGCGAAGTGGCGGTGCAGCGCGCCATCGACGCACTGGTGCGCGACAAGACCGTGATCGTCATTGCGCACCGCCTGTCGACCATCGCCGGCGCCGCGCAGATCCTCGTCATCGCCGACGGCCAGCTGGCGGAACAGGGCACGCATGGCGAGCTGCTGGCGCGCCATGGCAAATACCACGCCATGTGGCAGGCGCAGCAAGCCGTGAAGTCCTGGCGGCTGGCGGGGCCGCCAGCTTCCGCCTAGCGCAAACGGCCCTATTGCATCGGCAAGGCCGCCACATCGACAGCCGGTGCCTGGCCCGTGGCCGGGCGCGTGAAGTTCTGGCCGGTTTTCACGTACCCGGCAAAAAAGCCGCCGTTATGCAGATAGAACCTGCCGTTTTCCAGCCCGCCCGCGTAATCCATGCGCTGCGCGTTGGTGGCCGTGGCGTCGCCGGTGAACCTTCCCGTCGTCACTTCGGACCAGGCGCCCGATGCATTCCTGGCCCACTGGTTGCCAAACTGGACGCGGCGCTGCGTATAGCCCAGCGTATCGATGAAGTTCTCGAGGAAGGAATGCACGCGCGTCAGATAGGTGGAAATCGCCGGCCGCTTCCAGGTGGCGATGTAGCGCCACTGGCCCGTTTCGGGCGCGAAGAACCAGGCCGAATAATCGCTGCCACCCTTGCCGTCGGGCCGCGCGCGCGTGATGAAGCGGTACGTGGTGCCGGCCGCCCAGTTATACGACAGATAGGTTTGCCCGCCCGTGCCCTCGCCGCCAAACGCATTGTCGATGACGCCCTCGCCCTTGCTGACCAGAGTGGTCTTGGCGCCATTGTCGGCGTCCCACACGGAAAACAATATCCAGCGCTCGGCGGGTGACTTCACCTGGATGCCCATGTAGCCCTGGCCGAAGCCGTTGGCCATGAAGTAGGAACCGATGGCGTCCTGGCCGACGGGTATCGTCATCTCGTTATAAAAATACTCGGTATTGGCCGGCACCGTATAGCCCATGTGCACGGACGGCCCCCGTCGCGACCAGTAGTAATTGGCGGGATCGTTGGCATAGTTCAGCGTGGCACCTGCCGTCACCTTCAGCGCCGTGACCTCGCCGAACGTGGCCTTGGCGCGCGAGATTCCCTGCAAGTCCACCTTCACATAGCCGGCCACCGGCACATTGACCGTACCGACGGCGTAGGTTTTGCGGGCCTTGCCGGCCAGCCTGACGTCGAACGGCGCGCCGTTGATCGTCACGCGGATGGTGCTGTTGCCGCCATCGGCCAGGCTGGCGTCGAGCGCCACCTGGACGGGACCCGCTTCGGCCACGCGGAAATACGTGCTGGCGACGGCAGCCGGATTGCTCCAGCCGGACAGGCCATGCTCGCCGATGACGGCGCCCTCCTGCCCGCTGGTGATAAAGGCATTGCCGGCCAGTTCCACAGTGGCGGGCGTCGCGCGCGCCGCGGGCGCGGCCACGCAGGCGGCCACGCAAGCGGCAAGTAAGGGCATGGCGGAAAGGACTGCGCAGAGCAATGAATTTGTGTGTTTCATCAACGTCTCCTGGGATGGAAAAAACCCGCTACGGCGGCAGGCGCGGTAGCGGGTCGTCAAGCCTTAGTACTTGCCGTCGAGGGCGAAGATCGGCTTGCGCGATTTCCACTGCCCGCCCGTGAAGTCCGGGAAGTCCAGGGTCTGGAAGTTGGCGGCGATCGATTGCTCGGACAGCGGCGTGATGGCGCTCCACGTCACGGCGTCGTAGATATCGATCGGCATCGGCGCATTCGCCTTCAGGGCTTCGACAAAGGCGTGGATGACGAAGAAGTCCATGCCGCCGTGGCCCGCGCCTTCCGCTTGCGCCGCGTACTTGCGCCAGACCGGATGCTCATACTTGTCCTGGTAGACCTTGAAGTCGTCCCACTGGTGCGGCTTGCTGACGCCTTCGATGTGAATCGAATTGTTCAAATCCATCCACAGGCCATCCGTGCCTTGCACGCGGAAGCCCAGCGAATAAGGGCGCGGCAGGCTCGTATCGTGCTGCAGGATGATGGTTTCGCCGTTCTCGCACGCCAGCGTGGTGGTGACCACGTCGCCCAGTTTGAATTTCACCTTGGCGTTCGCATGCTGCGCGCCGCCCGGCTGCTTGACGATGTAGTCGTGCAAGCCGCGCGCCTTGGTGGCGAAGGCGTTGATGCGCGTAAAACGGTTGCCGCGGTTGATGTTGGTGTACATGGCGCAGGGGCCGATGCCGTGGCTTGGATACAGTTCGCCATTGCGCTCGACCGAGTGCTGCGTGCGCCAATGGGCTTCAGACCAGCCCTTCTCGCCGAATTCCACGCCGCCGCCATACGGCTTGGCCGGATGGCCGCTGTTGAATTTGACGGCGCGCAGGTCGTGCTGGTAGCCGCCCTGCAGGTGCAGCAGTTCGCCGAACAGGCCCGCGCGCACCATCTGCAGCGCAGCCATCACGTCTCGGCGGTAGCATACATTTTCCAGCAACATGTAGGGCGTGCCCGTCTTCAGCTGGGTATTGAGCACATCCCAGTGGTCTTGCAGCGTGATGCCGGCCACCACTTCGCAACCGACTGCGATCTTCGCCTGCATCGCGGCGATCGCCATCGGCGCGTGGAATTCCCACGGCGTGGCGATGATCACGCCATCGAGGCCGCCCGCGTCCAGCATGCGCTTGTAGGATTTCTCGTCGCGGTCTTCGCCATACGTGCGCGGACGCGGCTTGCCGGCCTTGGCCACCTGGCCCAGCGCGTGTTTCAGCATGATCGGTTCGATATCGCACAGGGCGACGACTTCCACGTCGTCGCGGCGCACCAGTTCGGCCAGCAGCACCTGGCCGCGCATGCCCGTGCCGATCAGGCCCAGACGGACCTTGTCGCGGCCGGCCGCAGGGGCAGCGCTGGCGTCGCCGGGCAGCAGTACGCTGCCGGCCATGGCGCCACCGGCCAGCGCGGCGCTGGCGGACAGGAAATTGCGTCGATTGATTTGTGTCGTCATTGGTCTCTTCTCGCTTCCGTTGGTAAGAATCGTCACCGGCCCGCCGCATGGCAGGCCGGTTGCAGTTTAATAGGTGTATTCAGCCGTGAAGCGCACGGAACGCGGCGCCGTGCGTCCATCGACCTGCAGGTAATTGCGGGAGATGGCGCCATGGTCTTCGCGCGTTTCGGTATAGCGGGTCACGGTCTGGCTGTTGAAGACGTTGAACACGTCCACTTTCAGGCTCAGGCCTTTGACGGCGCTGGGAGTATAGGCCACATTCATGTCCAGCTGGGCTTGCCATGGCAGGCGGCCCTGGCTGCCGCGCGGCGCCGGCTTGCCGTTGCAATAGAAGTAGGAATCGCCGTAATTGCCCTCGAACTTCAGATTATCGGGCAGCGCGCCGATGCAGTTGCGCGGCGCACCCGAGATCAGCGACAGGTTGGCACCCACCATCACGTCCGGGATGAGCTGCATGAAGCCGTAGGCCTTGAAAGCGTGGCGGTGGTCGCCCGGCAGATAGCCATACGCGTTGTACATCAGCTCCTTGTGGTCGTCGCTGACCGTCAGGCCCACGTCGCCGCCGCCGATGCTGTCCGTCTGGCCTTCCATATTGCCCTTCAGGCCGGACAAGGTGTAAGTCAGCTTGCCGTACCAGCCGTTCGTGTACGGGTGCTCGACGAACATGTTCAAGGCGCGGTAGGTGCGCGACGGCAGCGGGTTGCCCCACTCTGCCGCCGAAATATCCACGCGGCGCAGTCCCTTGCCATCGTCAAAGTCCACCATCAGGCTGTTGTCGCGGCCCGGATTGATGATGGCGCACTGGAAGCCGCTCCAGTTAGCCGTATCGACGCCGTTGCGCGTGGCCCAGGCTTGCAGCGGACGCGCGTCGCAGGTGTCGTCGTTGGTGTCGTTCAGCTTGCGGTACAGGACGCTGGCGCCCACCACCAGCTTCTTGCTCAGGGCGCGTTCGAAGCCGAGCGAGAATTCATCCTGCGACAGCGGTTTCAGGCCAACGGCCGTCACTTCGCGCGCATCGCGGCTCTGGCCATACGCGTTGTTGGCCGAATACGGCTTGCTGATGGCGTGCAGGCCCGTCGGCGCGCCCGTCACGGGATCGACGCCCGTATAGGTGTACATCTCGCTGGTGGCCAGGAAGGGGCTGGCCATGTTGCTCGACAAATTCGATGGCACCGGCAGGTGGTAGCGGCCGCCGTTGGCGAAGAATTTCAGGGTGCCGTCGCCCAGGTAATCCCAGGTAGCGCCCACGCGCGGGGCGATCATGTTGCGCTGAGAAATGAAGGCCACGCCATCGGTGCTGTAGTTGGTGAACTGCTCGCGGCGCAGGCCCAGGTCCAGCAGTACCCGCTCCGTGACCTGATAGTGATCCTGGATGTACTGCGCCGATTGCACGCTGGTCGGACGCGCCAGGTTGGCGTTCAATTCCTTGCTGACGTAATAGCCATCCTTGCCATAGCCGTTGCCCTGGGCCGGCGTCTCAAAGGCGCCGTTGATCAAGAGCGTCGGATCCTTGACCTTCTCGTACCTCCAGCGGTAGCCGCCGGCCAGGCTCAGGCCCACTTGCGATTCCACGTCGATGCGGTCGATGCCGCCGCGCAGCGAATGCTTGCCCAGCTTGTATTCCAGGTCCAGGCGCTTGGCCTTCTGGCGGTCTGCCGACGACGGGTCGACCAGAGTACCGGTCACCGTTTGCGGATTGGTGTACGTCAGGCCAGGCACCTGGGTCGATTCATTCGACGACGTTTGCGCCAGCAGCGGATTGTAGCCTTCCGGGGTACGGCGGTGCGAAGTGCGCGACTGCCCCATCATGGCCGTCACCGTCAGCTTGTCCGTCAGGTAGCCCGTATACTTGAAGATATCGACATTCGCGCCCGGCGCGGCCGACGAGCCGCAGCAGTTGATAGTGGTCTCGCTGCCGCCTCCAGGCACGTTGTTGCGTTTCAAGGTGGCATAGTCGAAGCCATAGCTCTGGCTATCCGTAGTCGTGCGGTCATACAGCTTGGTGTATTCGAAGTGATGGTCGTCCGTCAGGTTGTAGTCCAACTTGGCCATCATGCGGTCAACCTTGCTCTTGCTTTCGCGCCAGCCGTTCGGCAACACCTTGTTCACCATGTCGTCGCGCGCACCGGCGACGGCGCCGCCGTCCGTGCGCGTCTGTTCCAGCGCCACGAAGGCGAACAGCTTGTTCTCGATCAGCGGCCCGCTGCCATACAAGCCGACGACCTTGCTGGTGCTGCCGTTATCGCGGTTCCAGTACTTCAAGGTGCCATCCGTGCCCGGATTGGCGCCCGTGTTCGGGTAGTACCGGTTTTCCGTAGTCCCCTTCAGCGAACGGGGGATGATGGAAACCTTGCCGCCGAATTCGACCTTGTTGCCGCCGCTCTTGGTCGTGATGTTGATCACGCCGCCCGTGGAACGGCCAAACTCCGAGCCGTAGCCGCCCGACAGCACCTGCAGGTTCGAGATCGCGCCAAACGGCAGCTCCGACGCGCCCACCTGGGTGAGTATGTTCGTGATGGGGAAACCGTTGACGTAGAAGGCGTTTTCCGACTGGCCCGAGCCGCCGATCGATGGCGCATTGCCATACACGCTGTTGCTGCCACGGGCCACGCCCGGCGTCAGCTGCACGATGGAAGCGACGTCGTTCCCGACCGGCAGCGCTTTCAATTCCTTGGCCGTGAAGATCACGCCATTGTTCGTGTTCGATACGTCGATCGGGTTGCGCGACGCCTTCACCACGACGGTTTGCGCCTGGCCCACGGCACCGGCCGCGCTGGCCGGACCGAAGTTCGCTTCCGCACCGGCGCCGATCAGGGCTTCGACTTCCTGCGACGCTTCCACCGAGCCGGCACGCAGCACGCGCACCGCATAGCGCCCTGGCGGCATGGAATTGGCCACATAGCGGCCCGACGTATCGGGCGTCAGGGTACGCCGCACGCCCGTCGCCAGGTTTTCCAGCACCACGGTGGCGCCGGCCGGTGCGCTCACTTCACCGAAAATGGTGCTGGTGGCGTTCGACTGTGCCCAGGCCTGGCCTGGCACGCCGGCCGCCAGGGCGATCACGATCGCGGCGGCGCGGCTGATGTCGCGCAATTTGAGTCGGGTGGTATGCATGCTGTGTCTCCGTCTATATCGAGGGTTATGCGCGCCCTCCCCGCTCCAGGGCGGAGCCGGGGGATGCAATTTTTATGGTGGTCGTCGGCCGGCGCAGCCAGGCAATTGCGCCTTCCGGGAAATCAGTCCGTATCGGCTGATTTTCGTTTTCTTGGGATTACTTTAAAAAGAAAAATAAGTATCGTCAACAAAAAGAAAGTTATAACGCAAATTTATCGCTAAATTCAGTAAATTTGGGCGTTTTATCTTTCGATTAAACCAGCCATGAGTCATATAACTTTCGTTATCGTGGTGTGACGGATACACACGTAGGTACGGAGATGGCCATGAGCACAGAACCGGCGCCAAAATCTGGGGATATCAACGCGAAAGCAGCCAGGGCAATCGCCTTTCACTTACGTTTATCTTTCGTATTACACATTTAAGAATATTGTCTTTTCTTTTCGTGGCAATACCCCGGTCCGCCACCATGCTGGCTGGCGGGCCGGGGCATCGTCACGTGTTAAAAGAACTTGTAGCTGGCCGAGAGCGCAAACTGGCGGCCGAACAGGTCCTGGCTATGGTTGTAGCCTTCCCAGCCGTTCGGATCGTAGTATGGCCGCTTGTTGAACGCGTTTTTCACGTTCAGGCCCACGTCCAGGTTCTTCACCGGCTTCCAGCTGAAGGCCAGGTTGACCGTCGTGTACGACGGCGCGCCCTTGCACTGGCCGGCCGGCAGCGATACCGAGGCGGCGGTGCAGTTTTCCGGCGTGTTGTCCTTGTCCCAGGGGCCATACGCCCAGCGCGTCTTGCCCGAGTAGTTGACGAACACGCTGCTGACGAAGTTGCGGTAGCTCCAGTCGGCGTTGACCGTGGCGCGGTAGCGCGGCGAATCGTAGTAGCCGACGGTATTGCCCTTGATGTCGCTGCCGTCTTCGCTGTCGTGAGTGTCGCGCTTGCGGATGGTGGCGGCGATGCCGGTACTCAGCTTGCCCCAGTCGCCCAGCGCAAAGCGCGTGCGCGCGTCGATGTCCACGCCGTCCATCAGGGTGCGGCCGCGGTTCGAATACGAGTTGATCAAGCCGCCCAGGTTGCCCACCGAGTAGCCAGGCGCGCCGCCCGCGCACACGCCAGCGTTGGCGGGATTGGCGCACATGGCTGCCACCGCCGCCACGTTGGCCCGGTCCGTATCGGTCAGGTCGTTGCGGATGGCGCTCGATGTGCCGGCCAGGGTCGGACCGTGCTTGTCCACCAGTTCCGTAAACAGCTCGTTGAAGTCCTGGCGCACGATTTCGTCGCGGCGGTTGATGAACCAGTAATCGATGGAAATGCTCACGTCCTTGGCCGGCTGCAGCACCAGGCCCACGGTCGATATCTTCGCCTTTTCCGGACGCAGATTCTGGTTCGGCGGCGTCAGGCCGCCCACCGTCGTGGAGCAGTTCGAATTGAGCAGGCTCTTGCCCAGGTCCGCATCCGTCGCCACTTTTGACTTCAGCAAGGCGCGCGCCATGGCATTCGTTTCATCGCAGCGCACCGTGTCGCGGATGCCGCCCACCTGTGCAAAGACGCCGCCCGTGCCCGATTCGGCCAGGTTGGGCGCGCGGAAGCCTTCCGAATACGTCCCGCGCAGCATCAGGTCGGGCCGCGCGCGCCAGATCACGCCCAGCTTGGGCGCCAGGTTGGCGGAGAAATGCGGGTATTTGTCCAGGCGCGCGGCCGCATTGACTTCCAGTGTGTCGCTGAGTGGCACCACCACTTCGCCAAACACGGCGGCGATGGTGCGCTTGCCATCGAACCAGGAACCGCCCTGCTGCGTGATCAGGCCATTGGCGGCATCCGCGTTGCCGGGCGTGAGAAAACTCTCGCGCATGATGTTGGTGCCCACGGCGGCGCGCACTTCGCGCTCGCCCAGCTTGAACAGGGTACCTTCGACTTTCGCGTCCCAGGTCATCAGTTTGGTCCAGGATTCGATGGCAAACGTCGGATAGGCGGTGCGCACCAGCGCCGCGTTGGCCTCGCTGATTTCGCCGAACTTGTAGGCGGGATTGTCCGAGATATACGTGCGGCCGCTGACGGGGTCTTTCGTGAACGGCCCGAACGCCTGCTCGAAGCCCAAGATGTTGATGTTCGCCGTCTGGAACAGGGTCGAATGGCTGCCCGCCACGCTGAGCGCCGTTTCAAAATCCCAGCCGCCGCCGATGCTGCCGCGCAGGCCGACGAGCGCGCGGTAGTTTTCATCGACATTCTTCTGGCCGAAGTGGCCTTGTGCATCCTGCAGCAGGTAGTTCAAGCCGGCCGCGCCGCCCATCTTGGCTACCATGTCGGCATCGAGCTTGCCCTTCAGGTAGACGTTGTTCGGGCTCAGAAAAGGCGTGGCGAAGGTGTTCAGGGTATTGCCCGTATTGCGCGCAAACCAGTTGTTCGTGCTGCCGCTGTTGAAGCTGGACGGGCCATTTTCGCCGCGCATCTTGATGTGGGTGAAAGCGCCTTCCGCGAACGCTTCCATGTCGCCACCCAGTTTCAGCCTGCCGCTCAGGTAAGCCGTGGCCCGCTCCGAGGTGGGTCCCGTATCGAGCTGGTTGGGCAGCGCATTCCACACGCAGCGCGTGCCCGACGCTTCGGTGATGCTGTTGTTGCAGCCATTGACGGCGCGCTGGGTGCGCGCATTATTGTTCGCCTTGTCGAAGACAAAGAAGGTTCCGGGATTCACCGTGCCCGGTTCGCTGCCCACGCCCACGCGCATGTTCGGGATGAAATTGGGATTGTTCGCATAAAAATACGAAGGACGCTTGCGCCAGGTATCGGCCAGCGCAATGCGGTCGCGCTGATAAACGTTCACGGAACCGTAGATGTTGTAGCCGTCGCTGGCCAGGTCGCCCAGGCCATACAGCACGCTGGCCTGGCGTTCGCCATACGATTTCACGCTCGGTGAAAACTCGCCATTGGCGCGCGCTTCCAGGCCCTGGTACGACTTCTTGGTGATCACGTTGATGACGCCGGCGACGGCGTCGGAGCCATATATGGCCGACGCGCCATCCGTCAAAATCTCCATGCGCTCGATGGCGGCGGCGGGAATGGCGTCGATATTGACGAACATGGTCTGGAAGCCGGCCGGCGCGCCATAGAACGACAGGCGGCGGCCATTCAAGAGCACCAGCGTGCCCTGTGCGCCGAGGCCGCGCAAGTTCGCTTGCGAGCCGCCATCGGACCCCGTAAACATCGAGCGGAAATCCTGCTGCGCCGGGCGGGCGGCAGGCAGGTTGTCGAGCACTTGCAGCAAGGTGAGCGCGCCCATGTTTTCGATCTGCTTGGCGTTGATCACCTGCACCGGCGACGCCGTCTCCGCGTTGATGCGCTTCAGGCTCGAACCCGTCACTTCCACACGCTGCAGTTTCTCCTCCTCCGCCGCCAGCGCCGTTGAGGCCAACCCTACCGCCACCATGGCGGCCATCAGTTTTTTCAAGTGCATTCTCAACTCCCTTTTATAAGTGATTTGTTTTCGCAAGGCTGCAAGAGCCCCTCCCCGGTCCGAAGAGGGGCTCTTTTTTAATGCATGATTGAGTGTCTAGCGCGGCTTGACGGTCGCGCCTTCCGTGCCGGTCAGCACGGCGTTGGCCCAGTTGCCGCACACCTGGGCCGGGTGGGCGCCGCGCGCGCCCAGGGTGCGCAAACTGAGCTGGCTCAGGCCGCGCACGTCGATTTCGGGTTTGACCACCCCGGGAGCCGTGACCAGGCCGCTGTCATACAGCAGCCGCTCACCGCTCCAGACCTGGAATTGCAAGCCGCCCGCGCCGCGGCAGCTATCGTCCACGCCCAGGTCGGCGCGCAGCAGATTCCAGTTGCCCGCCAGCTGCAAGTCGATGCGGCTGGCCGGTCCCACGCCGAGGCCCTTGCGGAACCACAGCCCGTTCATGCGCATGTCGGCCGCCTTGCCGGCTGGCCGGTCTTTCGCGATAGTCTTCGGCAGCGCCAGGTCCGACAGGTAGCGCTGCACTTCCTCGCCTTCGGCCACGCGGTGTTCGAGCACGCGGAAGGCGGACAAGGTGACGGGTGCCACGTCGGTGGCCAGCGCCGCGTCGAACGCGCGCGCCACCGGACCCACTTGCGCCGCCGTCACCATCGGGTCGGTGGACGCCGCGCCATCGCCTTCCGGATTTTGCGTACTCATGACACGGAAGCGCAGCAGGCGCCCGGCCGTGGCGGGGAAATTGATCGTTTGCACACCCTGCTCCAGTTTCAAGGTGCCGCGCGCAAGCGCCGCGCCCCACTCGCCATTGTTGTCGCCAATGTAAATTTCATAGTCGCGCACCTGGCCATGCTTCCAGTGCTGGTCGTTGCGCGGCGCCAGTTCAATGCCGTCGACCAGCCGGCGCTCCGTGAAACCGATCACCCATTCATGCGGGCCGCTTTTCACGGACGGGCTGCGCACGGTGCGGAACCATGTCTCCGGCTTGCCGTCGAAAGCGTTTTCCAGCGGATAACCGCTTTCCTCCGCAGGACGCGCCACCACCTGCATGGCGTCGGCCGGCAAGGCGCGGCCCGGCACGGGGGCAGCGGGGAAATCCGCGTCCACTCGTGCCACGGCCAGCGCGCCGGCGACCTGCAAAGCTAAAGGCTGGCGGATATCCTGCGCCGCCACTTTCACGTTCAGGGTGCCTTGCCTGTCTGCAGAGTCGAAGAACCAGCCTTCGGCTGCCTTGTCGTAGGCGGCACGGTCGGCGAATGCCGCGATCAGCCGTTCGCCAGCCCGCACGGTGGCCGGAGCCTGGCCCGCCAGCATGCGCAGCGCATAGCCGCGGCGCGCTTCCTGGCCCTGGTACTGGCCATCGACGGCGCCGATATCGACCTGCACGTCGCCGCCCGTCTGGCGCATGCGGATGACTTGCTGGCTGAAGGCGCCGCCCTGGTACTGGCGCGTGCTGCCATCGTCTTCATACAGGGTGTAGTCGGAATCGCCGTGCGGGTAGATATCGAGGGTCAGCTGATCCTTCGGCTTCTGGCCGTCGTACAGCATTTCCGGATACATGGGGAGGATGGCGCCGGCGCGCACGAACACGGGCAGTTTATCGAGCGTCACCTGCATGTCCAGGTCGCGTCCTTTCGCGTCCGCCGTGGCCTGGCGGCCATCCCAGTAGTCGTACCACGTACCCTGCGGCAGGTGGATGCCCTTGCGCCAGCCGCCGCTGACGGCCTGGCTGCGGTAGACGGGCGCCACCAGCACGTCGCGCCCCAGCAGGAATTGATATTTATACGCTTCCGTGTAGGCGGCCGGGTCTTGCGGGTAGTCCCACATCAGGCCGCGCACCAGCGGCGCGCCCGATTGCTCCGCTTCGCGCACGAGGGTATACATATAGGGAGTGAGGCGCATCTTCAGCTTCAGATAGCGGCGGTTGATGTCGCGGTAAGGCTCATCAAACCACCACGGATGCTTGCGCTCGGCCGCGGCCCAGCCGGACATGCCCATCAGGACAGGCGTAAAGCTTTTCCACTGCAAGTCGCGCAGATAGGTTTCCGGGCTGCCGCCAAAGATGGCGTCCACGTCGCCCGATGCATACGCCTGGCCGGACAGGCCCGAGCCGATCAGGGTCGGGATGTGCCAGCGGATGTAGTCCCAGCTGGCGCTCTGGTCGCCCGTCCACGCCACGGCGTAGCGCTGGATGCCGGCCCAGCCCATCACCGTCCACAGGAAGGGACGGCTGTCGGAGTTGTTCAGGATGCCGTCGTAGGCCGACTTGTTCGCATCCATGGCGAACTGGTAGCCCTTGCCCGTCCACGCCACGTCGAGCTTTTGCACGCGGCTGCCCGCCTGGCCCACTTCCCAGGCGATCTTGTCGACGCCGTTTTCCGTCCACAGGCCCGTGCGAAAGCCATAGCCGGCCAGGCCCTTCACGGTTTCCGGCAGATTCGTGTAGCCGCAGCCGTAGCCGTCGTTGGGTAAAATCCAGCCGCCCGGCATGTCGTGTTCGCGGTATTTTCGCGCCACGCTTTCCACCACGTCCGGCGTCTTGCCGCTTGGGCCGTCGCTCCAGCCCTTGGGCACGGAACCGGGCTTTTTCACGTTGTCGCCATCGTTGTAGCAATCGGCGTCGCCGTATTCCAGCGCCCAGCGGGGCAGCATGCGCGCGCGGCCCGTCAAGTCCGTATAGCGGGCGACGACGTCGCGCAGGTCCTTGCCGACGAAGAAATACGCATCGAAGCGGCCTTCCGCATGCTGCAGCGAGATCTGCTGCGCATCGCGCAAGTCGTAGTTCCCATCGGACCAGGTATTGCGCAGCATGCCCCATCCGCGTGAACTCATGAGGAATGGCGCGGGATTCGGCCGGTCGCCCTCTTCCCAGCCGCCCGAATACGACACGGGCACCTGCTTACCCTTGAATTCGAAGCGGCCATTTTGCTGGCCGCCGCCAAAGTAACGCTCGCCCGGCAAGCTCGATAGCACCTGCACGCCCTGCTTGTCGTCGAGCGACAGCGGCTGCACTTCGCGCCATAGCGGGATCAGGTCGCCCTTGCGCAGCAGGGTAAAGCGCAACGGCTTGCGGTCGATGCGCAGGCTCAGGGCTTCGGTGCTGATCAGGATATGGTCAGGCTGTTCATGGATCTGGTACGCCACCTGCGCGGCCGGCTGGCCCACGACGATGGGCGCGGCCTTGTCGCCCGGCCCCGTCAAGCCCCCTTTTCCGCCCGCCTGGATGCGCAGCACGTCCACCTGCGGCAGGCTGATACGCAACTGCATGCCCGTGTCGCTGCGCAGATCCCAGCCCAGTGCCTCGCCCTTGGCCACGTCGGCCGCGTGCACGGCACTCACGCTGGCCAGGTTGCCGACAGGCGCGGCCTGCACGCTTTGCGCGGACAGGGTGGCAAGGGCAGCGAGGACACAGGCGGCAAGGACGCGGCGGGGAAGCGGGAGAGGTTTCATCTATCGGCTTTCAGAAGTGATTCGATGAAATACTTTAAGAAGAAAAATAAATATCGTCAATCAAAAGAAAGTTGAAGCGGCAATTTATTAATAAAATGCCCAGAATTGGCGCATTTTTCTTACGTTTCACCAAAATGTCACAAAACATACTTTCGTTATCGTGGCATTTCAGCGACAGCCCGCGCCGCCACGGGCTTTTACGCTGCACCGCAGCACGCTTCGATGCCTTTAAAGCGACATTATTTCGCAAGACAGAAAACTATTTACTTTCGTTTTACTTTCGTATTTGACTTTTCGAAATTTAGTATTTATGCTTTCTCCAACAAACACTTTACTGAGCTCTCATGACTACCCTTCTTCAGCGTGACATTCAAACCTGGCGCGACATCGGCGGCCTGCACACGGCCGAGGAAATCGCCCACCAGCCGGCCATCTGGCGCGCGCTGGCCAGCATTTTGCGCAAGGAGCAAGCGGCACTGGCCGCCTTCCTCGGCGACGCGCTGTCGAATCCGCAGCAACGCGTCATCCTGACGGGCGCCGGCAGCTCGGCCTATGTGGGCGAGATCGTCGTCGATACCCTGAATGCGGCCTGGCCCGCGCAGATCCGCGCCATCGCCACCACGACTTTGCTGACGCACCATGAGCTGTACCTGGAAGCGGACGCGCCCACCCTGCTCGTCTCGTTTGCCCGCAGCGGCGACAGCCCGGAAAGCCTGGCGGCCGTGGAACTGCTGCGCCAGGTCGTGCCCGGCGCGCGCTTCCTGAACATCACCTGCAACGCGGACGGCAAGCTGGCGCGCCAGGGCGCCAACGACAGCAATACGTATAACCTGCTGATGCCGGAAGGCAGCTGCGACCGCGGCTTCGCCATGACCAGCAGTTTCAGCAGCATGCTGCTGGCCGCCCTGTCGGTACTGGGCAAGGACGTCGATTTGACGCGCCTGGAGACCTTGGCGCAGCTGGGCGAGCAAGCCTTGCGCGACTGGTCGGCGTCCGTGGCGGACCTCGGTTCGACGCCGGTGCAGCGCGTCGTCTACCTGGGCAGCGGCCCGCTGGAAGCGCTGGCCAAGGAAGCGGCCCTGAAAATCCTGGAATTGACGGGCGGCAGAGTCATGGCGATGGCGAATACGCCGCTGGGCTTCCGCCACGGCCCGAAATCGGCCGTCACCACGGAATCGCTGGTGATCCTGCTGCGCAGCAGCAAGCCGCTGGCGCGCCAGTACGAAGACGACCTATTGAAAGAACTGCAGCGCGACAGCGTGGCGCAGACGTGCCTGACCGTCGGTATCGGCGGTGACTTATCTGCCGATGCGCCGGCCTGGCCCGACGCCTGGCTGGCCCCGCTGTGGCTGCTGATGGCGCAGCAATATGCGCTGCACCAGTCCGCACTGCTGCAACTGCGCCCCGACAATCCATTCGCCGGCGGCATCGTCAACCGTGTCGTGCAAGGCGTCACCATCTATGGCCATGACCAATTCTAATCACACAGCCGGCTACCACGGCATCGACATCGGCGGCAGCAAGATGGAGCTGGTCGCCTTTGCCGACCGCGATGGCGCGCTGGAAGAAGTGTTCCGCGAACGGGTGGCCACGCCGGGCGACGATTTTGCCGCTTTCGTGCAAGCCATCGTCGACCTGGTGGCGCGCGGCGACCTGGCACTGGGCACGACGGCGCCCGTCGGCATCGGCTTGCCCGGCGTGATCGACAGCGCCAGCGGCCGACAGCTCAGCTCCAACGTGCCGGCCCTGAATGGCCGCCTGGTGGCGCAAACCCTGCAGCAGGCCTTGCAGCGTCCTGTCGCCATCGGCAACGATTGCCAGTGCTTCGCCCTGTCGGAAGCGCAAGGCGGCGCGGCCGACAACGCCGCCAGCATGTTCGGCGCCATCCTCGGCACGGGCGCGGGCGGCGGCTATTGCGTGGGTGGCCAGCTGCTGCGCGGTTTCAACGGCGTGGCCGGCGAATGGGGCCACTGGAGCCTGCCCGCCACCCTGATGGCGCAGCATGGCCTGGCCGATTACCCCTGTCCGTGCGGCAAGGCGGGCTGCCTGGAGCGCTATGTCTCCGGCCCCGCCATGCGCAAAATCCACGCCCACTTTGGCGGCGACGGCGCAGAGCCTCTGGCGATCGTGGCGCGCGCCAACATGGGTGACGCCGTGGCCCAGCGCACGGTGGCCGTGCACCTCGACGTGCTGGGCCACGCGCTGGCCGGTCTGGTGCTGGCCTACGACCCGCACGTGATCGTGCTCGGCGGCGGCTTGTCCAAGCTGCCGCACCTGTACGACAAGCTGCCGGCCGCCGTGAAGCGCCATCTGTTCCCCGGCGTGCACGTGCCGCCTATCCTGCCGCCCCGCTTTGGCGACGCCGGCGGCGCGCGCGGCGCGGCCCTTTTGATCCGACAACATACGAAGGCGTAACCATGATGAAGCAAGCGGAAAACCCGACTTTTACCCTGTCCCCGATCCAGCAAGTGATCAAGGCGCACCGCCGCGGCGAGCGCGTGGGACTGTACGCCGTCTGCTGCAGCCACCCGAGCGTGCTGCGCGCCGCCATGCGCGTGGCCAGCGAGTACGACACGGTGCTGCTGGTCGAGGCGACGTCGAACCAGGTCGACCAGTTCGGCGGCTACACGGGCATGACGCCGGCCGTTTTCCGCGACACCATGCTGGCACTGGCCCGCGAACAGGGTTTCCCCGCCAGCCGCCTCGTGCTGGGCGGCGACCATCTGGGCCCGAACGCCTGGCAGCACCTCGATGCGGCCACCGCCATGAACCACGCCGAAACCCTGATCGCCGCGTATGCGGCCGCCGGCTTCCATAAAATCCACCTCGATTGCAGCATGCGCTGCGCCGACGACCCGTTGCAGCTCGACGATGAAACCGTGGCCGCCCGTTCGGCG